>JAEWFT010000015.1 GCA_023388715.1 Pseudomonadota bacterium
TGGCCGACAGCTGGCCGACGATGCCGAAATCCAGCGCGATGAAGCGCGGGTCGGCGCGCCGGGCCGGGTCCGAATCGACCCAGATGTTGCCGGCGTGGGCGTCGGCGTGGAAGAAGTTGTCGCGGAATACTTGCTGGTAGAACACGCGCACGCCCTTGGCCGCCAGCGCCTTGCGGTCGATGCCGGCGGCGTCCAGCGCGGCGATGTCGTCCGACGGGATGCCGCGCACGCGCTCCATCGTCATCGCGCGCTGCGCGGTGTGCGACCAGATCACCTCCGGCACGTACAGGTCGGCGCTGCCGTCCCAGTTGCGTCGCAGCAGGCTGGCATTGCCGGCCTCGCGCTGCAGGTCGAGTTCGGCCGCCAGGGTGTTCTCGATCTCGGCGACGATCTCCTTCGGGCGGATCTTGTCGGCGTTCGGATGGGTGCGCGCGACGATCGCGGCCACGCTGGACAGCAGCGCGATGTCGTCGGCGATCTGCGCGCGGATGCCGGGGCGCAGCACCTTGACCACCACCTCGCGGCCGCCATGCAGGGTCGCCGCGTGGACTTGGGCGATGCTGGCCGAGGCCAGCGGCGTGGTGTCGAAGCTCTCGAAGGCCTCGGCGATCTCGCCCAGCTCCGCGCGCACGAGCTCGCGCGCCTGCGTGCCGTCAAAGGGCGCCACCCGGTCCTGCAGGAAGGCCAGTTCCTCGGCGATGTCCGGCGGCACCAGGTCGCGCCGGGTCGACAGGATCTGCCCGAACTTGACGAAGATCGGCCCGAGTTCCTGCAGCGCCAGCCGCAGGCGCGCGCCGCGGGGCTTGGCCGCGATGTCGGCGGATGCGCGCGGCACGAACGGCCGCATGAGTTTCAGCCAGCGCTCCGCAGGCGTGCCGTCCAGCAGGTCATCGAGCCGGTAGCGCAGCAGCACCCGGCCGATGCGCATGGCCCGCAGCGCGGACTTCATGCCGGCGGCCCGCCCCGGGCCTCGCGTTCGCGCTGCAGCCTGGCGATGCGCGCGGCGATGCGCTCGACATCGTCGCGCAGGGTATCGACGTCGTCGTAAAAGGCCTCCAGCTCGGCGCGGGGGACGACGTCGCGGCTCTCCTCGGTGACGAATTCGGCGGCGCTCCCAGCCAGGTTGCGGCCGGCCACCTGCGCCTGGCGCAGGCCGGAGGACACCGCCTTGGCGACCTGCACGCCGACTACGTCGCCAAACACCCGCACGAACGGCAATTCCCAGTCGGGATCGAACCGGCGCGCCAGCTGCTGCAGGCGGCGGGCCAGTTCGGCATCGCCCTCGATCCGCAACTTGCCGATCGGCGCGGCCGCCTCGCCGCTGCGGTCCAGCAGGCGCGGCAGCTGGCCCAGCAGGGCGCCCAGCGTGGTGCGCACGCCAAGGTCCGGATCGCTGCCGTCCTCCGGCGCACCCACCCGCAATGCCTGCCCGTCCACCTGCACCTGCACCGCCATCGGCGGCGAGGTCAGGGTCAGCACCACCCGCTGGCCGTGCAGCGGCTGCAGCGCGGCGCGGGTGTCCTCGTCCAGCGCGAGCGCGCGGTTCAGCGCGATTTCCAGCGCCTTGCCGGCGGGCTGCTTCCAGTTGAACGGCGCGGTCATGGACGCATTGTAGGGGGTGGGGCCGTCCCCAATGATTGCCGTAGCCGCTCCAGCCCCTGCTCGAAGGTCACCCGTGGCAGGTAACCGAAATCGCGCGTGGCGGGCGCCATCGAATACCAGTGCGCGGTGCTCAGCTGCTCGGCGAGGAAGCGCGTCATCGGCGGCTCTCCCTGCAGCGGCAGCGCGCGCCACAGCCCCTCGCAGGCCACGCCGATGGCGTAGGCAACGCGAAACGGGATGGTCCTGTCGACTTGCGGCGCCCCGGCCGCGGCCAGCAGCGCGTTGATGGTCTCCCGCGTGCTGCGCGGATCACCGTTGCTGATGAAGTAGGCCTTGCCCGCGCAGGCGGCGCCGGGCGCGAGGTGCTCGAAGGCATCGAAGTGCGCCTGCGCGGCATTGTCGATGTAGGTGGTGTCGATCAGGTTCTCGCCATTGCCGACGAAGCGCAGCCGCCCTTGCCTGGCGCGCGCGACCAGCCGCGGCAGGATCTGCGCATCGCCCGGTCCCCAGATCAGGCGCGGGCGCAGGGCGACGGTGGCCAGCCGCGCGTCGTTGGCCGCGAGCACGTCCTTCTCGGCGATCGTCTTGGTGGTGGCGTACGGCGCCTGGAAATCCTCGCCGTAGGGCACGGTCTCGGCGGTGCCGCCTTCCACCGGATGGGTGGCGCGATGGGTGACGCTGGGGGTGGAGGTGTAGACCAGCCGGCCGATGGCGTGCGCGCGGCACGCCTCCAGCACGTTGCGGGTACCGACCACGTTGGCCCGGTGGTAGCGCGCGTAGCTGCCCCAGGCGCCGGCCTTGGCCGCGTTGTGGAAGACCGCGTCGAAGCCGCCGGCGAATGCCGCCATCACCGCGTCGCGGTCGCCAAGGTCGCCCTGCAGCTGACGCACGCCAATCGCGTCCAGCGCCGGGTAGTGGCCGCGGTTGAAGCTGGTGACCGCGTGCCCGCGTTCGACCAGGCCACGGCACAGCGCCTGGCCGAGGAAACCGCCCCCTCCGGTGACCAGCAGTTTCATGCGACGTCTCCCGGCGGTTGCCGCGCCGCCCACGCCGCCAACCGCTCGCGCCCGATCTTGGCGTTGTGGCGGATGTCCACCGGCAGCGGCCCGGGGTGGCGCAGGAAGCCCTCGACCTTGGCCGTGTGCACATGGCCCTCGCCGATGTGCCGGAGCTCGCCGGCGATGCGCGGCCAGTGCCGCTTGTCGGTCCCGCGGACCAGCTCCACCACCAGCAGCGCACGCTGCGCGCCCTTCGCCCCGACGCCCACCAGGGCGGTGCGCGCGACCTGCGGATGCGCGTTGAAGATCGGCTCGACCTGCTCCGTGCACAGCGTGGTCGCCTCGTCGATGACCACCCGCTGCGACTTGCGCCCGCAGAACCACAGCCGGCCGTCGGCATCGAACCAGCCGAGGTCGCCCATGCGGTGGACGATGCGCTCGGCGCCATCGGGCATCTGCTCCCGGATCTTGGCCAACGCGGTCTGCGCGTCGCGGTTGAAATACGCATCCGTGGCGCTGGGCCCGGCCACCGTGATCTCGCCCACCTGGCCGGCGCCGACGAGCAGGCCGGCGCGCCATTCCGGGATGGCGCCATCGTCGATGCGGATGATGCGCACCGTGTTGGGCGGCACCGGCCGGCCGACGCAAGTGCCGGCGCCGGCTTCGGTGCGCGCGCGCAGGGCCAGCAGCTCGCGGCCTTCGACCACCGCCACCGGCAGGCATTCGGTGGCGCCGTAAGGCGTCCACAGGCGGGCATCGGGCGGCAGCAGGTCCAGCATCGCCGCCACCACGTCCGGCGGCACTGGCGCGCCTGCCGAGGTGACCCGCTGCAGCGTGGGCAGCGGCTCGCCATGCGCGGCCAGCACCCGCATCAGCGCGGGCGAGCCGAACAGCTGGGTGACCCCGAAGCGGGCGATCGCGGCGTGGAGCTTGCGCGGATCCGCCTGCGCCGGGCGCGTGGGATCCATGTCGGGAATGATGCTGGTCAGGCCCAGCGCGGGGTCGAACAGCGCGAACGGCGGGAAGGTGGGCAGGTCGATCCCGCCCGCCTCGATCGCGAACGCGGTGCTCAGCATGTCCACCTGCGCCACGAAGTGCCGGTGCCGATAGACCACGCCCTTTGGCACCCCGGTGCTGCCACTGGTGAACAGGATCGCGGCGGTGTCGTCGGGCGCGGTGTCCGCCAGTTGCGGACCGGCGCCGGCGCCCGCGCGCTCGAGCTCCTCCAGAGTCGCGTCCGCCAGCCAGGCGCGCTTGCCGGTGGTGACGCGCACCCGCGCCGAGGGCGCCCAGCCCAGCAGCGCCTTGCCCAGCAGCGCGAGCGGAATGCCGATGAAGGCCTCCGGCGCCGCCTCCGCCAGGCATTGCCGCAACGCGCGCTTGTCGATGCCGGGGTCGACCAGCACCGGCACCGCACCGGCCTTGAACAGCGCGAACATGGTGAGGAAGAACGCGGGGGTCGGCCGCACCATCACCACCACCCGGCTGCCACGACCGATGCCGTGCCCGGCAAGCCCGGCGGCGATGGCATCGCTGCGCGCATCCAGCTGCGCATAGCTCAGCTCGACCTGGTAGCGCCCGTTGCGACCCGGGCAGCGCATCGCGACCTGATCCGGTCGCTCCCGCGCCAGGCGCGGCAGCGCGGCGGCGATGTTGCAGGGTTCGCTCATGCCGCCATTGTCGCCCGCTCGCCGCCCCTTGCGCGCGGGCCGGCGCGACCCAAGAATCGCGCACCCACGCCAGCGCACGTCCCTTCCCCATGCATCCCTGCCTGACCTGCGGCGCCTGCTGCGCCACCTTTCGAGGTCCGAGGCGGATCCTGCGCTGGGTGGCGCGGTGCCGTTCGCGCTGACCGAGCCGCTACGCACGCATGAGCGCGCGATGCGCGGCACCTCGCAGGCCGCGCCGCGCTGCATCGCGCTGGATGCAAAGATCGGCCGCTACAGCCGCTGCACGATCCATGCGCGCCGGCCGTCGGCGTGCGCACTGGTGCCGGCCAGCTGGGAATTCGGGGCAGCAAGCGCGCAATGCGACAAGGCCCGGATCGCCCACGGCCTGCCGGTGCTGACGCCGGCGGCCTGGGCCGGGATGGAGGAGCAGGAGAAGACTACGTTGCCGGGTACGTGACGCCGTATTGCACGCGGCGACGACAAGGGAGCCCGGGGCTGGGCAGTAGATGGCCTCAAGTCGCTCCCCGATACTCGCTTGGTTGAGGCCATCCGCTGCCCATCCTCCAAGCAAAGTCGCCTCCGCTGGAGCAGAGCATGGAGTTCATGGCGCTTCCCCAAATCGCCTGACTGCATCGAGGGGTGGGGAGGCCCTCCCTTTCAACCAAGCGTGTCCCGGGGAGCGACTTGAAAGGGAGGGCGTCCCCACCCCGCCGAAACACTACAGAGGATGCGCTTCCAGGAAGCGTCGGATCTCCGGCACCAGCACCTCGTGCTTGTCCTCCAGAACGTAGTGCCCCGCATCCTCGAAGGCGTGCACCTGCGCGCCGGGTAGTGCCACGCGGAAGCGCTCGAGGAAATGGCGGTCGAACACGAAGTCGCGCAGCCCCCAGCCGATGAAGGCGGGGCGGTCGGCATACGCCGGCAGTTGCGCCTCGGCCGCCTTCAGCAGCGGCCAGGCGCGATCGCCCTGCGCCAGCGGGATGTCCTGCATGAAACGCAGGGTGGCGATCGCCTTGTCCCAGCCGTCGTACACGCCGGCATACGCCGAACGCACCGGCTGTGGCAGCGCGCGGCGGGTGCCCATCCACGCAGCGCCGCGCGCGAACAGGTTGAAGCGACGGATCACCCAGCCGCCCAGGCGTGAATCGCGGCCCAGCGCCAGCCGCCTCGGGAAGGGCTTCGACGCCGGCAGCGGGAAGCTCGCCGTGTTGGTGATCACCAGGCGCCGCACCCGCGCGGGGTCGCGCAGTGCCCAGCCGAAGCCGATCATCCCGCCCCAGTCGTGCACCGCCAGCGTCACCGGACCGTCGATGCCAAGGTGCTCCAGCAGCGCATCGAGATCGTCGATGCGCGACTGCAGGGTGTAGTCGTAACGCGGGTGTGACGAGGGCGCATCGTCCGGGCGATCGGACAGGCCCATGCCGACGTGGTCGGGCACGATGCAGCGGTAGCGGTCGCGCAGGCCCAGCACCAGGTGCCGCCAGTAAAAGCTCCACGACGGGTTGCCGTGCAGCATGACGATGACCTCGCCGTCGCGCGGGCCCTCGTCCAGGAAGGACATTCCGATCCCCGGCCGCACCTCCAGGCGCTGCGGGTGGAACGGATACTCCGGAAAGCGGGCGGCGTGCACCGCCGCCGCGCGCTCAGCGCCAGCCACCGACCCGTCTCCCGGCGGTTACCAGACCACTTCCGCCATCGAGCAGTTCAGCCCGGAGCCGATGCCCAGCAGCGCGACCCGGTCGCCCTTCTTCAGGCGGCCCATCTCGCGCAGCTTGGACAGCACGATCGGCACCGAGGCGGGGCCTATGTTGCCGTGCTCGCCGAAGATGGTCATGACCTTCTTCGCGTCGATGCCCATCGCCTTGGTGAAGGCGGCGGTGTGCACCTTGCTGACCTGGTGGATGACGAACTCGTCCAGTTCGCCGACCGCCCAGCCGAGCTTCTGCTTGGCCACCTCGAAGGTCTTGCTGGCCAGCTTGATGCCTTCGATCAGCAGCATCCGGGTGTCGGTGATCATGCCGTCCAGGTTGCCGCGGCACAGCTTGTTCCATTCGGTGGCCGCGCGGGTGACGCCGCCCCGGTAGCGCGGTGCGCCAGGCGCGAGTTCGGCGCGCGCCAGCACCATCGCCGCGGCGCCGGAACCCAGGGTCAGGGTGGCCAGTTCGTTGCGGAAGTCCTCCTCGCTGACGTCGGCGCGGGTCATGCGCTCGAGCGTCTTCTCGTAGGCCAGGTCCGCGGTTTCGCCGTCGACCACCAGCGCATAGTCGATCTCGCCGCGCTCGATCATGCGGCTGGCGATGTCCATGCCGTTGATGAAGGCCAGGCACGCGTTGGCGACGTCGAAGTTCTGGCAGGTATCGGGCAGCCCGAGGTTGCCGGACACGATCGAGGCCGTGGACGGCTCCAGGTAGTCGCGGCTGACCGAGGTGTTGACCAGCAGACCGACCTTGTCCGGGTCGATCCCGGCATCGGCCAGCGCCTTGACCCCCGCCAGGGTGGCGGCATCGGAGGCCTGCACCTCGCCGTCCCACAGGCGGCGGGCGTGGATGCCGGCGATGTCGCCGAGCACGTCGGTCTTGATGCCGAGCCGATCCAGCGTGGGCCGCAGCCGTTCGTTGATCTCGACCGAGGTCAGGCGGCGCGGCGCATCGATGTGCGCCAGGCCGGCGATGGCGACGTGTTGGAACAGCATGGGGCGCGACTCGCACGGGCGCCACGTGGCGCCGGAACCGCACAGGATAACGCGTTGGCGGCCCCTCCGTGGCCGCGCCGGGCCCCGCGGCTGCGCCGGTTCAGCCGGCGGCGGCTTTCAGCGCACGCAGCGCCACATCGCCCAGCGCTGCTCGCCGTCGCGTGGCGGACCCAGCGGGCTGATCGCGTCGGCGCCGACCGCCGGCGCCTCGTTGCGGGCCAGGGTTTCCAGCTCGTCGCGGACCTGGACCTCGCTGCGCTGGTAGAAGCCGACCTTGTCCTGCACCCCGACCGATACCTCGCCGCGCTTCTCGCAGTTGGCCGGCGCGGTGGACAGCACCCGCACCTCGCGCGCGCCCGGCGCCATGTGCACGAAGGTGCAGGCGCTCAGGCCGAGGGTGGCGGCGACAGCCAGCAGCAAAATCGGGGCATGGCGCATATAGGCATCCCGTAAACGACGATGCCCGCCAGTGTGGCGGGCATCGGGGTCGCGAGGATGAACGCCGGGTTCAGCGCGGAACAGGCTTGCCGTCGGCGTCCAGCACCACCACCTCGCCCAGCTTGAGCTCGCGCACCGGCTTCTCGATCTTGCCAAGGTCGCCGACCACCACCCAGGTGATCGCGTTCGGGTCCAGGGTCCTGGCGGCGGCGTCCACCTGCGCGGGGGTCAGGCCCTCGATCTGGGCCTTGCGCAGGAACACATAGTCGTCGGGACGCCCGTACAGCACGTTGCTTTCGAGCGTCCCCAGCACCGCTGAGGCGGTCTCGTAGGCGCCGGGCAGGCTGAGCGTCTGGATCTTCTTCATCGCCGACAGCTCATCGGGCTGGGTCGGGCGCTTGCCGCTGGTGAACTCGGCCAGCTCGCGCTGGATCTCGGCCATCGACTCGGCGGTCTTGTCGATCTGCACCGGTGCCGACACCCGCCACATGCGCGGGCCAAGCGCGCCCGACGCGCCGCTGCGGGCGCCATAGGACCAATGCTTGTCCTCGCGCAGGTTCATGTTCAGGCGCGAGGTGAAGTCGCCACCCAGCACCATGTTGGCCATGTCGAACACCACTGTGGACGCGGTGGTGCTGGGCGGCACCAGCTGCGCGGCGAAGATGTTGGCCTGCACCGCGCCCGGCTGGTCGATCAGGTACACCCGCGGCCGCGCCGGCGCCTTGACCGCCGGCACCGCCGCCCGCGCCGCGGCGGCGCCGCTGCCCTTCCAGTCGCCAAAGTGCTTTTCCAGCACCGGCAGCAGTTCGGCCAGGGTGGTGTCGCCCACCACCACCAGGGTGGCTTGCTCAGGGCGGAAGTTGGCGGCGTGGAAGGCCAGCAGGTCGTCGCGGGTCAGCGAGGCCACCGACGCCTCGGTGCCAGTCGCCGGCTGCGCATACGGATGCCCGGCGCCGTACACCAGGCCCGGCAGCACGCGCGAGGCGACCGCGGCCGGCTGCACCTTCTCCTGGCGGATGCCCGCGATCCACTGCCCGCGCACGCGCTCGATCTCGGAGGCATCGAAGCGGGGGCGGCGCAGCATGTCGGCAAACAGCCCGACCGACGCGTCCAGGTGCTGCGTGAGCGCGGACAGCGTGGCGCTGCTGGTGTCGTTGTCGGCACCGGCCGACAGCCGGGCGCCCAGCGCATCGGCGCGGTCGGCAAACGCCAGCGCGTCCAGCTCGCCGGCGCCTTCGTCCAGCAGCCCGGCGGTGAAACCGGCGATGCCGGCCTGCGATGCCGGCGCCAGCGAGGCGCCGCCCGGGAACTGGTAGCTCAGCTGCACCACCGGGATCTCGGGGCGCTGGGCCAGCACCACGGTGGTGCCGTTGCGCAACGTGGCGCGCTGGACCTGCGGGAACTTCAAGTCGGGGAACGAGGTGGTCTGCGGCACCCCGGTGCTGCGATCCACCGCGCTCGGGGTGGTCGTGTAACGCGCATCCACCTTCGGCAGCGCGAACGGCTTCGGAGTCACCGCCGGCTCCTCCGGGATCTCCACCCGCTTGCCCGGCTTCACCACCAGGGTATGGCTGCCCTTGCCGGCGCCCAGCCAGGCATTGCCGGTCGCGCGCACGTTGGCCACGGTCGCCTCGTCCAGCGCCTTCAGGCTCGCGCGAAAGCAGCCCGGATCGCGGGCGTAGACCGCGCATTCGGCGAGCGCATCGGCCTTGCCGCCAAAGCCGCCGATCCGCTCCACCCCGCGCACCCAGCCGGCCTGGATCCCGGTGCGCGCGCGCTCCAGCTCATCGGTGGTCGGGCCGTCCTTCAGCAGACGGTCGAGTTCCTCGTCGATCGCCTGCTCCACCTGGGCCACGTCGGCGCCCTGCTTGACCGTCGCCATCACCATGAAATTGCCGCCCAGCTGCGCCGTGAACGCCGAGGCCGACACGTTGTCGACCAGCTTGTCCCGGTGCACGAGGCGCTGGTCCAGCCGCGAGGACTTCGCCCCGCCCAGCACGCGCGCCAGCAGCTGCAGGCGCTCCACGTCCGGATTGCCGTATTCGGCGACGTTCCACATGCGGTAGATGCGCGCCTGCGGCACGTTGTCGGTCAGCTCGGCGCGGCTGTCGCGCGGCAGCGCGGCCACGTTCACCTTCGGCTGCGCCATGGTCGGGCCGGCCGGGATGTGACCGAAGTATTTCGCCACCTTCTGCTTGGCGGTCGGCAGGTCGATGTCGCCGGCCAGCACCAGCACCGCGTTGTTGGGGCCATACCAGGTCTTGAACCAGGTCTTGACGTCGTCCAGCGAGGCGGCGTTGAGGTCGTTCATCGAGCCGATCGTGCTGTGGTGGTACGGGTGGCCCTTGGGATACAGGGAGCGCCCCAGCACGTCCCAGACCTGGCCGTAGGGCTGGTTCTGGCTCTGCCGCTTCTCGTTCTGGACCACACCGCGCTGCTCGTCCAGGGTCTTCTGGTCGATCGCGCCCAGCAGGTGGCCCATGCGGTCGGATTCCATCCACAGCGCCATGTCGAGCGCGGTGGTCGGCACGTTCTCGAAGTAGTTGGTGCGGTCGGAATTGGTGGTGCCGTTCTGGCCGGTGGCGCCGACCTGCTTGAAGGGGTCGAAGAACTCGCCTGGCGCGTTTTCCGAGCCGTTGAACATCAGGTGCTCGAACAGGTGCGCGAAGCCGCTGCGCCCGGCCGGCTCGTCCTTGCTGCCCACGTGGTACCAGACGTTCACCGCCACGATCGGCGCCTTGCGGTCGGTGTGCACGACCACCCGCAGGCCGTTCGGCAGGGTGAAGGTCTCGTACGGGATGTCGACCACCGGGGTGGTGGCGGCCAGCGCGGGCGGCGCATAGGCACCCGCGGACAGGGCGGTGGCCAGGGCAAGGGCAAGCGCGGCGGGACGGAACAGGGACATGCGGGACTCCAGGACGGCGCGGGACGGCAAACGTTCGATGTTAGCGGCCCGACGCCGCCGCTACACTAGGCCGGAAGCCACGGCAGGAGCCGCGCGTGCCACCCGATGCCCGCCACACCGTCCTCGTCACCGGCGCCAACCGCGGCCTCGGGCTTGCCTTCGTCCGCCAGCTGCTGGCGCGCGGCGACAAGGTCGTCGCCACCTGCCGCCAGCCCGGGCGCGCGACCGCGCTGAATGCGCTGGCCGGCGAGCATCCCGGCCGCCTGAACGTGCTGCCGCTGGAAGTGGCCGAGCCCCGCTCGCGCGCCGAGCTGGTCCGCGAGCTGCCACTGGTGCTGGGCGAGGCGGGCCGCCTGGACCTGCTGGTCAACAACGCCGGCGTGTTGCATTCGGGGGAGCGCTTCGGCCACCTTGACCAGGCCGTGCTGGAGGACAGCCTGCGGGTGAACGCGGTGGGTCCGTTCCTGCTGGCCGAGGCGCTGGCGCCGTGGCTGCGCGACGGCGCCCGCATCGCCAACCTGTCCAGCGTGATGGGCTCGATCGCCGGCCGCGGGGAATTCCGCTCGCCCGGCTACTGCGCCAGCAAGGCCGCGCAGAACATGCTGACGGTGCAGCTGGCGCATGCGCTGGCGCCACGCGGGATCGTGGTGCTGGCGCTGCATCCGGGCTGGGTGCAAACCGACATGGGCGGGGCCGCGGCCGAGCTCGGGGCGGAGGCATCGGTGGCCGGCCTGCTGCAGGTGATCGAGGCGGCGGTTCCGGCGCAATCGGGCCAGTTCCTCGACTGGCGGGGCCAACCCATCTCGTGGTGAGCTGACCGCGCGCCCGATGTTCCACGTCGTCCTCCACCAGCCGCAGATACCGCCCAACACCGGCAACGTGATCCGCCTGTGCGCCAATACCGGGGCGCAGCTGCACCTGGTGCGCCCGCTCGGCTTCGCGCTGGAGGACCGGCAGTTGCGCCGCGCCGGCCTCGACTACCGCGAGTACGCGCCGATGCGGGTGCATGACTCGCTTGCGCTGGCGCTGCAGGACATTGCCGCCGCTGATGGTGATCCGCCCCGGGTGTTCGCGCTGTCCACCCGCGGCGGCGTGCGTTTCGACAGACCCGCCTACCGGCCCGGCGACGTCTTCCTGTTCGGCAGCGAAACCGCCGGCCTGCCGCAGGCGGTGCTCGATTCCGTCCCGGAATCGCAGCGCCTGCGCCTGCCGATGCAGCCCGGCAACCGCAGCCTCAACCTGTCCAACGCGGTGGCGGTGGTGGTGTTCGAAGCCTGGCGCCAGCAAGGCTACGCCGGCGGCACCTGAGCCGCGTCCCTCCGTTCAGGTAAAGCCCGAACGCCAGCGTAACGATTACTGTACTCCACGGTACTGTATTCAGGTCGCGTTGTGGCGCGCTCGCCAGAATGCCCACGACCGGCGATTGCGCCGGGCCCACCAACAAGATCATAAAGAGGCTCACCATGAATCGCTCCCCCGCTCTGAAGCTCGCTGCGCTGGCCCTGCTGGTGGCCGCGCCGTTCGCCGCTTCCGCCCAGGATGGCCGCAGCGGCCTGTCGTACAACTACGTGCAGGGCGGCTATGTCGGCACCAATACCGATGCCGGCGATGCCGACGGCTGGGGCCTGGGCGGCTCGGTCGCGGTGCACCCGAACTTCCACCTGTTCGGCAACTTCAGCCAGCAGGAACTGGACAACACCAACTTCGACGTTGACCAGTGGCGCGTCGGCGCGGGCTACAACCGCGGCATCTCCGACCGCACCGATTTCGTCGGTACCGTGGCGTACGAGAAGTTCGACGCCGGCGTGGTCGACGTCGACGGCTACAGCCTGGAAGCGGGTGTGCGCTCGGCGCTGATGCCGAACCTGGAAGGCTACGCGATGGCCGGCTACGAGGATGGCGACGCCTATGACGGCGACCTGTATGGCCGCCTCGGCGCCACCGTCAAGTTCAACCCGACCTGGGGCGTGAACGCCGACGTCAAGATCGCCGATGGCGACACCCAGTGGTTCGTCGGTCCGCGCATCACCTGGTAACCAGCCCCCGGACGCGCGTGCCCTGTCAGGCGTCGCGTCCACCAGCCGATGCGGGCTTCTCTCCCCCGCCGCATCGGCTCCTACACGGAAGCCCGGCCTCGCGCCGGGCTTCTTCTTTGGCGGAGCGTGCAGCCGGGCGACGTCAGTCGAACAGGCTTTGCGGGTACTCGGCCTTGCGTTCGCGCGCCATCAGCCGTTGCAGGCCTTCGGCCGGGGTGATGTCGCCATGCAGCACGTCGCGGACGTTCTCGGCGATCGGAAGGTCGATGCCGTGGCGCTGCGCCAGCCGCATCACCTCGTCGGCGGTCTGGATCGACTCGACCACCTGGCCGATGGCGCGCACCGCCTCGTCGATTGACTGGCCCTGGCCCAGCGCCAGGCCGAGCCGGCGGTTGCGGGACAGATCGCCCGTGCAGGTCAGCACCAGGTCACCCAGCCCGGCCAGGCCCATCAGGGTTTCCGGGCGGCCGCCCAACGCCTGGTTGACCCGCAGCATCTCGTTCAGGCCACGGGTGATCAGGCCGGCGCGCGCATTCAGGCCCAGCCCCATGCCGTCGGACACGCCCGTCGCCACCGCCAGCACGTTCTTCATCGCGCCGCCCAGCTCGGCGCCGCGGATGTCATCGCCGGTATAGGCGCGGAAGGCCGGGCCGTGCAGGGCATCGGCCACTTCGCGGCTGAACTCGGCGTCGTCCGAATGCACGGTCAACGCCGTCGGCAGCCCTTGCGCCACTTCCTTGGCGAAGGACGGCCCGGTGACGACCGCCAGCGGCACCTGCGCACCTAGCAGTTCGGCCGCCACCTCGTGCAGGAAACGGCCGCTGCCGGGCTCGAAACCCTTGGTTGCCCATGCCACGCCGGCATGCGCGGGCCGCAGCGGCGCCAGCAGGCGCAGGGTTTCGGCAAAGGCATGCGATGGCACCACCACCAGCACCAGGTCGCAACCCGCGAGCGCGGCGGCCATGTCGGTGGTGGCGCGCAGCGCCTGTGGCAGTTCGATGCCCGGCAGGTAGCGCGGGTTCTCGTGGCGCGTATCGATCGCCGCGACCACCGCGGCGTCGCGGCCCCACAGCACGGTGGGATGCTCGTGGCGGGCCAGCAGCGCCGCGAGCGCGGTGCCCCAGGAGCCCGCGCCAAGGACGGCGATGGTCGGCTTGGCGGACGGCATCATCCGGGACGGCTACGCCACGGCACCGGGCCGCGCACGGGCGCGGCGCGGCGCGGGTGGCCCGACGTCAGGCGTTGCCGGCCGCTTCGGCGTTGGCGAGCGCGTTGTCGCCCTGCGCCTGCCCCTGCTCCATGCGCTGGCGCATGGTTTCGCCGTACAGGCCTTCGAAGTTGATCGGCTGCATCGGGAAGGGCGGGAAGCCGCCCGAGGTGACCAGCTGCCCGATCGAGGCCGCGGCGTACGGGTACAGGATGTTCGGGCACTGGATGCCCAGCATGGCGTCCAGCACCTGCTCGTCGAAGCCCGCCAGGCCGAACACGCCCGCCTGCTCCACTTCCGCCAGGTACGCGGTGCGGCCATTGACCGTGCAGGTCAGGGTAACGGTCAGGCTGACCTCGAACGCGGTATCGGCCAGGCGCTGCACCTTCTGCGCCAGCTTCATCTGCAGGTCCGGCTGGCCCTGTTCGTTGAACACCTGCGGCGCGTTCGGCGCTTCGAACGACAGGTCCTTCACGTACAGCTTCTCGACGGTGAAGGTGGCGCCTTGCGGCTGCTGGGCGTCGGCCGCGGGGATCGCGCCGTTCAGGGTTTCATCGGACATGGGAACTCCAGGAGATTCGAAAAAGCACGGAAAAGACGATCAGTATCGCACCGGGCGATGCGCACTGCCTGACTTGGGGCAGCGCCGCGGCTTCACAAGGGCGCGCTCAGCGGCCCTTGACCAGCGGCAGGTCGGCGCCCTGCCAGGCCTGCATGCCGCCTTCAAGCACGCTGACCTTGGTGAAGCCCGCCTTGCGCAGGCGCCTGGCCGCGGAGGTGGCGGTCTGGCCGACGTTGCACACCAGCACCACCGGCAGTTCGCGGGCCGGCGCCAGCTGCTTGTTCTCGGGATCGAACTGGCTCATCTGCACGTTCCGGGCGCCAGCGATATGGCCCTTGGCGAAGTCGCCGGACGCGCGCAGGTCGACCACCAGCGCGTCCTCGCGGTTGATCATGCCGGTGAGCTGGGCCGGGTTGATGCGCTTGAAGCCACCGGTGCGGCCGGCGATCTCGTTCCAGAGGATGGCCACGGTCAGGCCGGCCAGCGCCAGCGACAGGATCGGGTTGTTGCCGGCGAATTCGGCCAGTTCAGCGAACGTCACGAGAAGGACCGGGAGCTGCGGGGCCGTGATTGTACCCGCGCGCGAGCTACTCGCCCTGCCACAGGTCCGGCAGGCCGCTGACCAGCCACCAGGTCCCGGCGGCCTCGTCATACCGCCAGCGCTCGCGGTAGCGGACGTTGCGCTCGGCCAGGGTGTTGCGGTTGATGACGCCGATCTCGACGTCGCGGATGACCGCGCCGTCGCCGGCGGTGGACATGCCGCGGTCGCGGTAGCCGGAGATCTGCACCTGGCGGTAGCGCGAGAGGTCGAAGTCGGTCAGCGGCCTCTGCTTGCGGACCTCCGGGTCCACCAGCTGCCATGCCCCCTCGAAGTCGCCCCAGCGGATCGCCGCCGAGTAGTCGTACTGCACCTGTTCCAGCGCGGTGCCCTTGCTTGCCGACTTGGGGCAGCCCGCCAGCAGCGCCAGACAGGCGACCAGCAACACACGCAGCAGCGTTCCACGCATCGGCGATCTCCCGGATCCAGCCCGCATCCTAACCTGCGCGCCGGCCCCTACCGGGCGATGGCGACATAGCGCCCGGCCAGCACCGCGGCGCTGGCGCCATCGGCCAGCAGCGTCCGCGCGTTGATCCGGAAGCTGGCGCGTCCCTGCGCGCGCACCGTTGCCGGCAGGTCGATCGCCTGCGCGCCTTCCGCGCCGGCGGTTTCCAGCCGCGCCTCGACCACCAGGTCCTCGTACACCGGCTTCAGGTAGCGCACCCGGCTGTCGGCGACGTAGATGTCGGCGTCCACGCCGGCCTCGGCCAGCAGCACCGAGGCCACGCCCCAGCCGGCGATCGTCATCAGCGAGCTCAGGCTGCCGCCGAACGCGCAGCCCTTGTCGTTGATGTTGGCGGCCAGCGGCGCCCCCAGCACCAGCGCGTCGCCCTGCCAGCCTAGGATCCGCGGCTGCATCGCCGCCACCGGCGGCATGCCGGCGAAATGGGCGGCCAGCGCGGCGAGCGCGGGGGCGGTTGCAGGCAAAGTGGCGGGGGCGACCATCGCCCTAGCCTGCCGCATGCGGTGGCGCTGTGCCAAGCTGCCCGGATGAGCGATCGCGTCGCTTCCCTGCACGGTTGGACCGTGGTCTCGCTGCGCCCGCGCGGCCAGCACGCCGCTGTCCGCGCGGCCGCGGCGCGCCACGGCGCGCGGGTGCTCGGGATC
>JAEWFT010000051.1 GCA_023388715.1 Pseudomonadota bacterium
ATGCTGGTGCCCGGTGCCGGATCGATGTGCGCGCCGCAGACCTCGCCGGGGACGAAGCGGCCGTCCGCATCCAGCTCGATCGGCACCACGGCGATTTCCAGCAGCGCGTGCCGGTTCCAGTCGAAGCCGCCGGTCTCGACGTCGACCACCACCGGCAGGTAGCCACGGAAGCGCTTCGCCATCGGCGAGACGGCGGCGGACGGATCGGGGCAAGGCGTGGGTGTCTCGTGGGTCATCACGTCAGGGTACTGGATGGGTCATGCCGGGCGCGTGCCGAGCAGCACGCGCTCTTGGCGCAGGCGCTCGAGCATCGGCATGGCCTCGACGAGGAAGGCGTCGAGGTCCGGTTGCCCGGCTTCGTCGGCCAGTTGCGCCAGCAGGGCGCGGCCGGACGCGCCCTCGTTCGCTGCAACCAACGCCAGCAGGCGGAACAGCAACGGCGAGAGCGCGGAGAAATGGATGCGGCCGTCGTCCTCGCGGCGCAGCAGCAGGCGCGTAGGCTCGATGGGCGGCGCCACCGCGTCGAAGCCGGGGCCGATTCGGGCCACCGGCCAGCGGTAGGCCAGTGGCCACGCCAGCGGCGACAGCACCGGCATGCCGGCCAACAGGTCGCCGGTCGCATCGTGCGGGGGCAGGGGCACATCGGTCAGCTGCAACCCCAGTTCGGCCCATTCGTAATGCGCCAGTTCAGCCAGCCACGGCCGCGTCGGATCGGGCTGCGCCTGCAGGAACGCGACCAGTTCCAGCCCCAGCTCGGGGAAGAGCGGCGTGCGGCTTGCGTGGTGCGCGAGGAAACGCCGGACCAGCGCCTGCCAATCGTCGCCGCTCAGCGTCTTGCGGATCACCGGGAAGCCGCCGGCAAGCAGGCCCTCGACGTTGTTGAAGACGAGGTCGCGGTAGACCTTCAGCCGCCGCGGCTCGATGCCGGCGGGGCCGGGATGCGCGTCGGGGTCGCGTACATGCGCGGGGAGGGCGCCGAGCTGATCGTGCAGGCGGCTCATGGGGTGGCCGCCTGCAGGCCACGGATGCGCTCGACTTCCTGCAGCAGGGTGGCCAGCGGGGGAAAGTTGAAGTCGCGTTCCAGCAGGGTCGGGCGTACGCCATGGCGCGCGTACGCATGTGCGAGCAGGTCCCAGACGTCGTCCTTCACCGGCGCGCCGTGGGTATCGATCTTCAGGTCCGGTGCATCGTCGTAGTGCCCGGCGATGTGCAGGCTGGCGATGCGGTCGGTCGGCATCGCGTCGATGAAGGCGCGGGCGTCGTAGCCGTGGTTGATCGCGTTGACGTAGACATTGTTGACGTCCAGCAGCAGATCGCAATCGGCTTCCGCCAGCACCGCGTCGACGAAGTCGGTCTCGGCCAGCGCCTGGAACGGCGCGGCGTAGTAGCTGACGTTCTCGATCGCGATGCGGCGGCCCAACGCGTCCTGGACGTGGCGGATGCGCTTGGCGACGTGGTGCACGGCTTCGTCGGTGAACGGGATCGGCAGCAGGTCATAGAGGTGGCCACCCGCGCTGCAGTAGCTCAGGTGCTCGCTGTAGAGCGCGACGTGGTGGCGGTCGAGGAACACACGGGTGCGGCGCAGGAAATCGTCGTCCAGCGGGTCCGGCCCGCCCAGCGACAGCGACAGCCCGTGGCAGGCCAGCGGATGCGTCGCGGACAGGCGGCCCAGCTTCTCGCCCAACGCGCCGCCGACGCCGATCCAGTTGTCCGGCGCGCACTCGAGAAAATCGAAGGCGCCCGCAGGCGCCTCGATCAGTTCGTCAAGCAGGGCGCGGCGCAGGCCGATGCCGGCGCCGCGCACTGGCAGGGCAACGGGCATCGCGCGTCAGGCGCTGCCGCCGCACTTGCCCTCGCCACACTTGCCTTCCCCGCACTTGCCCTCGGCGGAGGCCTTGTCGCCCTTCGCTTCCTTCATCTTGGCGTGGGCTTCGTCCATCTCGGGCTGGGTGATGAAACCGTCGCCGTTGATGTCATGGTCGGCGAACTTCTCGTCGCTGCCCTTGTGTGCGGCGGCGAACTCGGCCCGCGACAGGCGGCCGTCCTTGTCGGCGTCCATCTTCGACACGCCGCAGGCGCCTTCGTGGCCCTTGGCCTTGGCCGCGGCCATGCCGCCGCCGCATTTGCCCTCGCCGCACTTGCCTTCGGCGGCCTTGGCTTCCACCTTTGCGGCGTCCTGCATGTAACCGGCGGCCATGGCGTCCATGGTGAAGAGCGAGCCGGCGACCAAGGTGCCGGTGGCGACGGCGGTGCCGAGCAGGTGGACGAGCGGCTTGCTGGTGTTGGCGGTCATGGAAACTCCGGTGATCTTCGCAATGGCGGGAATGCGATGCTAGCGCGACGGCTGGGCGCCGGCGAGCAGAACCCGCAGCCGTTCATCCAGGTGAAGCGGGCCCGGCCGCCAGTCCCACTCACACGACGGTGGTGTTGCTCTCGTCGCGCTTCTCTCGCGGAGTCAGCAATTCCTCCCCGTGGACCAGGAACCAGACGTTCTCGGCGATGTTGGTGGCGTGGTCGCCGATCCGCTCGATGTTCTTGGCCATGAACAGCAGGTGGGTGCAGGCGGTGATCGCGCGGGCATCCTCCATCATGTAGGTCAGCAACTCGCGGAACAGCCCGGTGTACAGGGTGTCCAGTTCGGCGTCGCTCTCGCGCACGCGCAGTGCCGCATCGCCGTCGCGCTCGACGTAGGCTCGCATGACCTCGCGCAGCTGGCGCGCGGCCAGCTTGCCCAGCGCCTCGAGGCCGCGGGTGTGCGGCAGCGGCGGACTGTGGTTCAGCGCCATCGAGCGCTTGGCGATGTTGGCCGCGTAGTCGCCGATACGCTCGATGTCGGAGGCTACCCGCAGCGCGGCGAGGATGATGCGCAGGTCGGTGGCCATCGGCCCGCGCCGGATCAGGCGGATCACGTCCTGGTTGACCTGCTGCTCCAGCGCGTCGATGGCGTCGTCGTTGGCCATCACCCGCTCGGCGGCCTTGTCGTCGCGGCGTTCGACCACGTCCAGCGCCGCCTCCAGCTGCGCCACCGCCATCTCGCCCATGCGCAGCAGTTCGCGCATCAGCGCGGCCTGCTGCTCGTCGTAACTCCTGACGATGTGTCCGTGCTCGTTCATCAGCCGAAGCGTCCCGTGATGTAGTCCTCGGTCCGTTGCTGGACCGGGTTGGAGAAGATCTGCTCGGTCGCGCCGTGCTCGATGAGGTCGCCCAGGTACATGAAGGCGGTGTAGTCGGAGACGCGCGCGGCCTGCTGCATGTTGTGGGTCACGATCATGATCGTGAACTCCTGCTTGAGTTCCTCGATCAGCTGCTCGATGCGGCTGGTGGAGATCGGGTCGAGTGCCGAAGTCGGCTCGTCCAGCAACAGCACGTCGGGCCGCAGCGCGACGGCGCGGGCGATGCACAGGCGCTGCTGCTGGCCGCCGGAAAGGCCCAGGCCGCTTTCCTTCAGCTTGTCCTTGACCTCGTCCCACAGCGCGGCCTGGCGCAGGGCCTGTTCCACGCGCAGGTCCATCTCGGCCCTGCCGAGGCGCTCGTGGTGGCGGATGCCGTAGGCGACGTTCTCATAGATCGTCATCGGGAACGGCACCGGCTTCTGGAACACCATGCCGACCTTGCTGCGCAGGCGGTTCATCGGGTACTTCGGGTCGAGGATGTCCTCGCCGTCCAGCAGCACCTGGCCGCGCGCCTCCAGCTTCGGGTACAGCGCGTAGATGCGGTTGAACACGCGCAGCAGGGTGGACTTGCCGCAGCCCGACGGGCCGATCAGCGCGGTCACGCGCTTCTCGGGAATGTCGAGGTCGATGTCCTTGACCGCGTGGAACTTGTCGTACCAGAAGTTCAGGCCGCGCGCAGCGATCTTCACCGGGGGCGGCAGGGCCAGGTTGGCATCGCGCAGCGGCTGGGCCGTTGCGAGGTTCGCATCGTTCATCGGATCGGTCCGCAGGAAATTAGTCATGGGCGGGCTTGTTTCGCAGCAGGAGGGAGCGCGCTGCGAGGCTGATGGCCAGCACGAACAGGGTGATGAGCAGCGCGCCCGCCCAGGCCAGGTGTTCCCAGTTCTCGTAGCCGGAGCCGGCGAACTTGTACATCACCAGCGGCACCGCGCTCATCGCGCCGCCCACGTCGAGGCTGAAGAACTCGTTGCCGAAGGCGGTGAACAGCAGCGGCGCGGTCTCGCCGCTGATGCGCGCCAGCGCCAGCAGGATGCCGGTGACGATGCCCGGCAGCGCGCTGCGGTACAGCACCTGCACCGTCACCTTCCACTGCGGCACGCCCAGCGACAGCGCGGCCTCGCGCATCTGCACCGGCACCAGCCTCAGCATCTCGTCGGTGGTGCGCACCACCACCGGCAGCACGATGAAGGCCAGCGCCAGCGCGCCGGCGACCGCGGAGAAGTTGCCGCCGGTCTGCATCACGAAAGCCGCATACACGAACAGGCCCAGCACGATTGAGGGCGCCGACAGCAGGATGTCGTTGACGAAGCGCACCACCGTGCCCAGCTTACGGTGGTTGCCGTACTCGGCCAGCCACGTGCCGGCCGCGATACCGAGCGGGGTGCCGACCAGCACGCCCATGCCGCACATCATCAGGCTGCCGACGATGGCGTTGCGCAGACCACCCGCTTCCATTGGCGGCGGCTGGTCCTGGGTCAGCAGCGCGACGTTGAGGTGGGCCAGACCCTTGGCCAAGAGAGTCCACAGGATCCAGCCAAGGAAGGCGAGGCCAAAGGCCGCCGCGGCGCAGGCCAGCACGATCGCGACCACGTTGCGGATCGCGCGGCGGCGGTAGAGGGAGGCGCGCGCCCTGTCGATGGCGACCGGGGTGGCGTGGGTGGCGGCGCTCACCGGTTGCCCTCCTTGCGCGACAGGTTCATCAGCATCAGGCGGGCCAGCGCCAGCACCACGAAGGTCACGATGAACAGCACGAAGCCGAGCAGCAGCAGGGCGGCGCGGTATTCCTCGGTGGCCTCGCCGAAGTCATTGGCGATCAGCGCGGCGATGGTGGTTGAGGGCTCCAGCAGGGAGGTGGTGAAGGTCGCGCTGTTGCCGATCACGAAGGCGACCGCCATGGTCTCGCCCAGTGCGCGGCCCAGGCCGAGGAACACGCCGCCGATCACCGCCGAGCGGGTATACGGCAGCACGATGTCCCAGCTCACTTCCCACCGGGTGGCGCCGAGTGCGTAGGCGGATTCCTTCAGGCGCGACGGCACCGTGAGAAACACCTCGCGCATCACGGAGGAGATGAACGGCACCACCATGATCGACAGCACGATGCCGGAGGTGAGCATGCCGGCGCCGATCGCAGGACCCTGGAACAGCGGGCCGATCACCGGCAGCGGGCCCACGTGGTCATTGAGCCAGGGGATCATGTGCTCGCGCATCACCGGCATCAGCACGAAGAAGCCCCACATGCCATAGATGATCGACGGGATGCCGGCCAGCAGTTCGATCGCGGTGCCGATCGGCCCGCGCAGCCAGCGCGGCGCGACCTCGGTGAGGAAGAAGGCGATACCGAAGCTCACCGGCACCGCGATGAGCATCGCGATGATGGCGGTGACGACGGTGCCGTAGATCGGCACCAGCGCGCCGTACTTGTTCTCCACCGGGTTCCAGTCGGTCGAGAAGAAGAAGCCCAGGCCCTCGCTGGCGAGGACGCTGCGGCCGCCCCACAGCATGGAGAGGGCGGCGCCGGCCAGGGTGACCAGCACGAAGACGGCAGTGGCGGTGAGCAGCCAGCGGAAGTGCCGGTCGTCGGCGGCATCGCGCCTGCTGTCGATGCCGCTGATGGGGACGGGGGTGCTCATCGGGCTAGGGGGTTCCGGCGTGCGTGGGGCACAGGGTGTTGCGTGATGCGGACAGGCGTTCCCGGCTTGCGCCGGGAGGGCCCGTCGTGGACCGCGCGCCAGGCGCGGCCGATGGGGTTACCGCAGCTGCGCGGCCCAGTAGGTCTCGACCTGCTGCACCAGCTCCGCCGGCAGCGGGACGTAGTCCAGCGCCTTGGCCTGCTCCGCGCCGTCCTTCCAGGCCCAGCGGAAGAAGTCCTGCGCGGCCTTGGCGGCGGCGGCGTCGCGCGGCTGCTTGCGCATCAGGACGAAGTTGGTGGCGGCGATCGGCCACGCATCCGCGCCCGGCGCATTGGTGATGACCAGGTTGAAGTCCTGCGCGTTGGCCCAGTCGGCGCTGGCGGCCGCCGCGGCGAAGGATTCGGCGCTCGGCTGCACCCAGTTGCCCGAGGCGTTCTGCATGCCGGCGTGGGCCATCTTGTTCTGCAGCGCGTAGGACAGTTCGACGTAGCCGATCGCGCCCTTCAGCTGCTTGACGTAGGAGGCCACGCCCTCGTTGCCCTTGCCGCCCACGCTGGAGCCGGCCCAGGTCACGGTGGTGCCTTCGCCGATCTTCTCCTTCCATTCCGGGCTGACCTTGGCCAGGTAATTGGTGAAGTTGAAGGTCGTGCCCGAACCGTCGGAGCGGCGCACCACGTTGATCTTCTCTGCGGGCAGCGTCACGCCCGGGTTCACCGCGGCGATGGCCGGATCGTTCCACATGGTGACCTTGCCCATGTAGATGTCGGCCAGCAGCGGGCCGGTCAGGCGCAGCGCGCCGGCCTCGATGCCCGGCAGGTTGACCACCGGGACAACGCCACCGATGGTGGACGGGAACTGCACCAGCCCTTCCTTGGCCAGCTCATAGGAGGCCAGCGGCTTGTCGGACGAACCGAAATCCACGGTGCCGGCCTTGATCTGAGCGATGCCACCGCCGGAGCCGATCGACTGGTAGTTGACCTTGTTGCCGGTCGCCTTGGCGTAGTCGGCAGACCACTTGGAAATCAGCGGATACACGAAGCTGGCGCCGGCGCCGGTGATCTGCGCGGCGACCTTGTCGCCTGCTCCGGCAGCGGTGCTGCCCTGTGCGGCGGGTGCACCATCGGCCGGCGCGGATTCGTTCTTGCAGGCAGACAGGCCGACGGCGAGGCAGAGGCCGAGGACGGCGAGGCGGGGAAGGGTGCGGGTCATGGGATTCACTCTTGGAGAGACCGCGTGCGCGGAAGGTGACATGAAATGATGTTTTTGTGACAGGAAGATGACATCGGTGACCGGGCTTGCCGGAACCGGTTGTTTCCGGGCGTTCGGTCCGGTGGCGCGAGGCCGTGGTTTGCAGGGCGATGTTTCAGTTTCGCGACCGCCGTTTACCAGTGGAACTGCGCACGCAACTCGAGCGCGCCCGGGTCGTCATGGCGGTTGGCCTGCAGCACGGGGTCGTACTTGCGGCTAGACGCCTTCACGTAATTCAGCGCGAGCTTGAGATGCGCGCCCCAGTAGTAATTGGCGCCGAGCGTCCAGGCGTCCATGCGCCCACCCAGCACGCCGGTCACTACCGGACCCGGCGTGGCCAGGACCTGCCCGTCATCCAGGTCGATGGTGTCGTAGCGCAGGCCGAGCTGCAGCATGCCCGTCTCCGGACGCGCCGGCGAGGGCGTGACGGGCACACCGCCCTTGTAGCCAAACGCCTCGCCGGTGACGTTCCACAGCGCGGCGGCATACGCGCCGTTGCCGGTGAAGTCGCTGGCGCCGCTGCGGCGCGTGGTGCTGCGCATCGCTTCCGCCTGCAGCTTCAGCGGGCCTTGAAGCCACAGGGCCTCCATCCCGTTGGTCTGTACCTTGTCCGCGCTGGAGAGCACGCCGGTGTCGACCAGGCGCACCGCCGCCATGTCCGCCTGCGGGCGGGCGCGCCAGCGCTGCGCGTTCGCCCTGCCGGCAAGTTCGGCGTCGTAATAGGCGTGGGCCAGTCCCAAGTGCAGGGTGCGGCCTTCGCCTTGCAGCGGCGCCCAGGTGCCGCGCAGGGCGAGGCCGTCGCCCACCGCATTGTCGCGGGTGAGTTCACGGGTGAACGCAGAAGCGCGCAGGCTCCATGCCTTCCCCGCCACGCCATAACTGCCACCGAGCCGCCGCGAGACGGCCCACGTGTTGGTGATCGTGGCCTTAGAGACGAAGTCGTTGTGCTTGCTTGACGTCAGCTCCTCCAGCCCCAGCGGCTGCTTGAACTGACCAAGCGTCAGCTGCTGGTTGCCAGCGAACTTCCAGGCAACGTTCACGTCCAGCCATTTTTCCGACCGGGCGTCATAGCCCGCCACCCAGTCCACGCCGCCGGGGCCCTTGCCCTTGAGCACCAGTTCGATGCGGCGGATGCCCGAAGTGGAATCGCCGCCGAGGTCGGACACGTCGTTATCGAAGTGGTACGTGTCGGCCTGGACCATGCCTTCGAAGCCGATGGTGGTGCCCGCCACTCTCCCGAGCGGCACTTCGGCGTGGGCGATGGGGGCCGTGGCGAGCAGGACGGCCAGGGGGAGAAGGCGGCGCGCATGTGTCATGGGCGGGATCCGGTGGCGGAGCGATGGCGCGCACACTAAGACACAAATATTGCAGTGAAATGACACGCTGTCTTGAAACTGCCATTCCGCTGCCATGTTGCAGCCGCGCGGTTGACATCAGCGGGCTTGAGACTACCGATTCCAATTGTCCGACGAATGGCCGTGCGGCTGCAGCGAAGCGATGCCTGCAAAAAGAAAGACCCGGCACCGGGCCGGGTCTCTTGAAACCACGATCGGGGTTGGCAGATCAGAAGTCGACGGACACGCTGAGGCTGTAGCTCACGCCCGGCTCGTAGCGGTAGACGTCCAGTCGCTGGCCGCCGGCCTGCTGGTATTCCTGGTACTCGGTGCCGAGCAGGTTGCGCGCGGCGAACTTGATCGAGGGCGTGTAGCCGCCCCAGTCCAGCGACTTGCGCAGGACGAAGTCGAGCGTGGTGCCCGGTTCCTCCAGCGTGTCGGGCTGGCGCACGCTGCCCAGCGCGCCGCGGCCGCTGATGCGCTCGCTGACGTGGTTGCCGATCAGGGTGGCCTGGAAACGGCCATCCGCGCTCTCGATCCCGAGCTGCAGGTTGGCGATGTGCTCGGCCTGGCCCTGCATGCGGCTGCCGTCGACCACGTAATTGGTGGCCGGGCGGCTGGCGCCCTGGGTGTCGGCCGGGATCACCTCGTCGCTGGCGTCGGCGTTCACCGAGGACTTGGTCCAGGTGTAGTTGCTCGCCAGGTACAGGCGGTTGTCGCCCCACGCGATGCCGTCGAAGTACTTCTTGAAGTCCAGCTCGATGCCGTAGAGCACGGCTTCCGGGGCATTGATGAAGTTGCGCAGGTAACTGCCGCCCGACGCGACGCTGACCACTTCCTCGACCGGCTTGTCGATCGTCTTGTGGAACAGGCCGCCGGTGAAGTACTCGCCTTCGCCGAAGTACCACTCGTAACGGGCGTCAAGGTTGGCCAGCTCGCTGTCGACCAGGTACGGGTTGCCGGAATACAGCCGCTCGTTGTCCGGGTCGCTGTACTGCTGCGGCGCCAGCTCGCGGAACTGCGGACGGGCAATGGTCTTGGACGCACCGAAGCGCAGCTGCTGGTTGTCGGCAAGATTCCAGGTCAGGGTGAGTGCCGGCAACAGGTACGCGTTCTCGGTCGGGGCAGGGGTCGCCTGCAGCGCGGCGCTGAAGATGTCGTAGGGCCGCACGCCCTGGGTCGCGTCCTCGTAGCGCAGGCCGAACGTGCCGCGCACCGTGTCGGTGATCGCGCCTTCCAGTTCCAGGTAGGCGGCGCCCACCTCCAGGCTGGCATCGTACGCGGCGGCGCCGGCCGAGCCGGTCGTTTCCTGGAACTCGAACAGGCCGTGGCTGATGTTGTAGTCCGACAGCAGGTAGTCGATGCGCTGGTACTGGTTGTAGAAGCCCAGCGCGGTGTCCTCGTAGCGGAAGCGGCGGACCGTCGCGTTGCGCTCGTTCTCGCTCCAGGACAGCCCGCCGGCCAGGGTCAGGCTGCGTTCGGTCGGCAGTACCCAGGTCACGTCCAGCCCTGCGCTGTCGACCCGGTCATCGACCTTGCTGAACTGGAAATAGTTGCTGGAGTAGGCGCCGCTGTAGGCCCAGTACCCGTTGTTGTTGACGTAGCGGATGCCGGTTTCGTACGGCACGTCGCGATTGGCGCGCGCCGAGGCGATGCGCCAGTCGACGGTGATGTCGCCGTATTCGCTGAAGGCATGCTCGCCGCTGACCTGGCTGTTGACGAGGGTGCGCTCGATCCAGCGGGTGGTGTCGTCGCGCGCCTCGTCGCCCGGCGTGGTCGAGAAGTCGAAGAAGAAGCCGTTCGCGCTACGCGCCTCCTTCAGGGTGTCGTGCACGTACAGGGTGGTCCACCCGACCTGGTGCCGTTCGCCCTTCAGGCCCAGGCCCACCAGTGCGTTGATGCGCGCGTTGTTGCGGGTGGCGGCGAAGTCGTAGTCCTTGTCCATCTCCACGCCGGTGGCGGTGAAGGTGCCGGCCTGCTGGTCGCCGAACCGCGTGCGCCACTGGTTGCTGAAGCCGGCGACGGCGATGCCGCCCAGCTTCAGGCCGTCGTCGATCTCGGACGAGAAACCGCCGCTGGCGCCGAACTCGACGTCGGGATCGATGCTGTCCTTCTGCTGCAGCAGGTAGAGGTTGGGGTTGTCGAAGCTGCGGCCGATGGTGCGGATGTCCTCGGCGCTGAAGTGCTCGCCGGCGCTGACGCGCTGCCCGCTGGCAAGCGCCGCCGACAGTTCCGGCGAGAGCTTGCGGCTGCCGTCGTCGTAGCCCCAGAAATCGTCGTCGCCGCCGTAGTAGGTCAGTCCCTTCTCGAAGGTGGTGACGTCGTTGCCGCCGATGCCGGCCGACAGCTTCAGGAAGCTCTTCTCGGGCACCGTCAGGCCCTTGAGGTCGACCACGCCGCCACCGAACTCACCGGGATAGCGTGCGGAAAAGGTCTTCTGCACCGCCATGCCCTGCAGCGCTTCGCTGGGGAACAGGTCGAGCGGGACCACGCGCTGCAGCGGTTCGGGACTGGGCAGCGGCGAGCCATTGAACAGGGCGGACGAGTAGCGCTCGCCCAGGCCGCGCACGTAGACGAACGTCTCGCCCACCACGCTGAGGCCGCTCACCCGGGTCAGGGCCTGCGCGGCGTCGCCATCGCCGGTGCGCTGGAATTCCTCGCGGGTCACCACCGAGATGACCGAGGAACTCTGCAGGAGCGGCTCGGGGATGTATTCGGCGCTCACCACCACCGAGTCGAGCGTGCGCGGCTCCTGCGACTGGTCTTGCGATGCGGCCTGCGGGGTGGGTGCCGGCGCGTCCTGCGCCAAGGCGGCGTTGGCCGCGAGCAGCGCGGCGATGGCCAGCGACAGGCTGGAGCGGGCGGGGGTGTGCTTCATTGGGCAGCCTTCATGGTTGTTCGGTCGCAACGCGTCATGGGGAAGGCCGCGGCGTGCGCGGCCCTCCCGGGGAATGCAGCGGGGCGGGATCGCCCGCCCCGCGGGTGGCGCGGTGGATCAGCAAGGCTTGTCGGCGGTCAGGTTGCAGGTCCAGCCCTGCCACCAGGTGTCGTTGGCATCCTTGACCGCGCCGATGTAGCTGGTGTTGTCGAAAAAGGCATGCACGGACTTCAGGTTGGCGTACGGGGCGACGGCGGCTTCGTTGGCGCCATTGATGAAGGTGGCGGTCAGCGAAGATGTGCCGCGGGCGGTGTTGTTGGTGCCGGCGTTGAAGTTCGCCTCGGCGGTGCTCCCGGCCACGAACGGCACCGGGCAGGAGAAGAACACCGAGTGGAAGGTGCCGACGCTGCCGGTGCCGGTGACGTTCAGGCACTTGTCGCCATTGCCGGTGCCGCCCGCCGGGCGCGTCACCACGGTGTTGAAGATGCCGGCGTTGGTGCCCTGGTTGATCTCGATGCCCCAGCCGGAGCGGGCGTTGCCGATCAGGGTGGCGTTGGCCAGCTTCGGGGTGGAGAACGGGGTGCGGTTGACCGAGGACCACTCGAGCAGCTTGTCGCCGGTGCCGGCGCGCTGGATCGCGATGACGTACTGCGCGCCGCCGCTCCAGCCGGTGTCGATGTCGAGGCTGTCGTCATCGGCGCCGGTCAGCACGATGCGCTTGAGGTTGGCGCTGCCGCCGAAGATCTCGATGCCGTCGTCGGCGCTGTTGTGGGTCTGGATGTACTCCAGCTCGGTGCCGCTGCCGACGCCGCCCAGGGTCAGGGCCTGCAGCTCGTTGCCCGGGCTCACTTCGTAGCCGCTGTACAGGATGCGCACGTAGCGCATCTGGCCGCTGCTGTCGGTGTTGCTGCTGCCGCCGTAGTAGGCGTTGTTGACGCCTTCGATCAGCGCCTGGCAGGTGGCGGAACCCGGCGTGACCTGGCTGTTGCAGTTGTTGATCGGCGCGCGGCCGAGCAGGATCACGCTGCCCCACTGGCCCTGCGAGTCCGCGGTGGTCTGGCCTTCCAGCGACTGGCGCGAGGTGAAGGTGATCGGCTGGTCCTTGGTGCCGACCGCGACCAGCTGCGAGCCGCGATTCACCAGCAGGTAATCGGAAGGCGCGGCGCCGTAGAGGGTGACGCCCGGATCGATGCTCAGCACTGCGCGGGCGGCGCCGGCAACCGGGTTGTTGGCGTCGCCGCCGGCATCGGTGCCGACCGTCACTGCGCCGGCGATCTGGTAGACCAGCCCCGGAATCCTGGCCAGCGCCAAGCTCTGGTTGATCTCGTTGGGCAGGCGGCAGGCGCGCAAGGTGCCACTGGCCACGGTACCGACGTTGGTCAGGCCGGCCGGGCAGCTG
>JAEWFT010000007.1 GCA_023388715.1 Pseudomonadota bacterium
CGTCCTGGGTGAAGCCGCGCACGCGCAGGATGCCGTGCAGCGCGCCGGAGGGCTCGTTGCGGTGGCAGGCGCCGAACTCGCCGTAGCGGATCGGCAGGTCGCGGTAGCTGTGCAGGCCCTGGTTGAACACCTGCACGTGGCCCGGGCAGTTCATCGGCTTCAGCGCGTAGGTGCGCTTCTCCGACTCGGTGAAGAACATGTTGTCCTGGTAGTTGTCCCAGTGGCCGGACTTCTTCCACAGCTCGACGTCGAGGATCTGCGGGCAGCGCACCTCGCCGTAGCCGGTGTCGCGGTAGACCTTGCGCATGTACTGCTCGACCGTCTGCCAGATGCTCCATCCCTTGGGATGCCAGAACACCAGGCCGGGCGCCTCTTCCTGCAGGTGGAACAGGTCCTGCTGCTTGCCGATCCGGCGGTGGTCGCGCTTCTCGGCTTCCTCCATCCGCTGGATGTAGGCCTTGAGCTGCTTCTCGTCCGCCCACGCGGTGCCGTAGATGCGCTGCAGCTGCTCGTTCTTGGAATCGCCGCGCCAGTACGCGCCGGAGATGCGGGTGAGGCGGAACGCCTTGAGGAAGCGCGTGTTGGGCACGTGCGGGCCACGGCACATGTCCACGTAGTCCTGGTGGAAGTACAGGCCCATCGCCTGCACCTCGTCATCCATGTCCTCGATCAGGCGCAGCTTGTAGCCCTCGCCGCGGCGCTGGAATTCCTCGATGACCTCCGCGCGCGGGGTCATCCGCTTGACCACGTCGTAGTCCTGCGCGATCAGCTCCTGCATGCGCTGCTGGATCGCCGCCATGTCGTCCGGGGTGAAGGGACGCTCGGAGTGGATGTCGTAGTAGAAGCCCTCGTCGATCACCGGCCCGATCACCATCTGCGCGTCGGGATACAGCTGCTTGACCGCATGCCCGACCAGGTGCGCGCAGCTGTGGCGGATGATCTCCACGCCCTCCTGGTCCTTGGGGGTGATGATGCGCAGGCGCGCGTCGCGGTCGATGAGGTCGCTGGCGTCGACCAGCCGGCCGTCCACTTCGCCGGCCACGGTGGCCTTGGCCAGGCCCGCGCCGATCGACTGGGCGACCTGGATGACGGAAACGGGGGCCTCGAACTGGCGCTCGGAGCCGTCCGGGAGGGTGATGGTGATCATGGGGCACCTGCGAAACGTGGCGGCGGGAAACGAAGAAAGGCGCCGCAGCGCCTTCCGGTTGCCCACGTGGTGGGCGCGAATGCGGCGGGGCGGCTCAGCACTGGAGGGGGGTAGTGCTCATGTCGCACGCTCGGCCGGCGCTGCCGCGGGCCACCTTGCTCCGTTGTTTGCAGCCTACCTGGCCGCCGAATGGTCGTTCCAGAAAGCCGAACGGCCGGATTTCTCCAGCCGTCCGGGACATCTGGTGGGCGGTACAGGGTTCGAACCTGTGACCCCTACCATGTCAAGGTAGTGCTCTACCGCTGAGCTAACCGCCCCGAAGGGACGCGCATTCTACCGGACTTCCGCGCCCGTGCTCAATGGGCCGCCCAAACGCGAACGCCCCGCGCGTGGCGGGGCGTTTGCGGTGTCCTGGCTGGGGATCAGGACTGCGCCGGGATCCGCAGCACCTGGCCCGGGTAGATCTTGTCCGGGTCCTTCAGCATCGGCTTGTTGGCCTCGAAGATCTGCTGGTACTTGTTGGCATCGCCGTAGTGCTGCTTGGCGATCTTCGACAGGGTGTCGCCGCTCTCCACGGTGTAGAAGGTCGAGCCGCTCTCGCCGCCCTGCGAGGCATGCGCCGCACTGGAACCGACGCCCGCGGCCGGGCTGGCCTCGGTGGTGGCCGAGCCGCCGCTGACGTTGGAGAAGCTCGGGGTCGAGCCGGTGACGGTCAGGCGGTCATCGACACGCTCGATGCCGTCGATGTTGCCGGCGATCAGCACCGCCTTCTCGCGCGCGGCGTGGTTGCCGACGCTGCCGGTCAGCACCGCGACGTTGCCGTTCACCTCGACGTCGATGTTCGAGTAGTCGCCGCCGTAGCTGCCCATGTGCGACTTGATCGCCGCCTCGCGCTTGGCCTCGCCCGGCTTGAAGATCTTCTCGCCAGCGTCCTTCATGAAATCGAAAATACCCATGTGCTTCTCCTTTTGCGGGGGACTGCAGCAACCGAGCATGTCAGGGGCCGCGTGAGGATGGCATTAAGCCGCCAGCAGCGCGCTAGAGCGTGGCCTCGCGCAGTCGCCGGATCTGGTCGCGCACGCGGGCGGCGTCCTCGAACTCCAGGTCGCGGGCGTGCTGGTGCATCTTCTGGTCCAGCTCGCGCAGGCGCAGCTGCTGCTGGGCCGGAGTCATCCGCAGGTACTCCTGCTCCGGCTCGGCCACCCGGCGGGTCTTGCCGCGGCCCTTGAGCTCGCCCGGCTCGGGGCGCGCGCCTTCCATCACGTCCATCACCGCGCGCTGCACCGACTGCGGGGTGATCCCGTGCGCGGCGTTGTGTTCCACCTGCTTCTGCCGGCGGCGGTCGGTCTCGTCCAACGCCTGCCGCATGGAATTGGTGACGCGATCCGCGTACAGGATCGCCTTGCCGCGCAGGTTGCGGGCGGCGCGGCCAATGGTCTGGATCAGCGAGCCGGTGCTGCGCAGGAAGCCTTCCTTGTCGGCATCCAGGATCGCCACCAGCGAGACCTCCGGCATGTCCAGGCCCTCGCGCAGCAGGTTGATCCCGACCAGCACGTCGAACATGCCCAGCCGCAGGTCGCGGATGATCTCGACCCGCTCCACCGTGTCCACGTCGCTGTGCAGGTAGCGCACCTTGATCCCGTGTTCCGACAGGTACTCGGTCAGGTTCTCGGCCATGCGCTTGGTCAGGGTGGTGATCAGCACGCGGTCGCCCATCGCGACGCGCTCGTTGATCTCGCCCAGCACGTCGTCGACCTGGGTGGCCACCGGCCGGATCTCGACCTGCGGGTCGATCAGGCCGGTCGGGCGCACCACCAGTTCGACGATCTCGCCACCCGCCTCGCGTAGTTCGTACGGCCCCGGCGTTGCCGACACAAACACGCTGCGCGGCGCGCGCACCTCCCACTCCTCGAAGCGCAGCGGGCGGTTGTCCAGCGCCGACGGCAGGCGGAAGCCGAACTCCACCAGTGTTTCCTTGCGCGCGCGGTCGCCCTTGTACATCGCGCCGATCTGCGGAATGGTCACGTGCGACTCGTCCACCACCAGCAGCGCGTCCGGTGGCAGATAGTCGAACAGGGTCGGCGGCGGCGCGCCGGGCGGGCGTCCGGTCAGGTGGCGGCTGTAGTTCTCGATGCCGTTGCAGTAGCCGACCTCGGCCATCATCTCCAGGTCGAACTGGGTCCGCTGGCTGAGCCGCTGCACTTCCACCAGCTTGTTGGCCGCGTATAGCTGCTCCTGGCGCTCGCGCAGTTCCAGCTTGATCGACTCCACCGCCGACAGCGTGCGCTCGCGCGGCGTGGCGTAATGGGTCTTCGGGTACACCGTGTAGCGCGGCAACTTGCGCAGGATCTCGCCGGTCAGCGGGTCGAACATCGCCAGCTGCTCGACCTCGCCGTCGAACAGCTCGATGCGCAGCGCCTCGAGGTCGGATTCGGCCGGGAACACGTCGATCGTCTCGCCGCGCACGCGGAAGGTGCCGCGGTCCAGCACCATCTCGTTGCGGCTGTACTGCAGCGTGGTGAGGTGCCGGATCAGCTCGCGCTGGTCGATGCGCTCACCGCGCGAGAGGATCAGCCGCATCGCGAGGTAATCCTCCGGCGCGCCGAGGCCGTAGATCGCCGACACCGACGCCACCACGATCGTGTCGCGGCGCGACAGCAGCGCCTTGGTCGCCGCCAGCCGCATCTGCTCGATGTGGTCGTTGATCGAGCTGTCCTTCTCGATGTAGGTGTCCGACGACGGCACGTACGCCTCGGGCTGGTAGTAGTCGTAATAACTGACGAAGTATTCGACCGAGTTGTGCGGGAAGAACGACCTGAACTCCCCGTACAGCTGCGCCGCCAGCGTCTTGTTGGGCGCCATCACCAGTGTGGGCTTCTGCACCCGCTGGATCATGTTGGCGATGGTGTAGGTCTTGCCCGAGCCGGTCACGCCCAGCAGCACCTGCTTGGACAGCCCGGCCTCGAACCCCGCGACCAGCTTCTCGATCGCCTGCGGCTGGTCGCCGGCCGGCTGGTAGGGCGACACCAGCTGGAAGCGGTCGGAGGTGACGGCAAGGGACAGGTCGGACGGTTCGGTCATCGGCGGCAGCGCACGGGGCGGAAGGCAGGCAACCGTCGAGTCTACGCCGGCGCCGTGGACGAACCGCGACGGACGCATGGGCGTTTTTCCTACCCCGCCTTGCTAAGTGTCCCGATGCCTCGCGAAGGTGCGCCCGCCTAGCCTGCGTGCATGGTCCAACCCGGAGCAGCAGCATGCAGCGCAACCGCGGCTTCACCCTGATCGAACTGACCGTCAGCCTGGCGGTGGCCGGCGTGCTTGCCGGCATCGCCGTCCCGGCCGCGCAGGACGCCGCCGAGGCCGCGCGCAGCGGCGCCGCCAAGGCCGCGCTGCACGAGGCGTGGCTGGCCTCGGTGGCCCACGCCGCCAACACCGGCAGCGAGGTCGTGCTGTGCCCGGGTGACGCCCATGGCTGCCGCAAGAGCATCGACTGGAGCGGCGGCTGGATCGCCTACGCCGACATCGACGGCAATCGCGTCCGCGGCGCGCACGAACCGCTGGTGAAGCAAGCCGAGGCCCTGCCCGGCAAGGTCCACCTTCGCAGCACCGCCGGCCGTACCCGCATGGTCTTCCAGCCAAACGGCGGCAACGCCGGCAGCAACATCACCTGGACGCTGTGCGATGGGCGCGGTGCTCAGAAGGCGACCACCGTGGTGGTGTCGAACCAGGGGCGGCTGCGGAGCGGGACGCCGACGCCGGAGGCGGCGGAGGCGTGCGTGCGGGCGATGTAGGCCAGAGGCGGGCAGAACCTGTTGCAACGCGGCAGCGGCGGCGGCACAATGTGCGCCCCGCCCGAATAGCTCAGCCGGTTAGAGCACTTGACTGTTAATCAGGGGGTCGTTGGTTCGAGTCCAACTTCGGGCGCCACGTTTTTAACGCAAAGGCCGCGAGCGATCGCGGCCTTTTTTGTTGTTGCGCACTCTTGCCAAACGCGATAGCGCCTCTTCAACAGCGCTATCGCGGCCCAGCCTTCCCTCCGCGTTACGGGCAATCCTTGAACACCACCCCGTCCAGAGTGCCGTTCTGCTTGAATGAGCAAGAATCAATCGGAGCGGGGGAACTGGGCTGCAGCAACGTAAAGGTCAAGGTTACAGTTTGATTGCTTGAGATGCCGGCGAAACTGATCTCGGTCGCCTCCGACCCAGCACCAGTGCTCGGATTGCCGACACGCCCGTCACGAATTGGATCGGAAATCGTGCCCGTGGCCGTGGGCGTAGTCGCATTGCTGACTGCGTAATTCCGGCACCAGCGGATGGTGTTCTGGCCATTAGGCGAGTAGGTGCCGGTAAACGTAGTTCCATCAGGCTTCCTGCAGGAGACTTGCGTGCTCCCGCCGCGCTCATCCTCCTGGCGATTGTATGCGGCAACGGTGATTTTCACCTGCTGCGGCAGCGATGCGCCCACCACCTCGCATTTGTAGGGCGCGGGCCCCTGACAGTTGTTCTCACCCACGCCGGTGACGGACCAGCCGACTGCCGGGGAACGGTTGAAAGTCCCTAAGCCAGCCAGCACGACGTTGAAGCTGTCGCCCAGCGTTGCCCCACTACCCAGAACCTTGAACGACTGTGCATCGGTTGCCGCGAAGTTATCTTGCGGATCGATACCGCGGGCGCGTGCCGCGATTCCGGCATTCGACTTCGTCATCCGCACGTTAACGTCGCTGTCGGACCCGACCGTGGCACTTGCGAGAGCGTTTACCCGGCCACGATTGGGCGGGTCTTGGTCAAAGACCACGAAACCGTCAGTGTCCACGGAGAAGTTCGTCTCGACCGCCGGCGACCAGAAGCTGGCTTCGGTCGTGTTGATCGAGGTGAACGCGAGGAGGGGTAGCACGCACTCCATCTTGTTGCGATCCGACCCGTCAGGATTCTTGCACCCTCCAGTCGCCAATGCCTTGTCGATCTTCTGGCGCGCCAGCGGCTCAACCTTGTCCACATACAGGCCGCGCGAATGCAGGTAACGGGTATCCACGGGACTCGGCTTGTTGATCGAGATACTGGCGGGCGCATTCAGGCCCTTCGTGTCAAAAATTGCCGGTGCATCGTCGGAGTTGGGTGTTGGGCCGTATGCCTTGGTCAAGTAATCAATCACGAACGTTTCGTAATTAGTCACGGCCGCAGGAAGCGGGAGATACGACCTGGCATTGTTCTGCGTCTGCAGCAGGCCGAAATGCTTGGCGTCGAGATCCTGGGCCGTACGCCAGAACCCGTCGACGCGGATCATGCGGCACACCTCCATGTACTCTTCCCCCGCACCAGCAACCACCCAGTCCGCTCCGGAGACCCTGTAGTGGCTGTGGCTATCCGTCCGGTACGGATCGAACTTGACGTGCTCTGTAGACGCGGTGTCCTTGTGATCACGGCAACATTCGTCGCACAAGAGGTCTTGGGTGACGCTTGCCCCTTTGGAGGGCACGGTGGTGCCGGCCGGCTGGTCAGACCCGGAGGGCTGGTAGATCACATACCTGCTACCGTCCCAGTAAGCCGGCCATTGCGCGCGCTCGAACTGCGCACCCGTTGGCCCCGCCCCTGACGCACACGTACACCCGACCACGGCGGTTTCAACGCGCCGCTGCTGCTTGACGATGTTGTCATTCGCACTGCCTTGATACGTCAGCACCTCGTAGCTCGTGCGGATGACGTTGCCGCTGACGATCGTGGGCTTGGGATTCGTGGCCGCTGTATCGGAGCCATCGCCGATGGCGATCGGGATCATGCCCGGCACTTCCGGATTCGCCGTGCGAACCACCGGCAACATGGGCTTCGGGCCCTCGGTGGCGGTACTGTAGGGAAGCGTGCTGATCGAGAGCGTTCGCGGAGAGAGAACGGAGGTCAACGACATGCTGCGCTGCTGACCCGTGGCGTCATTCCACGTCGCTGTGTAGACCAGTTGCTTATATTGCGCGCTCGTCGTTGCGCCGCCGCGGCCTGCACAAGCGCCATTTTGAGAAGGATCCGACACATTCGTGTAGGTGCATACAGACACTACCGAGAAACCCGTGGCACCGGGAACCGCGTATGCGGAGACGTCCGGTGTTCCACTGTCGATGGCATCAAAGCTGTCGTTGCGCTGCTGTTCTGCAATGGCCTCGACCGCCGCTGCAATCTGCGAGCGCATCCGCGCATCCGCACTGTTTCTGGCCAACGCCCCTTGCAAGGCAGCCAGCGCCAGCAACCCCGTTGCGAGTACGATCACCGCGATCATCGCCTCAAGCAACGAGAAACCGCGTTGCGATGTCACCTTCCCGCCCTTGAAGTATCTGCTCATTTCAATGTCCGCCTAATACTGCACGTTGTCCGTCCACGCCCCGGGGAGCGCATAGACACTGGGTTTACGCATGGCCGCGATGAGCTTGGACAGGACTTTCTCGTTGTAGATCACGGCTGACTGGCCCGCAGCCTTATCAATCATGCCCTGCACGACAACGGAGCCGTAGATCTCGGTGCCGCCGTTGAATTTGAATTTCGCCGTACCGCCCGTCGCGGGGTCGAGGTTTGCATGACCCACGCTGCGGACAAACAGCAGCCCAAACAACGTCATGCCCTGGAAGGAAGGGCTGTTGTTGCCGTTCCCATCGTGAACGTACAACACCGGTGCGGTCGGGGAGCCGATTGTCTTCCCATCCCCGCACTGAACGTTCCGCACCCAGATCAGGCCATTCTTTCCTTCCACCTGGTCACAGGTGATCACCCGGGCATCTCCCACGAACCGTTGATCGAATCCGGTAACGGCGTTGCCCTTGATGATCCAGTCCGCCTTTTCATACAGGTACGCCTCGTCCTGGGCGATCTGCGGCGTGCTGCTCTTGGCGGGATATGCCGGATCAGGAACCATGACGACTTTTTCGCAGAAATGATCGTTGTTCTCGTCAGTACGGGCTTGCACCCCGAAGATATGCTGGAACAGATCGCAGGGAAATTCTTCCGGCCGCACCGCCTGATTGGGACCGCAGTCGGCGGGCGCACCCAGGATGTCCATTCCTCCCGTGCATGAGTTCCCCTGCCCGGTCGTCAAGACACCCGTACTTCCACAGGTGCAATCATCGCAGCGCAGGATCTGGTCAGCTGCTGGGGCATCGGCAGGAAACCATGTGGGCGTGGAGGTCCGATAGAACTCATCCTGATAACACGTGTCCGGCGTGCCGCCCGGATCAAGATGCGTGCGCGTCCACACGGAAACCGGCACGCCTGGACCGGCGGCGTTAGGGTTGGTCACGATGCGGGCATTGCCTCGCAGCTCAATCGTGCCGGAAGCCATGACCGGTGGCTGGCCTCCTCCCAGAGAGAATGACGAGTGGGTCGCGAATGTCTTCACGGCGGTTGCGCGCGCACCTTCGCCGCCCATCGCCGCGACCGAAACCAACGTCACGGCGAAGAAATTCCCAGCGGGGTCGGGGGTGTCGGTACACGCCGCCGGTTCTCCGAGTGCGGCTGGTGCCAACCGGCACTTCACGGCGCCAATCCCGCTCACGACCGGGAAGCCATTCGTCGCTGTCGTGAGTGGTTCGCCAACGTTGAGGAAACGAAGCTCGAAACCGTCGTAGGGGGCGCCGCGCCCAACACCCCCGGTATAGGCCCACATGGTGCCACGGCGCGCAGCGACGACCGCACCACAGGGAAAGCTGGTGTCGGTCTGTGCGCATTTCGTCCACCCCGTATCACTATCGAGTAGGGTCGCGGTGTTCGCCAGTATGAATTCCGCTCCCTGTGTGAGGCCTGAGTCAGCGATGCTCTGTACCGACTTCGCCCTTACGTCGTTGCCGCTGCTCCGCTGGTCGAACAAGCCAACCCGGACGGCGAACAACGTCATAATGGTGGCAAGCAGCAACAGGATGACAACCACGACGAGTGCCGAGCCACGATGAGTAGCGGCGAAGCCAACATTGCGCGATTTGCTTGGGTGTGGCATGTCAAACGCCCCCGGAACGGATGGCAACAATGGTCGAGTAGGTTTTGTCCGTGGCCAGCCCATTCGCGTTGTATCGGCCGCGCAACCGCAGACGGATCGAGTTCGCATTGATTGATTCAAACACGTCGCCACCGACAGGCGTGAGCAGCGTCAGTTGTTCCGAACTCACGCGGGTCGTGGCCCCGCCACAATCGATCGCCGTCCCGCTCCAGCCCATTTTCAATTGGCCAGCGTCCACTCTGATCGCCTGGAACCGCCGACCTTGCGCCGTGTCATAGGAAAAACGGACACAATTGGCACTGACGGTCACGGCACTCACCGCTGATGACGCGCACGAAATTGGGGTTGTCGCCATACACCCGGAACCGATGTCAGCGATTGGGTCGGCGACGAAGCGGGCACGCTTCAACTCGCGGGATACAATTTCCGCGTTGGAACGCAGTTCGGCGTTCAGGCGGCTGGAAGAGAGCGTTGCGGCGTTCGCCCGCATGATCGAGGCGATGAAGGCAATTGCAGCCCCGGCGACCACCAGGGCAATCACCAACGCGATCATCAATTCGATCAAGGTAACGCCGCCATTTTTCTGTCTCAGGGACATGCGGCGTACCCCACAATGGCGGCAGAAGATGCCGGCACACAGGCACTGGCTTGGCCCATGGGCGAAATTCGAACGGACAGGCTGTACTTGTCGTCGGGCGAGTTGAACGTCACTAGCGAAGCATCAGACGGAATACCCGTAACGCTTCCGGGTTTCTGCAATCCCAGTTTTCCCTCGATCACCACTGCATTTCCGGCATTGCTGATCTTGACCCCCGAGAAATCCGCGCCCTTGACCGCGACGATCTCATTGTCGACCGTGCAGTTAGACGGCGTCATGCAATCGCAGGGGCTGCTGGATCCGAATAACGCACGCGCAGCTGGCGTTTCTGCTGCGTTCCCGCCCACGCACCACGCCTCGCCCGAGCCACCGACGCCGATCGTCACCTCGCGGCCGGACTTGACGGCGCCTCCCCTGGCAGTGGCAATTGCCGCAAGTGCTGCATCAGCTGCCCCTCGAACCCGGTACTTCTTGATGAAATCGCCGAACGAAGGACCTGCCAGCGTCGCCAACACCGCGAGGATCACAACGACGATGAGCAGCTCGATAAGCGTGAACCCACCATGTCGATATACGCGCTTCATTTCCACGCCCTCGCCCTGCCCCGAGACTTCCTGGAGATCATAGTGAGCGTGCATCTTGCCCACGACAAGAGACGACAGACAGGTGGTCTTGATCACGCGACGGGTGGTCGCCAGCCCCGCTGCCGCCCGAGAGACCAGTGATAGAATTGATCGTCAATTAGGGGACGACCATGCGCAGATCGGGCGGATTCACACTCATTGAGTTGATGATTGTGGTTGTCGTGGTTGCGATCCTCGCGTCGATCGCCTTGCCTTCCTATCAGGAGTACGTCCGGAAGGGACGGCGCGCCGAGGCGTCGCAGGGCATAGGCGCCATCCAGATGGCTCAGGAGCGTTGGCGTGCCGAGCATTCGACGTACGGCACCTTTGCCGAAATCGGCTCGCCTGCTAGCAGCGCCTATTACACATTCACCGTGACCGGCAACACCGCCACCAGCTACACCGCTACGGCCACCCGAAAAGCCGGCACCGGTCAGGCCAATGATCGCTGCGGTAATCTGTCGGTGGTTCGGGACGCAAAGCCATCCTGGAGCCCGGGCGGGGATGGTTGCAACTAATCGCGCCCTACCCCACCACCTCATAACAAGGCACGTACTCCCCGGCTATCTTCATCCGCCGCTGGGCGACGAATGCGCGCAGCAGGGCGTCCAGCGCCTGGGTGATGTCGGGGTCGCCGTGGATGCGGTAGGGGCCGAAGGCCTCGACGCGGCGCATGCCCTCTTCCTTGACGTTGCCGGCGACGATGCCGGAGAACGCGCGGCGCAGGTCGGCGGCGAGTTCGTGCGGCTTGCGGCCGTGGTGGAGATCGAGCGCGGCCATCGCCTCGTGGGTGGGGACGAAGGGCTGCTGGAACTCCAGCGGGATGTGCAGCGCCCAGTTGAAGTAGAAGGCGTCCTTGCGGGCGATGCGCTGGTCGCGCACGCGCGCCACGCCCTCGGCCATGGCGCGCGCCACCGCGGGGGCGTCGTCGACGATGATCCGGTAGCGCGAAGCCGCGGCGTCGCCCAGCGTCAGGCGGATGAAGCGGTCGATCTGCTCGAAATACGCTGCCGCCGAGGCCGGGCCGCTGAACACCAGCGGGAACTCGAGGTCGGCGTTTTCCTCGCGCAGCAGGATGCCCAGCAGGTACAGGATCTCCTCCGCGGTGCCGACGCCGCCGGGGAACACGACGATGCCGTGTGCCATGCGCACGAAGGCCTCCAGCCGCTTCTCGATGTCCGGCAGGATGACCAGGTGGTTGACGATCGGGTTGGGTGATTCGGCGGCGATGATGCCCGGCTCGGTGATGCCGATGTAGCGCTGGCGCGTGCGCCGCTGCTTGGCGTGGGCGATGGTTGCGCCCTTCATCGGCCCCTTCATCGCACCCGGGCCGCAGCCGGTGCCGATGTCCATCCCGCGCAGGCCGAGCTCGTAGCCGACCTGCTTGGTGTACATGTACTCCTCGCGGCCGATCGAGTGGCCGCCCCAGCACACGACCAGGTTGGGCTCGCTCGCCTGCAGCAGGCGCGCGTTGCGCAGCAGCCGGAACACGGCGTCGGTGATGCCGGCGCTGGTGTCCAGTTCGTGCGCGTATTCGGGGCCGAGCTCGATCGCGCTCCAGGCCAGATCGCGCATGGCCGCGAACAGCAGCTCGGACACGCCGCGGATGATGCGGCCATCGACGAACGCGGCCGCCGGCGCGTTGACCAGGTCCACGCGCACGCCGCGGTCGCGCTGCACGGCGCGGATGTCGAAGTCGGGATACATCTCCGCGGCGGCGCGCGGATCGTCGGAGGCGCTGCCGGAGGTCAGCACCGCCAGCGCGCAACGCCGCAGCAGGTCGTGCATTCCGCCGGAGACGTCGCGCAGGCGGGCGACCTCCTCGCGCGAGAGGATGTTGAGCGCGCCGCGCGGCCACAGCTGCGCGTTGACGGTCGGGAGGCGATGGGGCGGCGGGCCGCCGGCGGCTTCGGAGTCGATGTGACCGGTGTCGATTTGCATCCGGCCAGTTTAGGCGATTGCCCGGGTCCGCCGGCCTTCCGGGGCGCAAAAAAGAACGGCCGGGTTGCCCCGGCCGTCCATGGTGTTGCCCTGGCTGGCTCGATCAGAAGTCGTAGCGCAGGCCGACTTGCACGGACCACTGCGAGATGCCGTTGGTGTTGCTGTCGGAATCGGTCGGGACCGCCAGGTTGCCCGGCTGGCCGAACGCGGTGCCGCTGCGGTAACCATACACGTACTTGCCGGTGGCCTTGTCGATGCCGGCCAGGGTGGCGACGGCCTGGTTGCCGTTGAAGCCCCAGTCGAGGATGTGGCCCCAGTCCTTGTTCAGCAGGTTGCCGACGTTCTGGATGTCCACCCACACCTTGGACTTGTGGCCCTTGAAGAAGCCCGGCAGTTCCTGGCTCAGGCGCAGGTCGAAGGTGTTGACCCAGCCGGCGCGGAACGCGTTCTCAGGCGCGTAAGTGCCGCGGAACTGGTTGAGCTCGGGGTTTGCAGCCATCCAGTCCCAGAACGCCTTCTCCATCGCCGCGTTCGGGGTGAACACGCCAGCGTTGTTGACCGAGCCGAACAGCACATCGCCCGGGCCCGCCGGCACGTAGAACAGGTCGTTGAACGAGCGGTTGTCGCCGTTCGCATCGCCCGAGAAGATGTAGCTGAAGGGACGGCCGCTGCGGCCCTCGTAGAACAGCCCCACCTGGGTCTCGTAGTCGCCGAAGAACGCGCGCTTCCAGTTCAGGGCGCCGGAGAAGCGGTCCTTGATCTCGTAGCGGGCGGTGTTGGCGGTCTCTTCGTTGGTGGTGAAGTTGTACTGGCCACCAAACCCGGAACCGGCGGTCGAGCTGGTCAGCGCGCCCACTTCGGTGGTGTTGGTGTAGGTGTAGCCCAGCATCCACGACCAGTCGCTCTCGGCCGACCACGGCTTGTTGAGCGAGACGGTCAGCTGCTGGCTGGCGCCCTTGTCGGTGTTCTCGAGCAGGAACACGTCGCCGAAGTAGCTGTTGCGCCCGAAGCGCGCGTTGGCGGTGCTGGCGAAGCTGTAGATGTTCGGGTTCCAGAACAGGCGGCGGCCATCGGCGCCGGTGAAGCCCGGGCCGAGGTTCAGGCTCTTGTAGAACAGGCCGTTGTTGACCTCGGTGACCAGCAGTTCAGCGGAGGCCACGATGCCGTGCCACGGGGTCTCGTGGTCGATCGCCACGTTGGCCTTCCACACCGACGGCAGCTCGAAGTCTTCGGCGATGACGTTGACGTTGCGCACTGCGGCGCCCGGCGTGGTCGGGACGTTCTGGTTGAAGCCATCCGGGCTGAAGCGCACGGTCTGCCAGGCAGTCAGGTTCTGGTAGCTGCTGTAGTTCATGCCGGTGGACTGGAACGCATTGCTGACCCACACGGTCGGCGAGTCGCCCTGGAACAGGCCGACGCCGCCGCGCAGCTGGGTCGGGCGCTCGGTGTTCATGTTGTAGTTGAAGCCGAAGCGCGGCTGGATGATGAAATCACCCGAATAGGTGTTGCTGTTGTCCAGTCCGAAGCCGCCGGTATGGCCGGTGCCGCACTGGGCGACGTTGGCCGCGCCCGGGGCGGCGGCGAAGCAGGCGTTGAACGGCGCGTCGCGGTCGGTCTTCGGGCGGTCGGCGCGCACGCCGAACGTCAGCGTCAGGTTGCTGGTCGCATACCAGGTGTCCTGCAGGAACACGCCCAGGTTGCGGTTGCTGAAGATCGCCGGGATCGCGTCCGGGTTCGCCTTGTTGGTGTTGAGGTCGTAGTCGAAGTACTCGCCACGGCGGAACGCGTCGATCCCGTAGAAGCTGTAGTTGCCCCAGGCATCCTGCAGGAAGAAGTTGTAGATGTCGTTGTCGGCGTACTCGAAGCCGAACTTGACGTCGTGGTCGCCGATGGTCCAGGTGGCGGCGCCGAAGTAGTTCCAGGTCTCGGTGAGCAGGGTGTTGCCCATCGAGCTGCGCTCGGTGCCGAGGCGGATGAAGTCGCCCGCGGTGATCTGGTTGGACGGGTTGCCGTCGTCGAAGTACACCTGGATCAGCGGCGCCGTGGTCGGGGTGACGCGGATCGCCGAGTAGTCGCGGTAGGAAACCTTGAACTCGGTGCTGAAGGTGTCGGTCCAGTCACTGAACAGCTGGCCGACGTAGCTCTCGACCGACTTGACGTGGTTGAACCAGGACGAGCTCAGCACCAGCGCCTGCGAGTTGTTGCCGTCGGCGCGCAGGCGGGTCTGGTCGAGGTTGCTGTAACGCACGCTGGCGCGGTGGTCATCGCTGATGTTCCAGTCCAGCTTCAGCGCGTACTCTTCCAGCTCGGTGTTGCCGGTCGCGCCTTCGTACCAGCCTGCGTCGATGCCGTAGCCCTTGGCGATGGCCACCACCTGGTCCAGCTCGGCGCGGCCGAAGTCGGCGCTCGGGTTGAACAGCGGGCTGCTGCTCAGGTCCGGGCCCGGCTTGGCGCGGGTGTACTTCTCGTAGTTGGCGAAGAAGAACAGCTTGTCCTTGACGATCGGGCCGCCCAGGGTGAAGCCGTAGGTCTCTTCCTTGTCGAACTCGCCGAACTCGGCGCGGGTCAGCGGGTGCTTGCCGAACCAGTCGGCGTCGCGGGTGTAGCCGTACAGCGAGCCGTGGAACTCGTTGGTGCCCGACTTGGTGACCGCGTTGATGTTGGCGCCCGCGGCGCCGGCGATGGTGACGTCGTAGCTGGACAGGTCGATGTCCAGCGCCTCGATCGCCTCCATCGAGACCGGCTGGCGCTGGGTCGGCATGTTGTTGCCTTCCAGGCCGAAGGTGTCGCTGGCGGACACGCCGTCGATGGTGATCTTGTTGTAGCGCGGATTCTGGCCGCCGGCGCTGATGCTGCCCGAGGCGCGGTCGGTGAACGCCACGCGCGGGTCGAGGCGCATGAAGTCCTGGATGTTGCCGCCCATCGACGGCAGCGCCTTCAGCGTCTCCTGGTCGACCGCGGTGCCCGAGCCCATCTTGCTGGAGGTGAACACCGACGCGCCGCCGGCGGTGCCGACCGCCTGCACGGTGCCCAGCGTGGTCATGTCGTTGACCAGCTGCGCATTGACCGTGGCGACCTGGTTCAGGCTCAGGTACACGTTCTCCTCGGTGTCAGCACCCGCGCCCGCCTTGGTGACGGTGACGACGTACGGGCCGCCCACGCGAAGGCCGCGCGCGTTGTAGCGGCCGCTGGCATCAGTCACGGCGCGGCTAACGGTGCCGGACTCGACGTGGGTGATGGTGACTTCGGCGCCGGCAACCGGCTGGCCATCGGCACCGACCACGGTACCGCCGACGCCGGCGGAGGTGCTCTGCGCGAAAACGGGAGCCGCGGCAAGCGCGACCATCAGGCCCAGCGACAGCTTCGAGAGCCGGGCGCGGTTCGGGTGGTTCATGGTGTTGACCTCGGAGGGGAACTGGAAAAGGCGGCGGACGTGGCAACGGCATGAGCCGACACGTCCGTCCTGCGACGGTTGTCGGCGAATTCCTGGAAATCCGGCGGCACCAGAGGGCCGCCGGATTCACCAAAGTTTAACACGGTAACGGGACTTGATGACGGTTTGGTGACACTTGCGCCGGCCCACCATCCGCTGGCGTATCCACCCCGATCCACTAGCCGGCGGCGGCGCCGGAGGCCAGGTAGCGGGCGATGCCGTCCAGCAGCATCTGCACCGAGATCGCCACGATCACCATGCCCATCAGACGCTCCATCGCCACCAGCACGCGGGTGCCGAGCAGCTTCTGCAGGTAGGTGGCGGAGAACAGGATCGCGGCGGTGGCGCCCCACGCAATGGTCAGCGCGAGCATCCAGTCGCCCATGCGGTCGGGTTCCTGGCTGCCGAGCAGCATCACCGCGGCCATCCCGGACGGCCCAGCGATCAGCGGGATCGCCATCGGCACGATGAAGGGCTCGCCGTCGGGGACCTCGCCCATCAGTCCCTCGCGCGGCGGGAAGATCATGCGCAGGCCTATCAAGAACAGCACGATGCCGCCGGCGATCGCCACCGATTCCTGGCGCAGGTGCATGGCTTCCAGCGCGTACTGGCCGCCCCACAGGAACAGCATCAGCACGCCCAGCGCGATCAGCAGCTCGCGCACCAGCACCTTGCGCTGGCGCGCCGGCGGCAGGCCCTTGAGCAGGCTGAGGAAGACCGGGATGTTGCCCAGCGGATCCAGGATCAGGAACAGCAGGATGGCGGCGGCGGCGATGGTCATCGGCGGGCCTTCAGGCGACGGCGTCCACGATCACGCCGCGGTGGGCGGCGCCCGCCGGCGAGAGCAGCGCGACGCAGGCCTCGGCGTAGGCGGCGGGCGGGCGCGAGTCGGTGTCGGCATTGGCCTGGTAGGCCTTGCCGCGCAGATTGGTGCGCATCGGGCCGGGGCGGAATCCGCTGACCCGTGGGCCGCGCGCGCCCAGCTCGGCCTGCAGCATCGGTACGAGGCGCTCGTGCGCCGCCTGTGCCAGGCCGTAACCACCCCAGAACGCGCCCTGCGCGCCGCCGCGTGCGACATCGTCGATCGCGAACACCACCGCGCCCGCGTCCGACTTCGCCAGCAGCGGCAGGCAGGCCTGCGTGAGCCACCAGCGCGCGGTCAGGTCGACATGGATCGCGCGCGCGAAGTGGGCCGGATCGGTGTGCAGCAGCGGGGTCAGGCCGCGGAACTCGGCGGCGCAATGCAGCAGCCCGTCGAGGCGACCGAACTCCGCGTCCAGCGCCTGCGCCAGCTGGTCGTAATCGTCGGGAGTGGCGCCTTCCAGGTCGAGCGGATACAGCATCGGCTCGGGCCCGACCGACTTGGCCGCGTCATACACGCGATTGAGTGGCGCGACCTTGCGCCCGAGCAGGACCACGGTGGCGCCGGCCTGCGCGCAGGCGACCGCGGCCGCGGAGCCCAGACCGCCCGCCGCGCCGGCGATCAGCACCACGCGTTCCTGCAGCGACGGCTGCGCCTGGCTCACGCCTTCTGCGCGTCCGCGACCATGCGCGCCAGCTCGCCGGATTCCGACAGCTCGACGGTGATGTCGCAGCCGCCGATCAACTCGCCGTTGATGAACAACTGCGGGAAGGTCGGCCAGTCGGAATAGCGCGGCAGGTTGGCGCGGATCTCCGGCTCCTCCAGCACGTTGACGGTGTGCAGCGGATCGGCGCCGGCGGCCTTGAGCACCTGTACCGCGCGGCTGGAGAAGCCGCACATCGGGAACTGCTGCGTGCCCTTCATGAACAGCACGATGGGATGGCCTTCGACCTCGGCACGGATGCGATCTTCGACCGACATGACGACTCCTGTGGCGTGCCGGCTTGACGAGGCGGCAACGGATGGTGGGGATAGAATGTGGATCAGGACGCGCCATTGTAAGACGTGCAGCGGCGCCGGCCGTACCCCCCAAGACAACAGGAGCCCGCCCGTGGCCATCGAACTGCCTGCCCTGCCCTACGACCGCACCGCGCTGGAGCCGCACATCTCCGGCGAGACCATCGACTACCACTACGGCAAGCACCACAAGGCCTACGTCGACAACCTCAACAAGCAGATCGAGGGCACGGAGTTCGCCGAGATGCCGCTGGAGGAGATCATCCGCAAGGCGCAGGGCGGCATGTTCAACAACGCCGCGCAGGTGTGGAACCACACCTTCTACTGGAACTGCCTGTCGCCGAACGGCGGCGGCCAGCCGACCGGCAAGCTGGCCGACGCGATCAATGCCGCGTTCGGCGATTTCGCGACC
>JAEWFT010000010.1 GCA_023388715.1 Pseudomonadota bacterium
GGTCCCGGCGCCCACGCCACCGGCCAGTGCGCCGGTCGCCGCGCCGCCAGCCGCGCCCGGCCAGGTCGCTTCGCTGCCGCGCCCGGCCTCCGCGCCGGCGCTCGGCAACGACGGCCTGCGCATCATCCCGGCCTTCGATTCGCCGGTGGTCGACGTCACCGGCACCCTGGATGCCGCCACCCTGCAGCAGCTCGACCAGCAGGCGCGCGCGCTGCAGCAGCGCAAGGGCAGCCAGCTGCAGGTGCTGGTGGTGCCGACCACGCAGCCGGAAACCATCGAGGCCTACGCGGTGCGCGCCTTCGAAGCCTTCCGCCTTGGCCGCAAGGGCATCGACGACGGCCTGCTGCTGGTGGTGGCGAAGGATGACCGCAAGGTGCGGATCGAGGTCGGTTATGGCCTCGAGGGCGCGATTCCCGACATCACCGCCGGCCGCGTGATCCAGGAATACCTGGTGCCGCATTTCCGGCAGGGCGACTACGGCGCGGGCATCCTCGCCGCCACCGCGCAGCTGGTGAAGCTGGTGGAAGGCGAGGCGTTGCCGGAACCGGTCGCCAGCCACTCGACCGGATCTGACCGCGGCGGCAGCTGGCTGGTCGCCCTGTTCGTCGCGTTCATCGTGGCGCAGGTGGCGCGCGGCATGTTTGGGCGGCTGCCGGCTGGCGTGCGCGCGTTGCTGGGCGGCGGCGCCAGCGGCGGCGTCGCGTTGCTGCTGTCGTCGGCGTTGCTGGTCGGTGGGATCGGCGCGCTGATCGGCTTCGTCATCGGCATCGCCTCCGGCGGCGGGGGCGGGCGTTTTGCCCGCGACCGCGGCTGGGGCGGTTATCCGGCGGGCGGTTGGGGTGGCGGCAGCTGGGGCGGTGGCAGCTGGGGCGGCGGTTCCGGTGGCGGCTTCGGCGGTGGCGGCTGGTCCGGTGGCGGCGGCATGTCCGGGGGCGGTGGCGCCTCGGGAGGCTGGTGATGGCCGGCACGCTCTCCCGGCTGTGGACGCACCTGTTCACCGCGAGCGCCGAATCGCGCTTCCCGGCGGAGGCGATGGAGCGCATCGCGCAGGCCATCGCGCAGGGCGAAACCGTGCACAGCGGGGAAGTCTGCTTCGCGGTCGAGGCCGCGTTGCCGTGGCGCGAGGTGCTCTCCGGGGCCGATGCACGCCAGCGCGCGCTGGACGCCTTCGGGCGGCTGCGGGTGTGGGACACCGCCGCCAACAATGGCGTGCTGGTCTACCTGCTGCTGGCCGACCACCGGATCGAGATCGTCGCCGACCGCGGCCTGGCGGGGCGCGTCAGCGAGGCGCAATGGCGTGGCGTCTGCCAGCTGATGGAGGAGCGCCTGCGCGGCGGCGAGTACGTCGATGGCGTGGTGGCCGGGATCGAGGCCGCCAGCGACCTGCTGGCCGAGCACTTCCCGCGCGATGCGACGCATGCCGACGAGGACGAGCTCCCGAACCACCCGGTCTTCCTCTAGCGCCTACAATGGGGCAACGCCCTCCACCACGCGGTTGCGCATGCCCGTCCTGCACCAGATCAATCCCGTCGCCGTCGCGCTTGGCCCGCTGAAGATCCACTGGTACGGGCTGATGTACCTGCTGGGCTTCGTGGTGGCGTGGTGGCTGGGCCGCCGCCGCGTGCGCCAGGGCCGTCTGCCCGGCGTCGACGAGAACGGGTTCGGCGACCTGATGTTCTACGGGATGCTGGGCGTGTTCCTTGGCGGGCGCATCGGTTACATCCTGTTCTACGACTTCCCGGCCTTCCTCGCCAACCCGCTGATGCTGTTCAAGGTGTGGGAGGGCGGCATGAGCTTCCACGGCGGTCTGATCGGCGTGCTGCTCGCGGCCTGGCTGTGGTCGCGCCGGCACCGCCTGCATTTCTTCGACACCATGGATTTCGTGGCGCCCCTGGTGCCGGCGGGCCTGGGCTTCGGTCGCCTGGGCAACTACATCGGCGGCGAGTTGTGGGGCAAGCCGACACAGGGCACCGCGTTCGATGGCTTTGGCGTGGTGTTCCCGCGCACGCTGCCGGAGCCGTTCTTCTCGATGGATGCCGCCACCCTGAAGGCCCAGTTCGACGCCGGCCTGCTGGACAGCTTCGCCCGCCACCCGTCGCAGCTCTACCAGGCCACGCTGGAGGGGCTGGTCATGTTCGTGTCGTTGGTCTGGTATTCGCGCAGGCCGCGGCCGCGTTATGCGGTGAGCGGGCTGTTCGCGCTGCTGTACGGGATCTTCCGCTTCCTAGTCGAATTCGTCCGCGAGCCTGACGCGCAGATGGGCTACCTCGCCTTCGGATGGCTGACCATGGGCCAGGTGCTGAGCCTCCCGCTGATCCTGCTCGGGCTGTTCTGGCTGTGGCGCTCCCGCAGCGCCCCGACCCTGCAGGGCAGCGCCAGCGGCGCGCCATGAGGCAATACCTGGACCTGCTGGCCCACGTCCTGGCGCACGGGACCGAAAAGGCCGACCGCACGGGTACCGGCACCCGCAGCGTGTTCGGCTGGCAGATGCGCTTCGACCTGGGCGAAGGCTTCCCGCTGGTCACCACCAAGAAGCTGCACCTGCGCTCGATCGTGCACGAGCTGCTGTGGTTCCTGCAGGGCAGCACCAACATCGCCTACCTGAAGGACAACAAGGTCAGCATCTGGGACGAGTGGGCCGATGACAACGGCGAGCTCGGACCGGTCTACGGCAAACAGTGGCGCAGCTGGGAGGGTGCGGACGGGACGGCCGTCGACCAGATCGCCTGGGTGATCGACGAGATCCGGCGCAACCCGGATTCGCGCCGGCTGATCGTGTCCGCGTGGAACGTGGCCGAGCTGCCGAAGATGGCGCTGATGCCCTGCCACACCCTGTTCCAGTTCTACGTGGCGAACGGGAAGCTGAGTTGCCAGCTGTACCAGCGCAGCGGCGACATCTTCCTCGGGGTGCCGTTCAACATCGCCAGCTACGCCCTGCTCACCCACATGGTGGCGCAGGTGTGCGAGCTCGGCGTCGGCGATTTCGTCCACACGCTGGGCGATGCGCACCTGTACTCCAACCACTTCGAGCAGGCGCGCGAGCAGCTGGCGCGCGCGCCCCGGCCGCTGCCGCGCCTGCAGCTCAATCCGCAGGTGCGCGACATCTTCGGCTTCCGTTTCGAGGACATCGTGGTGGAGGGCTACGACCCGCATCCGCCGATCAAGGCCCCGGTGGCGGTCTGATGCAGCCAGCGCCGCTGCAGGTCTCGCTGCTGGCAGCGCTGGACCGTGCCTATGCGATCGGCAAGGACAACACGCTGCCGTGGCACCTGCCGGATGACCTGCGCCGCTTCAAGGCGCTGACCCTCGGCAAGCCGGTGCTGATGGGGCGCAAGACCGCGCAGTCGCTGGGACGAGCGCTGCCCCGGCGGCGCAACCTGGTGCTGACCCGCAGCGGCGCGGTGCCGTTCGCGGGAATGCAGGCAGTGGCATCGCTGGACCAGGCGCTTGCGCTGGCACGCGGCGAGGCCGGCGAGCTGTGCGTGATCGGCGGCGGCGACGTGTTCGCGATGGCGCTGCCGTTGGCCACCCGCATGCACCTGACCTGGGTGGACGCGGTGGTGGAGGGTGCCGAGGTGTTCTTCCCGCGCTTCGATCCGGCGGCATGGCGCGAGGTCGGCCGCGAGCACCATCCGGCCGATGCCGCGCACGCCTGCGCGTTCGACTTCGTGGATTACGTGCGCGCCTGATCGCGCGGGGGCGGGCGGCGCTCGCCGCCGCGCGGGTCCGGACGCGGCTGACCGCGATTGCGCCTCGGGGGACGCGCCTTGGGTTGCGGCGCCGGGACGTCGCGGCCGGGGACCTGGACCACGTTCAGCCCGTCGGCATCCAGCTGCAACGCGGTCAGCTTGCCGCCCCACACCGCGCCGGTGTCCAGCGCATGCACCCCGTGGCCGATGAACAGCCCCAGCGTGCTCCAGTGCCCACAGACGATCTTCAGGTCGCGCTGCGCGCGCCCCGGCACCGCGTACCACGGGTAGATCCCGGGCGGCTGGGTGCCAGGCTCGCCCTTGTGCTCGAACAGGATGCGCCCGCGCGGGCTGCAGTAACGCATGCGGGTGAAGATGTTGATGATGGCGCGGTCGCGTTCGCTGCCGTTGAGGCGGGGCGACCAGTCGGGGCCGTCGCCGTACATGTTCTTCAGCAGGCGGCGGTACTGGTCGCCGCGCAGGCGCGCCTCGATCTCGCGCGCATGCTTTTCCGCCAGCTGGGTAGTCCACCTCGGCGCCAGGCCGGCATGCACCATCATCCAGCCAAGCTCGCGGTCGACGTGCGCCATTTCTTGCGTGCGCAGCCAGTCCACGAGGGTGCGCGCATCCTCGGCGAACAGCACCTGCTGCAGGTCCGGATTGACCTTGCGCTGTTCCTCCGGCGTGCGCTCGGCGATCGCCAGCAGCGACAGGTCGTGGTTGCCGAGCACGACGTGGGCGTGCTCGCGCAGCGAATGCACCAGCCGCAGGGTCTGCAGCGACTGCCCGCCGCGGTTGACCAGGTCGCCGCAGAACCACAGCCGGTCCACGGCCGGATCGAAGCGCAGTTTTTCCAGCAGGCGCTGGGTGACGTCGTAGCAACCCTGGAGGTCGCCAATGGCCCAGATCGCCATGGCGGCCTCAGTGCAGGGTGCGCGGGACGGACAGCGTGAACGCGGGGATCGGCGCGGCGAAGCGGGTGCCGTCGTCGGCGAGCACGTCGTAGCTGCCGCGCATGGTGCCGATGTCGGTTTCCAGCACCGCGCCGGAGGTGTACTCGAAGCCCTCGCCGGGCCGCAGCCACGGTTGTTCGCCGACCACGCCCTCGCCCACCACTTCCTGCACCTTGCCGTTGCCGTCGGTGATCAGCCAGTGGCGACCCAGCACGCGCGCCGGCACCTTGCCTTCGTTGCGGATGTGGACGGTATAGGCGAACACGTAGCGCTGCTCCTCGGGCACCGATTGCTCGTCGAGGAAACAGGTCGCGACGGAAATTCCGAACTCGTAATCGGTCTTGCTCATGCGCGCATTCTAGCGAGCCGGCGGCAAAGGCCGCATGAAGCGCGCGTCAGCGCTGCGCCAGCAGGTTGCCCAGGCGCGCGAAACCGGCCACGTCGACCTGCTCGGCGCGCGCGTCCGGGCGCAGGCCGGCGGCCTCGATCGCCGCGCTGTCCGCCACCGATTGCAGCGCATTGCGCAGGGTCTTGCGGCGCTGGCCGAAGGCGGCGCGCACCACGCTGGCGAACATCGCGCGATCCCGGACCGCGATCGCCTCCGCAGGCTTGGGCAGCAGCCGCACCACCGCCGAGTCCACCTTCGGCGCCGGCCGGAATGCGCTCGGCGGCACCACGAACAGCGGGGTGACGGTGCAATAGGCCTGCAGCATCACGCTGAGGCGCCCGTAGACCTTGCTGCCGGGCCCGGCGGCCATCCGCTCCACGACTTCCTTCTGCAGCATGAAGTGCATGTCGCGGATCGCCGCGGCATGGTCCAGCGCGTGGAACAGGATCGGCGAGCTGAGGTTGTAGGGCAGGTTGCCGACCAGCCGGATCCGGCCGTCGGCGTCGCCACGCTGCGCGGCCAGTGCGCTGAAATCGACCCCCAGCACGTCGCCCTCGATCAGGTGCAGGGTGCCGTGCGCGCGTGCGGCGGCCACCAGCGGCGCTTGCAGGTCGCGGTCGAACTCGATCGCGGTGACCTCGCCGTGGCGCTCCAGCAGCGGGAAGGTGAGCGCGCCCTGGCCCGGGCCGATCTCGACGATCGTGTCCCCGGGGCGCGGATCGATTGCCTGCACGATCTTCGCGATCACGCCCTTCTCGTGCAGGAAGTTCTGCCCGAGGTGCTTCTTGGCCGGTTGGGTGAATGCGCTCATGGCACCGCGCGGGCGCGAGCGAGCCGGGTGCAGCCCTCGATCGCCGCGAACAGGCTGGACGGATCGGCGGCGCCGGTGCCGGCGATGGCCAGCGCGGTGCCGTGGTCGACCGCCACCCGTGGGTAGGGAAGCCCGAGGGTGATGTTGACCGCGTTCGCGAAGTCGGCGTGCTTGAGCACCGGCAGCCCCTGGTCGTGGTACATGGCCAGCACCGCATCGACACCGCGCAACCTGTCGGGCAGGAAGGCGGTGTCGGCCGGCAGGGGACCCATAAGGCGCATCCCGGCGTCGCGCAGCCGCGCCAGCACCGGGATGATCACGTCCACCTCCTCGCGCCCGAGATGGCCGTCCTCGCCCGCGTGCGGGTTGAGGCCCAGCACCGCGATGGTCGGCGCATTGATGCCGAACTGCTCGCGCAGTGCGGTGTGGAGGATGCGCAACGTGCGCTCCAGGGCCTCGGGCGTCACCTGGTCGGTCACCTCGCGCAGGGGCAGGTGGACGGTCTGCAAGGCCACCCGCATCGCGGGATTCGCCAGCATCATCACCACGTCGCGACCGGCATGCGCGGCCAGCAGGCCGGTGGTGCCGGTGTAGGCGATGCCGCCGGCGTTGATCGCCGCCTTGTGCACCGGGCCGGTGACCATGCCGTCCAGCAGCCCCTCGACGCAGGCGTGCGCGGCGCGCAGCAGCGCCTGCACCACGGAGGCTGCATTGGCCGGCTCGGGTACGCCGAAGGCGGCCGCCACCGGGTGCGGGATGTCGACGAATTGCAGCGAAGGCGAGGGCGAGGGCAGCGCCAGCGAGAGTGCGTCGGCGGCGCGCTGCAGCGCGCCGATGTCGCCGTGCACGTGGAGGTCGGCGCCCCATTCGCGCTGCAGCGCGCGCACCACCAGCTCAGGTCCGATCCCCGCGGGCTCGCCCACCACCAGCGCGAGCCGGGGACGCAGCATCGGCTCAGCCGCCGCTGGCGGACCCGGCCTCGCCACGCACGTCGACGTACGCCTCGCCGCGCATCTCGCGCAGCCAGCGGTTCCACTCTTCCTCGAGCTTGCGGCGACCGATCGTCTCGCGGACCTGCGCGCGCAGGTTCTGGTCGGCGGCCGCGATCTGCCGGCTGCCGGTGCGCTGCACGATCACCCAGCCGGCATCGGTGCGGAAAGGCGCGGAGGACTGGCCATCGGCCAATGCGGCAACCTGCATGCCGTAGGCGGTGCCATAGGTGTCCGCCGCGAACCAGCCCAGGTCCCCGCCGCGGCGCTTGGTGGCGACATCGTCGGAGGCTTCCGCCGCCAGCTGCGCGAAATCGGCGCCACCGGCGAGGCGCGCGGCCAGCGACTGGGCCTTGGCCTGCGCCGCGGCGTCGTCGGTATCCCCGTCCACCTGCACCAGGATCTGGCGGCCGGAGAACTGCGTGACCTGCTCGCCGCCGCCTGCGGCCTGGGTCCGCGTCTCCACCAGCTGCAGCAGTTGGAAGCCGCTGGGGCCACGGATCGGGCCCATCATCTGGCCGGGCTGCATCTGCCGGATGGTCGCGGCGAAGGCCGGCGGGATCTCGTTTAGGCTGCGCCAGCCCAGGTCGCCGCCTTCCAGGGCGTTGGGACTGTCGGAATAGCGCACGGCGGCCGCGGCGAAGGTCATCTCGCCGCGCTCGACCAGGCCCTTGACGCCATCGATCTTGCGCTGAGCGGTGGCGATCTGCTCGGGCGTCGGGTTCTCCGGGGTGCCGACCAGGATGTGCGCAAGCTGGAACTGCTGCGCGCCGGCCGCGCTGGCGGTGGCCATCGCCGCGTCGACTTCCGCCTCGCTGACGTTGATCCGGCCCTGCGCGAAGCTCTGGCGCAGCTTCTGGGTCAGGATCTCCTCGCGCAGGTTGGCGCGGAATCCGGCGTAGGTCATGCCATCGGCGGCGACGCGCGCCCGCAGCTGCTCGACCGACATGTTGTTCTGCTGGGCGATGCCCTGGATCGCGCCCTCCACTTCCTGGTCGCTGACGCTGATCCCGGCATCGGTGGCGCGCGCGACCTGCAACCGCATCAGCACCAGCCGCTCGAGCACCTGGCGCTCCAGGATCTCCTGCGGCGGCAGCTGGTTCTCGCGGCCCGTGAACTGCGCGCGCACGTTGGCGACGGCGCGCTCCAGTTCGCTGCGCAGGATCACGTCCTCGTTCACCACCGCGGCGATCCGCTCGACGGGCTGCAGCGGGGCGGTCGATTGCGCCTGCACGGTGCCGGCGAACAGCAATCCGGCGATCACGCCGGCAAGCAGGGAACGGGGAAGGCGCAACTGGGGCATCGGCATCATGGAGTGGGGTCGGTGGCGTCGGGATCGGGCGGGGAAGACTGGCCCGTGGCGGTCTGCGGCGGCACCAGGTACAGGTCGTCGCGATTGTAGCCGAGGATGGCGCGGCGCAAGACCTGCTTGCTGTCCTGGCCGGCCGATCCCAGGCCCTTGAGTTCGATCTCCAGCATCAGCGCGTTGCTGAGATCGCCTTCGCGATTGTGCACGTAGCGGCGGCCGACAAGCCGAACGGCGACACAACAGCTGTCCCACTGCACGCCTGCCAGCGTCTCCAGGCTCTTGCTCTCGCGCAGCGAGTAGTACTGGCGACCCACGATGCTCCAGGTCGCGTTCAGCGGATACAGGAACGAGGCGTCCACCTGCTCCAGCAGCGCGCGGCGATAGCGGTAGCCGAGGTTGAAGACCCCGTCGTCCGGCAGCAGGTAGCGCGCGCGGATGCTGGCAAGGTCGGTGCGCTTGAACTTGGGGTCGTGCTGGTAGGAGGCGCCGAAGGTCCAGCGGTCGGTGGGCGCGTAATTGGCGTCGGCGACCCAGGCCGAGCGTCCCTTCTCGGTGATCGGCTCGCCCGGCAGGCGCACGCGCGACTCGTCGAAGTAGCGGATCTGGCCGAGGCTCGCCGAGAAGCGCTCCAGGCCATCGGACTGCCGGATCATGCGGGTGCTGACCGCGAGCGTGAGCTGGTTGGCATCGGCCTGGCGGTCGGCGCCGGAATACCGGTTGTCGCGGAACAGCTGGTTCCAGCTGAAGGTCAGCGGCTGGGTGTCGAACACCGGCATGTCGGTCTGGTCGACGTAGGGCACGTTGAGGTAGAACAGCCGCGGCTCGATCGTGTGCAGGTAGTCCTTGCCCTTGATCCGCGCCTGGCGGTCGAAGTAGACGCCGGCGTCGAGGCTCAAGATCGACTGGCCGCGGGTGGGCGCATCGTTGCCCAGCACCGCGCCCAGGCCGTCGTCCAGCGCGTAGGCGGTATAGCGGTAGGCCAGGGTCGGGCGCAGGAACCAGGCGTCGCCCTCCACCGGCGCGCTCAACCAGGGCTTGAGGTCGACGCGCGCGCCGGCATCGTAGACCTCGTGGTGGAAGCGGATCGCCTCGGCGGCAACACCGGCGCGCAGCAGGCCCCCGAACCGCTGCTCCCAGTTGAGGAACGCGCGCGGCAGGCGGTCGTAGGGAAGCACCGCTTTCGACAGGGTGAAGTCGGCCAGCTGCCAGTGGTCGGCATCCACGCCGGCGGTCCAGCCGCGGCCGTGGCCGTAGACCCCCAGTGCGCTATATGAAGTGGATTGCGCCAGTCCGTTGATGCTGTTGTTGAAGTCCTCGTAGTAGCGGGTGTCGCTGATCCAGTTGAGGTTGGCGCGCGCCTGCCAGTTCGGGTTGATGTCCTGGTAGCCGCCGAAGCGGATAAGGCTGCGGTCGCGGTCGCGCAGCTTGTCGTTGGGCATCCAGTTCGCGTCCAGGGTGCCGGCGCCACCCTCCACCAGGTAGCGGAACTGCGCCCCCAGCTGGACCCCGCGCGAGGTCATCAGCCGCGGGTTGAGGGTGGCATCGTAGTTCGGCGCCAGGTTCAGGTAGATCGGCTGGCGGAAGTCGAAGCCGTTGCGCCCGGAGTTGGAGATCGACGGCGCGAGCAGGCCGGTGCGGCGGCGCTCGTCGGTGGGGAACATGAACCACGGCAGGTAGAGGACCGGCACCTTGCCCACCCGCAACGTCGCGCCGCGCGCCACCGCCATGCCCTCCTCGGTGTCCACCTCGATCTCCCGCGCCTGCAGTTCCCAGTGCCGCTCGTTGGGCGGGCAGGTGGAGTAGGTCGCGCCCTTCAGCGTGCCCTGGGTGCCGGTGAGGCTGATGCTGTCGGCGCCGCCATTGCCGCGTCGCGAAAGCAACTGGTACTGGATGTCTTCGATGGTGTGCGAGCCGGTGCCCTGGTTGCCCTCGGCGCGCGCGGCGCGCATGCGCAAGCCGCTGCCCTGATAGCGGATGCTGCCTTCGGCCGTGTAGCGCTCCTCGGCCTGGTTGAAGGTGATCTGGTCGGCGCCCATGAACTGGTCGCCGCGCCGCATGCGCACGTCGCCTTGGAAGACCGGGTTCTCCTCGGTGCCGGAGAGCACGTCGCCCTCGATGTCGGTGGGCTGGTTGCTGTTGTCGATGTGCACGCCTTCGGGGGTCGTCTCCACTCCCTCGAACGGCGGCAGGACGTCCCCGACGGGGCACAGCTTCCAGTTCGGCGGCATGTCGTCGCCGGCATGCGCGGGAAGGGACAGCGCGATGGCGACGGAAAGCGGAAGCAGGCGCAAGGCTGGATGCACGGGCAATCCGGGGGATGGCGAAATGGCGGTTAGCTTGCCGGAACGCAGGTGGCCCGGCAAACCGCGATTATTCACGCCGTGTGGCGGCGGGCGGGCACACTGTCGCCTTCTACCTGATGGAGCGCGCGCGATGGACGAACGCGACCTGCCTGTCACCGATGCCGAATGGCGCCAGCGCCTTGGCCCCGAGCAGTACGCCGTATGCCGCTGCTCGGCCACGGAACCTCCGTTCACCGGCCGCTACTGGGACCACAAGGCGCGCGGGCGCTATGCGTGCGTGGCGTGCGGCGCGGAACTGTTCGCTTCGGACGACAAGTTCGATTCGGGCACCGGCTGGCCCAGCTACACGCGTCCGCTGGCCGCCGGTGCGATCAGCGAACACGCCGACCGCAGCCACGGGATGCAGCGCATCGAAGCGCGGTGCGCGCGCTGCGATTCCCACCTCGGGCATGTGTTCCCCGATGGCCCGCCGCCGACCGGCCTGCGCTATTGCATCAATTCCGCCGCGCTGGAGTTCATCCCCGCCGCCGACTGAGCGCGCTCAGAAGCGTAGCGCGTCGACGTGGGCGACCACGCTTTCGGCCAGCGCCTGCAGGTCATAGCCACCCTCCAGGGTGGAGGCGATGCGGCCATCGCAGCTGGCGCGCGCGATCCGCACCAGTTCGCGGGTGGCCCAGGCGTAGTCCTCGGTTTCCAGCTCGAGTTGCGCGAGCGGGTCGCGCCGGTGGCCGTCGAACCCGGCCGACACCAGGATCAGCTGCGGGCGGAACGCCTCCACCCTCGGCAACAGCCGCTCGCGCCATGCATCGCGGAAGCCGTGGCTGCCGGTCCCCGCCTGCAGCGGCAGGTTGAGAATGTTGCCGCAGCCGCGCTCGTGGATGGCGCCGGAGCCGGGGTACAGCGGCCACTGGTGGCTGCCAGCGAACAGCACGCGCGGATCGTTGGCGAAGATCGCCTGGGTGCCGTTGCCGTGGTGGACGTCGAAATCGACCACCGCCACGCGCTCCAGGCCATGCCGGTCGAGCGCATGGCGGGCGCCGACGGCAACATTGTTGAACAGGCAGAACCCCATGGCGGTGGTGGCGGTGGCGTGGTGGCCGGGTGGACGCACCGCGCAGAACGCGCGATCGCTGCGCCCGGTCATCAGCGCGTCCACCGCGGCGACCACCGCGCCGGCGGCGCGCAAGGCGGCTTCCGCGGAATGCGGCGACAGCAGGGTGTCGGGATCGAGCCAGATCCGGGGTTCCGGATCGGCCTCCAGCACCGCGGACAGCAATTGTTCGTCGTGCACCGCCAGCAACTGGCCACGGGTCGCGCGCGGCGCCTGCTGCCAGTCGAGGTCGGGGTGGGCGGCCTCCAGCGCGCGGGTGACCGCGGCCAGCCGCGCCGCACTCTCGGGATGCCCGGTGCCGGTGTCGTGGGCAAGGCAGGCGGGATGGGTGAAGACCTGCATCAGCGCCAGCGCCCTACTTGCGGCGGTCGTGGTCCCACACCACTTCGCCGTGCCCGCTGGCGCGCGCCAGCACCCGGGACAGGACGAACAGCAGGTCCGAGAGCCGGTTGAGGTAGCGGATCGCCTGCGGGCGCACGTCCTCGTCGCGGGAGAGCGCGACGGCCTCGCGCTCGGCGCGGCGCACAACGGTGCGGGCGACATGGCAACGCGCCGCCGCCTCACCGCCACCGGGCAGGATGAACTCCTTCAGCGCCGGCAGGTCGTCGTTGTAATGGTCAAGCCGCGCTTCGAGCGCATCGATGTCGGAATCGAAGACCGCGGCGTGGCCGGGGATGCACAGCTCGCCGCCGAGGTCGAAGAGCTGGTGCTGGATGCGGGTCAGCAGCTCGCGGATGTCGGCCGGCATGTCGCTGGCGAGCAGCAGCCCGATGCAGGAGTTCGCCTCGTCGACGGTGCCGTAGGCACTCACCCGCGCCGAATCCTTGCCGACGCGGCTGCCATCGCCCAGCCCGGTGCTGCCGTCATCGCCGGTGCGCGTGTAGATCTTCGACAGGCGATTGCCCACGGCCGCGGGGTTACACCGTCTGCGCGCGCAGCGCCGGGTTGCGCTGGCGCAGCAGCTCGAAGCCGCCGAACAGCAGCGCCGAATAGAACAAGGTGCCCAGCACGGTCCACTGGAAGAACGGGACGCCCGCGAGGTAGGCCGCGGCAAGCCCGGCGGCGGTCTTCGGGTACATCGGATCCGACAGCCAGGCACCGAAATTGGTGACCACGAAGAACAGCAGCGATCCGACCAGCGAGAAGCCCAGCACCCGCCCGGCGCTCACCTTGCCGCGCAGGCCGAACCCGAGCAGGGTGGACAGCGCGATGCAGGCGTAGACCAGCAGGTAACCAGCGCTGCTGAAGTACCCCCAGTACAGCCCGCCCTTGGCAAGCCCGAGCACGAGGTCGGACGCGAACAGCGCCAGCAGCGGCACCAGCAGCGCCCAGTGGCGCTTGGCGAAATAGGCGCCGCCGAACAGCGCCACGGCCTCGATTGGCGAGAAATTCGGCGGATGCGGGATCACCCGGGTCAACGCGGCGACGAAAATCAGCGCGGCGAGGGTAAGCGGACCGGCGGCAATCGGGGCGGGGCGATTCATGGCGTTTCAATGCGGGACAGCGGAACCGTTAGCATAGCGCAATGACTCCGGCAGCCGGCAGCGCAGGGCGCATCCACGACGTGCTGATCGTTGGCGGGGGTTTGGTGGGCGCGAGCCTTGCCATCGCGCTGCAGCCGTTGGGGCTCGACGTCGGACTGGTGGAGGCCACGCCAACCGGGCAGATGCCGACGGTCTTCGACGAGCGCAACCTCAGCTTCGCCGAGGCCACCGTGAACGCGCTCAAGGCGCTTGGGGTGATGCAGTTGCTGCGCGCGCCGCCCGGCAGCATCCGGCGCATCCATGTCAGCCGCAGCGGCGACTTCGGGCGCATCCGGATGGACGCCGCCGCGCACGGGCGCGAGGAGTTCGGGCAGGTGGTGGTCGCGCGCGACTTCGGCGAGGCACTGGAAGCACGGCTGTCGCAGTTGGCAACGCTGGTGCGCTACCGGCCGGCGCGCTTCGACGGGCTCCAGGGCGATGCCGCCGACGGCGTTCGCGCGCTGCGCGTCACCGACGCCGAGGGGCCGCGCACGCTGCATGCGCGCCTGCTGGTGGCGGCGGACGGCGCCCGCAGCCAGGTGCGCCAGGCGCTGGGCATCGCCGCCCGCGAGCACGACTACGGCCAGACCCTTTTCGTCGCCCGCTTGCAGGCGCAGCCCGGCCCCGACGGCACCGCCTACGAGCGCCTCACTGCGAACGGCCCGACCGCGCTGCTGCCGCGTGGCGACCGCCATTACGGGCTGGTGCATGGCGTTCCCACCCGGGAGGCTGACGCGGTCGCCGCGCTGGACGATGCCGGGTTCCTCGCGCGCGTGCAGCAGGCCTTCGGCTGGCGCGCCGGCAGGTTCCTTTCGGTCGGTCCGCGCAGCGCCTACCCGATCGTCGGCAGCGTCGCCGAGGCGCTGGTAGCGCCCCGCGCGGTGCTGGTCGGCAACGCGGCGCAGGGCCTGCACCCGCTTGGCGCGCAGGGCTTCAACCTGGGCCTGCGCGATGCGCTGACGCTCGCCGAATGCATCGCCGGCGCCCCCGACCCCGGAGATGCGGCATTGCTGGCGCGCTACGCCCGCCGCCGCCAGCAGGACCGCGAGCGCACGCTGGCCTTCTCCGATGGGCTTGCCCGGCTCACTTCCAGCGATGCCCGGATCCTGCGGCCGCTGCGCAGCGCCGGCTTGCTGGCGGGCGATGCCATGGGCTGTCTGCAGGGCTGGCTGGTGGGTGGCGCGATGGGCTATCGCGGCGACGTGCCCGCGCTGTGCCGGAGGCCGGGATGAGCCGCCGCGGGAAACTGGATGCGGTCATCGCCGGTGGCGGGGTGGTCGGTGCCGCCGCCGCACTGATGCTGGCGCGCGAAGGCCTGCGCGTTGCGTTGGTGGAGCCGCGGCAGCCCGCGCCCTGGCAGCGCGCCACGCGCGACCTGCGGGTGTTCGCGTTCGCGCCCGACAACGCCGCGCTGCTGGACGACCTCGGCGCCTGGTCCCGGGTGCTTCAGGCGCGCGTGCAGCCGTACCGCCGGATGCAGGTGTGGGATGCCGCAGGCGGCAAGCCGCTGGTGTTCGATGCCGACACCCTTGGCCAGCCGCAACTGGGCTGGATCGTCGAGAACGCGGTGCTGGTCGATGCCTTGTGGCGCGGCTTGGCCGAGGCGGGCGTGCGCGTGCATTCCCCCGCGCGCGTGGTGGCGCTGGAACAGCAGGGCGAGGGCGTGCGGGTGGCGCTTGACGATGGCTTGGCGATGGAGGCGGCCATCGCGATCGCGGCCGATGGCGGCGCGTCCGCGTTGCGCGAACTCGCCGGCATCGAGGTCAGCCGCCACGACTATGGCCAGCAGGGCGTGGTCGCGTTCGTGAGCAGCGAGCAGCCGCATGCCGCTGGCTGCTGGCAGCGCTTCCTGCCGGGTGGGCCGGTGGCGCTGCTGCCATTCGCCGATGACGCGGGGGCGGCGGCCGCGGGCAGGCTCGGCTCGATCGTGTGGACGCTGCCGCAGGATGAGGCTGGCCGGTTGCTGGCGGCCCCGACCGAGGTCTTCGAGCGTGAGCTGGCGCAGGCATTCGGCGGGGAGCTCGGCGCTTTCCGGCTGGAGTCCGAGCGCGCGGGCTTTCCCCTGCAGCGCCAGCTGGCGCGCGAAATGCTGGCGGGGCGGGTGCTGGTGATGGGCGATGCCGCGCACGTGATGCATCCGCTGGCCGGGCAGGGCGTCAACCTCGGCGTGCGTGATGTCGCCGCGCTGCGCGAGGCCTTGCGCGGTGCCAGGGCAAATGGCGCCGATCCGCTGGGGCCCCGGGTGCTGGCACGCTGGGCGCGCAGGCGCCGCAGCGAGGCCGCGCTCAACGCCCGCGCGATGGGGGCCATCAACCGCGTCTACAGCAACGACATCCCGGCGGCCACGTTGTTGCGTGGGCATGCGCTGGGGATGGCCGGCGCGTTGCCACCGCTGTCGCGCGCGCTGTGGCGGCACGCAGCGGGGATCTGATCAGCCTGGCTTGCGCGGGGTGGCGAAGACGGTGATCTCCTCGCGGTCGTGGTAGAGCTGGCGGGCGCGGATCTCCAGCGCCCTGCCGGACTGCTGCGCGAACAGGTCCAGGCACAACCGGGTTTCCGCCCAGCGCTTTTTCATCGGCAGCTTCAGGTTGAAGATCGCGTGCCGGCACCAGCCTTCGCGGAACCACGTGGCCATGCGTTCGGCGACCCGGCGCGGCTGCTCGACCATGTCGCAGACCATCCAGTCGAGTGGCTGCTGCGGCTGCCAGGAAAAGCCGTCGGCGCGCAGGTGTTCGACCCGCCCGCTGTCGAGCACGTGCGCGCGCAGCGGCCCGTTGTCGATGGCCTGCACGCGCAGGCCATGGCGGGTCAGCACCCACGTCCAGCCACCCGGCGCGGCCCCCAGGTCGGCCGCGCGCATGCCGTCGCGCAGCAGCGCGGCGCGCTGGCCGCCATCGAGCAGCACCAGCAGTGCCTCTTCCAGCTTCAATGCCGAGCGCGAGGGCGCATCGGCATGCATGCGCAGGCGCGGGATCCCCAGCTGCCATGGCGCGCTGTCGTCCGGATCGCTGTTGGCGAGCAGCGCATGGTTGCCCTCCAGCAGGCACACATGCAGCCGTTGCAGGCGCGGATTGTCTTCGCGGGCAAGGATGCCGGCCATGCGCAGCGCCGGGCGTAGCGCGTTGCCCAGGCTGCGGGCCAGGCCGGCGAGCGGCTTGCCGGCATCGGAATCCGGATGCTCCATCACCAGCTGGCCGTAGCGGACGTCCGGCGGCAGCGCGGCCAGCATCGGCGCGATGCGGTCCCTGGGATCCAGCGCGGGCAGGTCGGCCAGCAGCCGCAGCTTCTGCCGCGCGAAGATCAGCGCCGCGAAGGGAATGGCGCGCGAGAGGGCGTCGGCTTCATCGCAGGCGAAGACGACGAACCCCGACTCGCGCTCGGTCCGCGCGTAGCCGGCGAAGCCCGCCTGCGCCGCGCGTTCGGTCAGTTCCGCGGCCAGCTCGGGCTCGAAGCCGGCGCGGCAGTAGCACAGCAGGCCGGCCACTGGGCGGCTCAGTACCGGGCGCCGCCGCGCTCGCCGTAGCGGCGCAGCACCTCGCAGGCGGCCACGCGGTGCAGGTCGCGGACCACCTCGATCCCGCGCACATTGAGCTCGCCGACCCAGTCCTGCGGCAGTGGGCCTTCATCGAACTCGGTCAGTGCCATCACGTCCTCGGCGCGGGCGCCGATCAGCAGGCGGTCGATGCCGGCCCAGACGGTGGCGCCGTAGCACATGCAACACGGCTGCGAGGAGGTGGCCAGGGTGATCGGCCCGACCGGCGCATCGTCGAAATCGCGGTTCAGGCGCGCGCGCTGGGTGCGCTGCTGCGCCAGCATGTAGGCCATGGTCTCCGCGTGCGCCACCGACGTCGCCTGCGGCACCACCCGGTTAACGCCGACGGCGACCAGGCGGTCGCCCGGCCCGAACACCGCGGCGCCGAAAGGCCCCCCGGTCTGCGCATCGACGTTGAGCCGCGAGAGCTGGATCGCCAGCGCCATCTTCTCGTCGTCGCCAGGGTAGGGGCGCGCGGCGTCGACGGCGTCGTGCACCCAGGCCGGCAGCGTGAGGTGGACCTGGGCGTAGAGCATCAGCGCGCCGCGCCCTTGGCGGGTGCCCAGGTGTCGCGCAGGGTGACGCTGCGGTTGAACACCGGCTTGCCCGGGGCGTGGTCGTAACGGTCGGCGACGAAGTAACCGGTGCGCTCGAACTGGAAGCTCTGCTCCGGCGCGGCTGTCGCCGCGGCCGGCTCCACGTAGCCGGTCACCACCTTGCGCGAGTCGGGGTTGAGGAAATCGACGTAGGTCTTGCCGCCCTCCTCGCTGTCCGGATCGGCGACGGTGAACAGGCGGTCGTAAAGCCGGATCTCCGCCGGCACCGCGTGCCGCGCGCTGACCCAGTGGATGGTGCCCTTGACCTTGCGGTTGGCGCCTTCCATGCCGGGGCGCGATTCGAGGTCCAGCGTGCAGCGCAGTTCGGTCACCTGGCCGGCGGCGTCCTTGACCGCTTCGTCGCAGCGGATGATGCCGGCGCCGCGCAGGCGCACTTCGCCGCCCACGGTCAGGCGCTTGAAGCCCGGCGGCGGCACTTCGGCGAAATCGTCCCGCTCGATCCACAGCTCGCGCGAGAACGGGATGCTGCGCTCGCCCTGCGCCGCGTCCTTGGGGTGGTTGGCGAATGCCAGCGCCTCCTCGTGCGCGGCATCGAGGTTGGTCAGCACGACCTTCAGCGGATCGACCACCGCCATCCGCCGCGGCGCGTGCGCGTCGAGGTCGTCGCGCAGCGCGCCCTCGAGGATGGAGATGTCGAGCAGCGAGTTCTGCTTGCTGATGCCGACCCGGTCGACCATCAGGCGCAGCGCGCTCGCGGTGTAGCCGCGGCGGCGGATGCCCTGCAGGGTCGGCATGCGCGGGTCGTCCCAGCCATCGACGCGCCCGGACTCCACCAGCTGCGCCAGCTTGCGCTTGCTCATCACCAGCCAGTTGAAGTTGAGCCGCGAGAACTCGATCTGGCGCGGCCGCGCGGCCTCGAACGGATAGCCGCGGTCGGTCAGCGGCCTGAGCAGTTCCGGCGAATGCGCCAGATCCACCCGGTCCACGCACCAGTCGTACAGCGGGCGGCGGTCCTCGAACTCGAGCGTGCACAGCGAATGGGTGATGCCCTCGATCGCATCGCTCAACGAGTGCGCGAAGTCGTACATCGGGTAGATCGGCCAGGCGGTGCCGGTGTTCTGGTGCTCGACGTGCTTGATCCGGTACAGGGCCGGGTCGCGCATCGTGATGTTGCCGCTGCCCATGTCGATCTTCGCCCGCAGGGTGCGCGCGCCATCCGGGAATTCACCCGCGCGCATGCGGCGGAACAGGTCGAGGTTCTCCTCCACGCCGCGGTCCCGGTACGGCGAGTTGCGCCCGGGCTCGGTCAGCGTGCCGCGGTATTCGCGCACCTGCTCGGCGGTCAGGTCGCAGACGAACGCATCGCCCTGGCGGATCAGCTTCTCCGCCGCCAGGTACAGCACCTCGAAATAATCCGAGGCATGGCGCAACTCGTGCCACGTAAAGCCCAGCCAGCGCACGTCGTCCTGGATCGCGCGGACGAACTCCGGGTCTTCCTTCGCCGGGTTGGTGTCGTCCAGGCGCAGGTTGCAGTCGCCGCCGAACTCCGCGGCAATGCCGAAGTCCAGGCAGATCGCCTTGGCGTGGCCGATGTGCAGGTAGCCGTTGGGCTCCGGCGGGAAGCGGGTGCGGATCGCCGCGTGCTTGCCGGTGGCCAGGTCGTCGCGCACGATCTGGCGGATGAAATCCCGTTTTTCCGGGACGGCGTCGGCGTTGGTGGAGGCGTTCTCGGACACGGCTTCGCGCTGCTCTGGACAGCCTTGCATTCTAGCCGACGCCCGGCATACCGGCCTTGTGGCAGCATCGCGGCATGCGCACCGTCTACGAAGCCGCGAACATCATCGATGCCCACCTGGTGCGCCAGGCGCTGGAGCACGCCGGGATCCCGTCCTTCATCCGCGGCGAGGCACTGACCGGCGGCATGGGCGAGCTGGGCGTGTTCGGGCTGGTCGCGGTGATGGTGCCCGGGGCCGCCTGGCCCGCCGCCCGCGCCGTGGTCGACGCGCTCGGGCTGGGCGACGTGGTGGCGGGCGAGGACGACTCCCTGCAACCGGGTACGCAGCCCGCGTGAGCGCGGCACCGGCGCGGGTCGAGCGTGCGGCCCTGCTGCAGATGCTGGCGGGCGCCGCGATCATCGGCAGCAACGGGTTGATGGTGCGGCTGGCGGAGATGCCGCCGACCGCGGTGGCGTTCTGGAGGATGCTGTTGTCCGGGCTGCTGCTGGCGGCGCTGGTGCAGTTTCGGCATGGCTGGCAGGAGCTGTCGCGCAGGGCGTGGACGTGGATCGGGGTGGCCTCGCTGGCTTTCGCGGTCGACCTGTGGATGTGGCACCGGAGCATTCTGCTGGTCGGACCGGGGCTCGCCACCCTGCTGGCCAACGCGCAGGTGTTCTTCATGGCGCTGGCGGGTGTGCTGCTGTTCGGCGAGCGCGTCGGCTGGCGCTTCGCGCTGGGCGTGCTGCTGGCCTTCCTCGGGCTGTGGCTGATGCTGGGCGAAGGCTGGAGCAGCCTGCCGGGCGACTACCGCTGGGGCGTCTGGCTGGGCCTCGCCACCGGCGTGGCCTACGCCGTCTACAACATCGGCATCAAGAGTTCGCAGGCGGCCGCCGCCCAGCCTGGCGCGCGCGCGCCGGTGGAACAGGTGCTGTGCCTTGCCGCATTCGGCAGCGCCGCCTGCCTGTTGCTGCTGTGCCTGGCCGAAGGCAGCGCGCTGGCGCCACCCGATGCCCGCAGCTGGGGCATCCTGCTGCTGCTGGCGGCGGTCGGGCACTGCCTGAGCTGGGTCCTGATCTCGCGGGCGATGGCCACCCTCACGGTGGCGATGGCCGGACTGCTGCTGCTGGCCCAGCCCATCGTTGCCTATCTGCTGGACGTGCTGGTGCTGGACCTGGAAGCCAGCCCGCAACAGTGGTGGGGCTTGGCGGTCAGCCTGGTCGGGATCTTCGTGGCGGGCATGCGGCGATCGCGGGTGCTGGCGGCGCAAAAGCCTTGATCTGGCGCCGTCCGGGCGCATATCAACCGGGTATCCAAGGCGCAAGGTGGGTCATGCTCGGTATTGGTGGATCCAAGCAGCGGATGGTCGACCCCGCGCGCGCGCTGCCCGGTCGCGACACCCCGATACCGGTGCCGGCGGCGCACCACGTGCATGGCCGCCCGCTGCACCCGGCACGGGAAGGGCTGGAGGTCGCGCATTTCGGCATGGGCTGTTTCTGGGGCGCCGAGCGCCGCTTCTGGAGCCAGCCGGGCGTGTTCACCACCGCCGCGGGTTACGCCGGCGGCTACACCCCCAACCCCACCTATCGCGAAGTCTGTTCAGGGGAAACCGGCCACGCCGAGGTGGTGCTGGTGGCGTGGGACTCGGCTCAGGTCACCTTCCCGGCGCTGCTCGCGCTGTTCTGGGAGAGCCACGACCCGACCCAGGGCATGCGCCAGGGCAATGACGTCGGCAGCCAGTACCGCTCCGTGATCCACTGCACCACGCCGGCGCAGTTCGATGCCGCGCGCGAAAGCCGCGACGCGTATGCCAAGCGGTTGCACGACGCCGGGCTTGGCGCGATCACCACCACCATCGACTACCCGCCGCCGCCGTTCTACTACGCGGAACCCGAGCACCAACAGTACCTCTCCAAGCATCCGGGGGGCTATTGCGGCCTGCGCGGGACTGGCGTGGCCTGCCCGCTGCCGGCATGACCTGAGCCCCCCACCCTGTCCTGTCGACGCCAGCGGCCGCGTTTGCCGTTGGTATGGAGTCCCGACCGGCACGTATCGCCCCATCGCCCGCGCTGCGCGTTGCAGGCGGCCTGTTGATCGCACTGCTCGCCCTGCTCGCGATCGCCCGCTCGGCGCTGGGCACCCGACTGGACAGCTTCACCATCGACGAGCCCTGGCACACGGTGGTGGGCGTGGCCTACCTGCGCAGCGGCGACATGCATCTTAATCCCGAGCATCCGCCGCTGGTGAAGCGCTGGGTGGGCGCGGCCATGCCCGCGGACTTCAGGCTCGGCGCGGAACCTGCCCTGCGTGACAAGGCGCAGGAGCGCGAGTGGGTCGAGCGCACCATGTTCTTCGGCAATGATCCGCTCGCCGCGCAGGAGCGCACGCGCGTGGCGATGTGGGGGTTGAATGGCGCGCTACTGCTGGCGCTGGGCCTGCTGCTCTGGCGCGCGGCGGGACTGGCGTGGGCGGCCGGAACCCTGCTGTTCCTTGCGCTGGAGCCGACGCTTGGCGCGCATCTGCCGGTGGTGATGACCGATGGCCCGCTGGCGCTGGCGCTGGCCTGCGTGATCGTGGCCGCTGGCCTGCTGGCAGCGAGCTGGCAGTGGCGCTGGGTGCTGGCGCTTGGGCTGGCCGCCGGCGTGACGCTGGCGGCCAAGCACTCGGCGCTTGCGGGCCTGCTGGGGATCGGGCTGGTCCTGGTGGCCGCGATGCTGCGCGGGATCCGCAAGGACGGCGCGTGGGGCGCGGGGGAGCGCCTGGTCAAGCTGGTGGCGGCGGTGCTGCTGGCGCTGCTGGTGCTGTGGGGCAGCTATGGCTTCCGCTTCCACGCCGACCGTGATGGCGGCGACCGCTTCAACCGCCCGCTGGCCGCCAAGATCGAGGAGGTATCGCGCGCGCCGCTCCGCGCCGCGCTCGGGATCGCCGACCGGTACCGGCTGCTGCCGCGTGCCTACCTGTGGGGCCTGGCAGACACCCTGCGCACCGGCGTCGATGGCCGCAACATCGCCTTGCACCTGGTCTGGGGCAAGGTCTACGAGGGCCGCACGCCCTGGTTCACTTGGCCGGCGATCGTCGCCGCCAAGTTGCCGCTCGCGCTGTCCGCGCTCGCACTGCTGGGATTGGGCCTGCTGTGGCGCGCGCCGCTTCCGACCAGCGCGCGCTGGATGCTGGGCGCGCTCGCGGCGGCCAGCCTGCTGCACCTGGCCGCGCTGATGGTGGCGCCCTCGGCGTGGGGCGGCGTGCGGCATGCCACGCCCTTGCTGGTGGCGATGGGGGTGCTGGGCGGCGCCGCGGTGTCCGAAGCCTGGCGGCGGCGTTCGCGGGCGCTGGGCGGGGCCGTTGCCGGGCTGCTGGTCGCCGCGCTGGCGATGACGATCCGCGAGCCGCGGCTGTGGGAATACCACAACGAGCTGGCGGGCGGCAGCGCGCAGGGCTGGCGCTACTTCGGCAACGAGGGCCTGGATGTCGGCCAGCGCTTCGCCGAGATCCGCGCCTTCCACGACCGCGAGATCCTTCCCAGCGGCCTGCCGATGTATTCCGACTACTGGATGATGGAACAGCAGGTGCGCGCGGCGGGGTTGCGCTATCGCCGCTTGGTGGAAGACCTCCAGGACGACAACGCCGCCGGCGTCTACGAGGGCTGGTTCGTGTATCCCCACAGCGCGCGCCTGCCGTGGCCGCAGTGGGACTGGGATCCGCGCGAGGTGTTCCGCGAGATGCAGCTGGTCGCCAGCCTCGGCAACGTCGGCATCTGGCGAGGCCGGCTGGTGCGCCCGCGGGCGCGCGCCGGCAGCATGTACGGCAAGGTGATGGACTACCTCTACAAGGAGGACGGGAGCGACTGGGCGCTGGTGGCGCGGCGACTGGAGGAGGTCGTGGCGGTCAACCCCGGCATGGTCGGCGCCGCGGTCGAGCTGGGCAACGCCCACCTGCGCCTGGGCGACCGCGCGTCGGCGCTGCGCGCCTACCGCCTGCCACTGCAGCAGCAGGACATGCCTTTGGATGCGACGCTGGCTGGCCAGTTCCGCGAGCAGATCGCGCGGGTCGAGGCGGCAGCCGACCCGCGGCAGGTGCCGGCCTTGCGCAACCCGTGGCTCGAGTGAGCCGGCGCGTCTTGCTCCCTGCGGGGTTCAGTCCGCCTGCAGCTGCGCGCCCGCCAGGCTGCCGATGGCATCGGCGAGCGTGCGCAGGAACCCGTCCATTGCCGAGGACTTGCGCCACACCAGCGCGATGCGTCGGCTTGGCGGTGGCGCGCGGAAGGGGACCAGACGGATGTTGCGCGGCTGCGCGACGCTCGCATGCACGGCAAGCGCCGGCAGCAGGGTGACGCCCGCGCCGGCGGCCACCATCTGCCGCAGGGTCTCGAGGCTGGTGGCGCGGAAGCCCGCTTTCTCCTGCGCGCCCGAGCGCCGGCACACGTCCAGCGCCTGGTCGCGCAGGCAATGGCCATCCTCCAGGAGCAGGAGCGTTTCGTCGTTCAGCGCGTCCACCGAAAGCGACGCTTCCCGCGCCAATGGATGCTGGGCTGGCGCGGCCAGCACGAAGGGCTCCTCGAACAGGAACTGCGCGTGCAGCTGCTCGTCCTGCACCGGCAGGGCCAGCAGCGCCGCATCGAGGCGGCCCTCGCGCAGGCGCTCCAGCAGCACGTCGCTCTTTTCCTCTACCAGCAACAGCTGCAGTTGGGGGAAGCGCTCGCGCAGCTGCGGGACCACGTGCGGCAGCAGGTAGGGCGCCAGCGTCGGGAACACGCCCAGCCGCAGCGACCCGGCTTCCGGATCCTTGCTGCGGCGGGCAGCCTCCTTCATCTGCTCCACTTCCGACAGGATCCGCCTGGCCCGCTCGAGCACCTCGTGGCCGGCGGGGGTCAGCATCACCTTGCGCGGGGCACGCTCGAAAAGCGCCACGCCCAGCTCATCCTCCAGCTTGCGGATCTGCATCGACAGGGTGGGCTGGCTGACGAAGCAGGCCTCGGCCGCGCGGCCGAAGTGGCGCTGCTCGGCCAGCGCCACCAGATACTGCAGGTCGCGCAGATTCACCTCAGGCCGCCTTCGCCTCGGCCGGCGCGCTGGTGCGGATCAGGTGGTCGAAGGCGGACAGCGCGGCGGTCGAGCCCGCGCCCATCGCGATCACGATCTGCTTGAACGGAACGGTGGTCGCGTCGCCGGCGGCGAATACGCCCGGCAGGCTGGTCTGCCCCTTCTCGTCGATCACGATCTCGCCGCGATTGGACAGCTGCACGCTGCCCTTGAGCCATTCGGTGTTGGGCAGCAGGCCGATCTGCACGAACACGCCGGCCAGCTCCACCTGCCGGGCCTCGCCGGACACGCGGTCGGTGTACTTGAGCGCCGCCAGCTTGCCGTTCTCGCCCACCATCTCGGTGGTCTGCGCGTTGAGGTGGACCTCGGTGTTGGGCAGACTGGCCAGCTTGCGCTGCAGCACCTGGTCGGCGCGCAGCTTGCCGTCGAACTCGAGCACGGTGACGTGCTCGACCACGCCGGCCAGGTCGATCGCCGCCTCGATGCCCGAGTTGCCGCCACCGATCACCGCCACCTTCTTGCCCTTGAACAGCGGGCCATCGCAATGCGGGCAATAGGTCACGCCCTTGTTGCGCAGCTCCTGCTCGCCGGGCACGCCGGTCTGGCGCCAGCGCGCGCCGGGCGCCAGGATCACGGTCCTGGCCCGCAGGGTGGCGCCGCTTTCCAGTTCGACCCCGACCAGGCCGCCGTCGCCCGAGGCAGGCAAGAGCTTGCTTGCGCGCTGGTTGGTCATCACGTCCACGCCGTAGTGGCGCACGTGCGCCTCGAGCTCGGCGCCCAGCTTCGGGCCTTCGGTGTACTCGACCGACGGGAAGTTCTCGATCGCCATGGTGTCCATCACCTGGCCGCCGAAGCGTTCGGCCACGATGCCGGTGCTGATGCCCTTGCGCGCGGCATAGATCGCCGCTGCCGCGCCGGCCGGGCCGCCGCCCACGATCAATACGTCGAACGCGTCCTTGTGCTTCAGCGCCTCGGCGGCGCGGCTGGCGGCGCCGGTATCCAGCTTGGCCACGATCTGCTCGATGCTCATGCGGCCGGCATCGAATTCGGCGCCGTTGAGGTGGATGGTCGGCACCGACAGGATTTCCTTCGCCTCGACCTCGGCCTGGAACAGCGCGCCGTCGATCGCGATGTGGCGGATGCGCGGGTTGAGCACGCTCATCGCGTTGAGCGCCTGCACCGTGTCCGGGCAGCTCTGGCAATGCAGCGACATGAAGGTCTCGAAGGCGTAGTCGCCCTGGAGCGCGCGGACCTGCTCGGCCAGCGCCTCGTCGATCTTCACCGGGTGGCCACCGACCTGCAGCAGCGCCAGCACCAGCGAGGTGAACTCGTGCCCCAGCGGGATCGCCGCGAAACGCACCTCGATGTCGCTGCCGTCGCGGCGGATCGCGAACGACGGACGGCGCACGTCGGCGCCATCCAGCGCCGCGCGGCTGATCTTCGGCGACATCGACGCGATCTGCTCCAGCAGGGCGTTCAGTTCGCTCGAGGCTTCGCTGTCGTCGAGCGCGGCGGCAAGGGTGATCGGGTGCTGCAGCTTCTCCAGCAGGCTGGACAATTGCGTGGCGAGATCGGCATCCAACATGGCGGACTCCTTTCAACGGGCAAGGGGAGGGCGTCCCGCGCGTGGCGGGCGTGGGAAGAGGGCTGGGAGCAGGCCGCCGCGTGTTGGCGTCGGGCTGCTCCCAACCCCCTCCGCATGGGGAGGGGGTGGGAACGCGGATGCCGGCTCAGATCTTGCCGACCAGGTCCAGCGACGGCTTCAGGGTCTTGTCGCCTTCCTTCCACTTGGCCGGGCACACTTCGTTGGGGTGCTCGGCCACGTACTTGGCGGCCTTGAGCTTGCGCACGGTCTCGGTGACGTCGCGCGCGATCGCGTTGTCGTGCACTTCCATCGTCTTGATGGTGCCGCTCGGGTCGATCACGAAGGTGCCGCGCAGGGCCAGGCCTTCATCGTCGATGTGCACGTCGAAGGCGCGGGTCAGCTTGTGGGTCGGGTCGCCGACCAGCGCGAACTTCGCCTTGCCCACCGCTTGCGAGGTCTCGTGCCACACCTTGTGGCTGAAATGGGTGTCGGTGGTGACGATGAAGACCTGCGCGCCCAGCTTCTCGAACTCGCCGTAATGGTCGGCGGCGTCCTCGATCTCGGTCGGGCAGTTGAAGGTGAAGGCGGCCGGCATGAAGATCAGCACGGACCACTTGCCCTGCAGGTCCTTCTCGGTGACTTCGATGAACTCGCCGTTGCGGAAGGCATTGGCCTTGAACGGCTGGACTTGGGTATTGATCAGGGACATCGGTGGATTCCTCTGTGGGTGGAAAGTGGCGCCGGATCCGCGGCGTGCAGCAACAATACGTCCAGCCTATCAATTATTGAAGTTTATTGTTTTTATCCTATCAATAGGATTCGCCTATCTATAGCGCAGATGCGAGGCCGCCACGAATTACCATGCGCAGGTGACGGCAACCCCCACCCCCGAAGGCCTGCTGGCGAGCGCACGGACGGCCATCGATGCCGAAGACGCCGCGATCCTGCTCGCGCATGCACTCGGGCGCAGCCGCGGCTGGCTGTTTGCCCATGCAACCGATCCGGTGGACGCGCAGGCGGGGGAACGCTTCCGGGAGCTGGTGCGGGCGCGCGCCAGCGGTGAGCCGGTCGCCTACCTGGTCGGCCACCAGGGCTTCTGGTCGCTGGAACTGGCGGTCAGCCCGGCCACCCTGATCCCGCGTCCGGAAACCGAGCGCCTGGTGGAGCTCGCGTTGGAACGGCTTCCGATCAACACCGAGCTGCGGATTGCCGACCTCGGCACCGGCAGCGGCGCGATCGCGCTGGCCCTGGCCAGGGAGCGGCCGGCGGCAAGCGTGGTGGCGACCGACGCCAGTGCCGACGCGCTCCAGATCGCGCGCGCCAACGCGCTGCGCAACCGCATCGGCAATGTCGAGTTCCGCCACGGCGACTGGCTGGCGCCGCTCGCGGGCGAACGCTGCGCGCTGATCGCCAGCAACCCGCCGTACATCGCGCTGGGCGATGCGCACCTGGCGCAGGGTGACCTGCGCTTCGAGCCGGCGATGGCGCTTTCCTCCGGGCCCGACGGGCTGGACGCGCTGCGCACGATCGCGCGCGACGCCCCCGCCTGCCTGCTGCCCCGAGGCTGGCTGCTGCTCGAACACGGCTGGGAGCAGGGCGAAGCGGTGCGTGCGCTGCTCAACGCGGCAGGCTTCGTCGAGGTCGCCACCGCGCGCGACCTGGAGCAGCGCGAGCGCATCTCGCTGGGGCGCCGCCCGTAGCGCGGGGCCAAGGCGCCCGAACGCCCGCACTACACTATGCGGCCCACAACGCACGGGTGTTCCGCCATGCGCACGTTGTATCCCGAGATCGCTCCCTACGAAACCGGCACCCTTGAGGTCGATGGCCGCCATACCCTCTACTGGGAGCAGTGCGGCAACCCCGACGGCAAGCCGGTGGTCCTGCTGCACGGCGGCCCCGGCGCCGGCTGCAGCGACAACATGCGCCGCTTCCATGACCCGGCGAAGTACCGGATCGTGCTGTTCGACCAGCGCGGCGCCGGCCGCAGCACGCCGCATGCGGACCTCGTCGACAACACCACCTTCGACCTCGTGGCGGACATCGAGAAGTTGCGCGCGCACCTTGGCATCGCGCGCTGGCAGGTGTTCGGCGGCAGCTGGGGCTCGACCCTTGCGCTGGCCTACGCCCAGGCGCACCCGCAGCGCGTCACCGAGCTGGTCCTGCGCGGCATCTTCATGCTGCGCCGCTGGGAACTGGAGTGGTTCTACCAGGAAGGCGCCTCGCGGCTGTTCCCGGATGCGTGGCAGCACTACATCGCCGCGATCCCGCCGGTGGAGCGCCACGACCTGATCTCCGCCTTCCATCGCCGCCTCACCTCGGACGATCCGCAGGTGCGGCTGGACGCGGCGCGGGCGTGGGCGATCTGGGAGGGCGGCACCAGCTACCTGCACGTGCCCGCCGACTACGCGGACACCCATGGCGACGCCGAGTTCGCGCTGGCGTTCGCGCGGATCGAGAACCACTACTTCGTGCACAGCGGTTTCTTCGAGGTCGACGACCAGCTGCTGCGCGATGCCGGGAAGATCGCCGACATCCCCGGCGTGATCGTCCACGGGCGCTACGACGTGGTCTGCCCGGTCCAGAACGCCTGGGACCTGCACAAGGCGTGGTCGAAGGCGGAGCTGGTGGTCACCCCGGCGTCGGGCCATTCGGCCTTCGAGGCCGAGACGGTGGACGCGCTGGTCGCGGCGACCGACCGCTTCGCCGGCTGACCCGCCGGCCGCTCAGGCGCCCGGGG
>JAEWFT010000008.1 GCA_023388715.1 Pseudomonadota bacterium
GCTGGTCGATGGCGGTGTTCATGAACAGCGCGAGGATGATCGGCGCGGGGCCGTTGATCGTCATCGAGACGCTGGTGGTGGGCGCGCACAGGTCGAAGCCGGAGTACAGCTTCTTCATGTCGTCCAGGGTTGGGATGTTGACCCCGGAGTTGCCGATCTTGCCGTAGATGTCCGGGCGCGGCGCCGGATCCTCGCCGTACAGGGTCACGCTGTCGAAGGCGGTGGACAGGCGCGCGGCGGGCTGGCCGACGCTGAGGTAATGGAAGCGGCGGTTGGTGCGCTCCGGCGTGCCCTCGCCCGCGAACATGCGGATCGGGTCTTCGCCGGTGCGGCGGTATGGGTACACGCCGCCGGTGTACGGGTAGCTGCCCGGCAGGTTTTCCTTGCCGAGGAAGGTCAGCAGCTCGCCCCAGCTCTTGTAGGTGGGCGCGGCGATCTTGGGGATTGGCTGGTGGCTGAGCGAGGTGCGGTAGTTGTCGACGCGGATGGTCTTGTCGCGGACCTGGTATTCGGTGACCTCGTCGGTGATCGACTTCAGCCGCGCCGGCCATTCGCGCAGGAGCTTGAGCGAGTCATTGCCGAGCGATTGGACGGCGTCGTTGTAGCGCTGGCGCAGGGTCAGCAGCGTGCGGTCCACGCCGTCGGTGAGGGCTTCGGCCGGGTACAGATCCAGCGCCTTCGGCAGCGCGTCATCGCCGATTTCCTGCAAGGCCTGCCACAGCGACTGCGCGCGGTCGGCGATCTCGGCCTGGCTCTCGATGCGGCGGTTGATCGCGCGGCCCTGCTCGGCGATTTCGGCGAGGTAGCGCACGCGCGCACCGGGGATCAGCACGGTGGCGCGCGGTTCCTTGAGGGTGGTGTCGATGGCAGGGGTCCATGCCACGCCCAGCTTCTCGCGCAGCAGCCGGCACAGGTTGGCGAACATCCAGCTGATGCCGGGGTCGTTGAACTGGCTGGCGATGGTGGGATAGACCGGCACGTCGGCATCTGCGGTCTGGAACGCGACGCGGTTGCGCTTCCACTGCTTGCGGATGTCGCGCAGGGCGTCCTCCGCGCCGCGCTTGTCGTACTTGTTGAGCACGATGAGCTCTGCGAAGTCGATCATGTCGATCTTCTCGAGCTGCGAGGCCGCGCCGTAGTCGCTGGTCATCACGTACATCGGGAAATCGACGAGGTCCACGATCTCCGAATCGCTCTGGCCGATGCCGGCGGTTTCCACGATGACCAGGTCATAGCCCAGCGACTTCAGGAAGCCGATGCAGTCCTTGAGAACCGCGTTGGTCGCCACGTTCTGCCGACGGGTGGCCATCGAGCGCATGTACACGCGATGGGACCGGAGCGAGTTCATGCGGATGCGGTCGCCGAGCAGCGCGCCCCCGGTGCGGCGGCGGGTGGGATCGACCGAAATCACCGCGATGTGCATCTTCGGGAAGCTGGCGAGGAAGCGGTTGAGCAGCTCGTCGGTCACCGAGGACTTGCCGGCGCCGCCGGTGCCGGTGATGCCGATCACCGGGGTGTTGCCGCCGGCCAGCTGCCACTGCTTGCGCAGGCGCGCGAGCTCGGCATCGGCGTAGTCGCCGTCCTCGATCGCGGACAGCACGCGGCCGATCGCGATCTCGTCCTGCATCCCGGGCGCGCCCGCATCGGCGCGGGCGCCGGCCTCGCGGGCGTCGCCCGCCCGCGCGACCACGTCCTCGATCATCTCCACCAGCCCCATCTTCATGCCGTCATTGGGGTGGTAGATGCGCTCGACGCCGTAGGCCTCCAGCTCGCGGATTTCCTCGGGGGTGATGGTGCCGCCGCCGCCCGCGAACACGCGGATGTGGGCGGCGTCGCGCTCCTTCAGCATGTCGACCATGTACTTCAGGTACTCGACATGGCCGCCCTGGTAGGACGACAGCGCGATGCCATCGGCGTCTTCCTGCAGCGCGGCGCGGACCACGTCCTCCACGCTGCGGTTGTGGCCAAGGTGGATGACTTCCGCGCCCTGCGCCTGGATGAGCCGGCGCATGATGTTGATCGCGGCGTCGTGGCCGTCGAACAGGCTGGCGGCGGTGACGAAGCGCAAGGGCGTGCGCGGCGCGTCAGGCGAGGCGTTCGTCTGCGGCGGGAGGGTTTCGGCCGGGGCATTCATCGGTCGGATCCACGTTTTTTCCAGTGATGCGCGATTGTAGCGTCTGGGGTCCGGCTGCCGGCCCGCGCCCGGACCCCGCGCCTCGCCGAAGAAACGCGGATGGATGGCCTCGCACCTGCAGGCTGCGGTAGCAACCGCGCCGCTGCGCCTTCGGTGACGTCGTCGCCTTGGCGCGAAGCGGGCATGGCAAGCTGATACCCCTCCCGACGCCGCGAATCCAATGGCACGCACTCACCTGGCTCCCTTGCTGCTGCTGCCGTGGTTGCTGGCCATGGGCGCCTGCAGCCACGCGCCCGCGCAAACCGGCTCCCGGGTAATGCTGCTCGGCGAGGTCCACGACAACGACGAAGGCCACGCCGCGCGGCTCGAACTGTTGCGTGCGCGCGTGGCGGCGGGCTGGCGCCCCGCGGTCGCGATGGAACAGTTCGACGTGGGCCAGCAGCCGGCGCTCGACGCCGCGATGGCGAGCTGCCCCGATGCGGGATGCGTGGTTGCCAAGGTGGTGGCGCCGAAGTCCGGCTGGAACTGGGAGTTCTACCGGCCGGTGATCGCGCTGGCGCTCGAATACCAGCTGCCGCTGCTGGCCGCCAACCTGTCGCGGGGCGACGCTTCGAAGGTGGTCAAGGACGGCTTTGCGGCGGCGCTCCCCGACGCGCTGATCGGGCGCTACGCCTTGGCCGCCCTGCCCGCTGCGCTGATGGCCGCCCAGGAGGCCGAGGTGCGCGACAGCCATTGCGGGATGCTGCCCGAGGCCATGGTGGCGCCGATGGCCCGGGCGCAGATCGCCCGCGATGTCCTGATGGCGGAAACCGTGCGCAGCCACGCCGCGTCCGGGGTGGTGCTCATCGCCGGCAACGGCCACGTCCGTCGCGACATCGGCGCGCCGTACTGGCTTCGCCAGCAAGGGATCCACGATGCCTGGGCGATCGGTTTCGTCGAGGACGCACCCGCAGCCAATGCGTTTGACTCCGTCGAGCGAGTTGCGCGGCACCAGCGCCCCGACCCCTGCGCGGCGATGCGCTGACAGGCGGCCTCACGACGCTCGCAACCGGGGAGGTTTCCGGGCACGCCAGCTCGCGCAATCGAGTTCGCATCGCGCACCGGCGCCACGCACTCGACGCGCGTACACGATGACCCCTTCCGCTTACATGTGACGGCCGTCACACTTGAACGACTTGCAGTGGCATGACGCTTGCTTAGGGCTCTTGGTTGACCTGATTCCACCACCGCCGATGCCGAGAGCCATTGCCGCGCTATTGCTTGCTTGGCTGCTGCCGCTGGCACCGGCCCAGGCGCGCGCACCTGCGCCCGGCATCGACCTGCAACGGATGGGCTGGCTGCCCTCCGACGTGTACAGCGTGGGCCAGGGCATGCCGGCGCCCACGGTGAACGCGGTGGCGGTCCTGCCCGATGGCGAGGTCTGGCTGGGCACCATGCGCGGGCTGGCGCGCCAGAGCGGTGCGCGGATGGTGGCCGAAACCGGGCCCGACGGCGCCCTGGAAGGCGCGATCCTCGACCTCGTGGCAACCCCCGAGGGCGACCTGCTGGCCGCCACCGACGGCCGCGGCGTGTGGCGCAGGCGCGCTGGCGTTTGGACCTCGCTGGGCGCGCCGTTCGGGGAGGAACGCATCCAGCGCCTGCGCGCGTTTGGCCGTGGGTCCGCGCTGCGGGTGTTCGCGGTGGGCCGCGGGGTGGCAGAACTCACCGCCGATCGATGGAAGCCAGTACCGCTTCCGGACGCGGTGCTGAGCGGCGAGCAGTTCGACATCGCGTTCGAACCTTCCGCCGGCGACCAGCAGGGTGCGCTGTGGGTGGCCAGCTACGGCAGTGGCCTGTTCCGCTGCAGCGTGCCGCCGGCCTGCCGCCCCGTGCCGATCACCGTCCCCGGCCCGCGTACCGACGAAGTGCGCACGATCGCGATCCAGCCCTTCGCCAACGGGCGCAGCGAACTCTGGGTCGGCCTGCAGGGCGGCGGTTTGGCGCGCTACGCCGGCGGCCAGTGGACGCGCTGGCACACCCGCAACAGCGAATTGCCGAGCGATTTCGTCAGCGCGCTCCAGCTGGTGCCCTCCCCGACTGGCGCGGTCGACGTCTGGGTCGGCACGCGCAGCGGCCTCTTCCTGCTGCGGGGCGGCGACGAATGGCTCCCGCCCGACCCGCGGGTGCCGCTGCTGCGCGAGCGGGTGCGCAGCCTGGCCACCAGCCACACCGCGCAGGGAGTGCCGGTGGTGTGGGTGGGCGTGGACGGCGGCGCGGTACGCACCCCGCTGCGCGGCCCCCTTCATTTCGTCAGCAATCTCGGCAAGAACGGCAACGGCATCTGGAGCCTGCTGGTGGAGCGCGCGCCGGGCGACGACCGCCAGCGGGTCTGGCTGGCCAGCGATGGCGATGGCCTGGGCCGCTACGAGGCCGGGATCCTGCGGCTGTTCGACAAGTCCGACGGCCTGCCGAGCACCACCATCCGCAGCCTGCTGCGGGTGCCGGACGGCAGCGCGGAGGGCGCGCTGTGGGTCGGCACATGGAACGGCGCGCTCGTTCGCCTCGAGAAGGAACGCTTCGTTCCCATCGCAGTTCCGTGGCCGGAGCGCCCCAACGAAGCCGCCAGCCTGCTGCTGGCTGCCGATGGCGAGGTCTGGGCCAGCACACGCCAGCAGGGGGTTGCGCGCTGGGACGGGCGCCGCTGGGACTGGTGGCCGCCGGACGCGACCATGCCCGGCCGCGCCTACGCCGCGCTCCGCCATGGCGGCGACACCTGGCTGACCACCTCCGACAAGGGCCTGGCGCGCTACCGCGACGGCCAGTGGCGCTTCTTCGGCGCCGACATCGGACTGCCGGCCGACGCGCTGTTCGACATGCGCCTGATGGCCAATGCCGGCAACCCGGAGGTGCTGTGGATCGGCAGCCGGCGCAACGGCCTGCTGCGGGTCGACATCAGCAATCCCGACCGGCCGCGGCGGGTGAGCGCGCCGGCCTTGCCGCGCCTGCCGGTGTCATACGTCTACGGGGCGGTACGCGATGGCCGCGGCGACCTGCTGGTCTGCACCGACTATGGAGTCTTCAGCTGGCGTCCAAAGGGCGACGGCTTCCACTCCACCGACTACCACCGCGAGGACGGCCTGCCGCACGACGAATGCAACGTCAACGCGATGCAGGTGGACGACCTGGGCCGCGTCTGGATCGGGACCGTCGGCGGTGCGGCGGTCTACACCCCGCCCGATCCGGGGCCGCGCCGCGGGGCGCCGCTGCGCCTGACCCGGATCCTGGTGGATGGCAAGCCGGTGGCGCTGGCGGGAGGCGTCCTGCAACTGCCGCGCCCGTCCAGTGCGCTGGAGCTCGAGTACAACCTGCTGACCGGCGAGAAGGAGGAGGACAACCGCTACCGGGTGACCCTGCTGGATGGCGGCGACGACGGCGACGGCGGCCGCGCCACGGCGTGGAGCGCGGCGAACACCCATCGCTATGGGCGGTTGCCGGCAGGCCTGCAGCGCCTGCGCGTGGAGGCCCGCGACGGCGCCGGGGTCGCCGCCACCCCGTTCGAGCTGAGCATCGACGTGCCGAAGGTCTGGTGGCGCACCACCACCGCCCGCCTGCTGCAGCTGCTGGGCGCGCTGCTGCTGGCCTGGGGCATCCTGCGGCTGCGGATGCGGCAGTTGCTGGCGCGCGAGCAGCAGTTGCGCGCAATGGTGCAGGACCGCACCGCGCTGCTGGAGTCGCGCGAGGCCGAGCTGCGCCGCGCCAACGAGGAACTCCTGCGCCTCTCCTACACCGACCCGCTGACCGGGCTGGGCAACCGCCGCCGCCTGTTCGAGGGGCTGCACAAGCACTGGCGCGAGTCGGCCCGCAACGGGCAACCGCTAGGGCTGCTGCTGGTCGACCTCGACCACTTCAAGCGCTACAACGACGCCCACGGCCACCTGGCCGGCGATGCACGGCTGCGCCAGGTGGCGGGCGTGCTCACCTCGCTGCTGCCCGCGGGTGCAAGCGCCGCGCGCTATGGCGGCGAGGAACTGTGCGTGCTGCTGCCGGGCCACGACCGCGAGGCAGCCGAGGCCATCGCCGAGCGGGTGCGGCGGGCGGTCGCCGCCCTGCCCGCCGCCCCCGGAACGACCAGCGCAGACGCGGTGGGCACGGTCAGCATCGGCGTGGCCGCCTGCATCCCCGATCTGGAGACGCGCGAAGACGCGCTGGTCGCCAGCGCGGACCGCGCGCTGTACGTGGCCAAGGACGCGGGGCGCAACCGGGTCGCCGTCGCCACCGACTAGCCGTGGGTTTCCCATACCGCCGGGTATGCAGCCCGCCCGGCGGCGATGGCTTAGAATGCGCCCCCTGCATCGCGGCGCCCTGCCGCTGCGGATCCCGACGCTTCCATTCCCTCTTTGCCGTCGGCGCCCGCGCACGCGCGTGGTCCCGGCCGGAGTTTTCGCAATGATTTTCGAGACGCTCGACACCTACGGCCACGAACAGGTCGTGTTCTGCCACAACAAGGATGTGGGCCTGAAGGCGATCATCGCGATCCACAACACGGTGCTGGGCCCGGCGCTGGGCGGTACCCGCATGTGGCCGTACAAGAGCGAGCAGGAAGCGCTGAACGACGTGCTGCGCCTGTCGCGCGGCATGACCTACAAGAACGCGGTGGCCGGCCTGAACATCGGCGGCGGCAAGGCGGTGATCATCGGCAACCCGGCCACCGACAAGTCCGAGGCGCTGTTCCGTGCGTTCGGCCAGTTCGTGGAGTCGCTGGGCGGGCGCTACATCACCGCGGAGGACGTCGGCATCGACGTCAACGACATGGAATACGTCTACCGCGAGACCGAGTACGTCACCGGCGTACACCAGGTGCATGGCGGCTCCGGCGACCCTTCGCCGTTCACCGCCTACGGCACCCTGCAGGGCCTGCTGGCCACCCTCAACCGCAAGTTCGGCGACGAGGACGTGGGCAAGTACGCCTACGCCGTGCAGGGCCTGGGCCATGTCGGCATGGAGTACGTCAAGCTGCTGAAGGAACGCGGCGCCAAGATCTTCGTGACCGACATCAATCCGGCCCTGGTTGAGCGCGCGGTGTCCGAGTACGGTGCGGAGGCCGTGGGCGTCGAAGAGATCTACGACGTGCCGGCGGATGTCTATTCGCCGTGCGCGCTGGGCGGCACCCTCAACGAGAACACCATCGACCGGATCAAGGCCAAGGTGGTGTGTGGCGCGGCCAACAACCAGCTGGCCGACAACGGCATCGGCGATGAACTCGTCCGCCGTGGCGTGCTCTACGCGCCCGACTATGCGGTCAATGCCGGCGGCGTGATGAACGTCGCGCTGGAACTCGATGGCTACAACCGCGAGCGCGCGATGCGGATGATGCGGACGATCTACCACAACCTCACCCGCATCTACGAGATCTCCGACCGCGACGGCATCCCGACCTACCGCGCCGCCGACCGCCTGGCCGAAGAGCGCATCGAGAAGATCGGCAAGCTCAAGCTGCCGATGGGCCGCGCGCAGCCGCGCTTCCAGGGCCGCATCCGCGGGCACTGATCCAGGCTGCGCCTGGATCAGCCCGGGGTTTGCTGCGCAAGCCCCGGGTCCGGCGACCTGCTTCCACACTCCCCGCCGCTGTCGCGGCGCCCCCCCTTGACTCAAGGGGGTTCTGCAAAGCTGAAACCCCTCGCAGAGCGAAGATTCCCATGCGTCCATTCCCCCTCGGCGAAGACATCGATGCCCTGCGCGACGCGGTCCGCCGCTTCGCCGAGAGCGAGGTCGCGCCGCGCGCGGCGGCCATCGACGAGGACAACTGGTTCCCGCAGGACCTGTGGCCAAAGCTCGGCGAGATGGGCCTGCTCGGGCTCACCATCCCGGACGAGTTCGGCGGCAGCGACATGGGTTACCTCGCCCACCTGGTGGCGATGGAGGAACTCAGCCGCGCATCGGGTTCGGTCGGGCTCTCCTATGGCGCGCACTCCAACCTGTGCGTCAACAACCTGTATGCCAATGGCAACGACGCGCAGCGGGCGAAGTACCTGCCGAAGCTGTGCACGGGCGAATGGAAGGGCGCGCTGGCGATGAGCGAGCCGGGCGCCGGTTCAGACGTGGTCGGCTCGATGAGCTGCCGCGCCGAACTGCGCGATGGCGCGTGGGTCGCCAACGGCAACAAGATGTGGATCACCAACGGCCCCGAGGCCGACGTGCTGGTCGTCTACATGCGCACCGCCGGCAAGGACGCGGGCAGCAAGTGCATAACCGCCTTCATCGTCGAGAAGGGCATGCCGGGCTTTTCCACGGCGCAGAAGCTGGACAAGCTGGGCATGCGCGGCAGCAACACCTGCGAGCTGGTGTTCGAGGACTGCCGGATTCCCGCGGAGAACGTGCTGGGCGAGGTCAACGGCGGCGTCAAGGTGCTGATGAGCGGCCTCAACACCGAGCGGCTGGTGCTGTCCGGCGGCCCGATCGGACTGATGCAGGCGGCGCTGGACATCGCCCTGCCCTACGTGCGCGAGCGCCGCCAGTTCGGCGAGGCGATCGGCACCTTCGGCATCATGCAGGCCAAGATCGCCGACATGTACACCGCGCTGCAATCCTCGCGCGCGTTCGCCTACCAGGTCGCGCGCGACTACGACGCGGGCCACAGGAGCCGGATCGACGCGGCCTCCTGCCTGCTGCACGCCAGCGACGCCGCGGTGCAGGTCGCGCTGGAGGCCATCCAGTCGCTGGGCGGCAACGGCTACATCAACGAGTTCCCCACCGGCCGCATCCTGCGCGACGCCAAGCTGTACGCGATCGGCGCCGGCACCAACGAGATCCGCCGGATGCTGATCGGCCGCGAGCTGTTCGCCGGCAACAGCTGAGCGACGCGGGCATCACGGCAAGAAAAAACGCCGCGTCTCCGCGGCGTTTTTTTCGTCCCGCCCCCGCCGGCTCAGAACCGGCGCAGGAACTGCACGCTCGCCTGGTGGGTGTCGCCCACCTCGCTGGCGCGGCGGCTCAGGTCGAAGCGGAACAGGTTGCCGCCGTGCAACGCGCTGAGGCCGATGCCAAGCAGCTGGCTGCGCGACGCCAGCCCGATGCCCTGCAGCGGCGCCCACTGCTCCACCCCGCGGTAGCTGGCGTCGAAGGCGAAGCCGTCGGCCGCCAGCGTGTGCTGCCACTCGGCGCGCGCGTTCGCGCGCAGGTCGAGCCCGCCGGCGCGCCAGCCACGCTCGGCCCGCAACCCGCCCAGCGCCTGCCAGCGGCTGGCCTCCCACGCCTCCGCGCGCAGCCCGAAGCCGGTGTCGCCGCCTTCGTCGAAGCCGTCGTTGGACAGGCGCACGTACTGGCTGCCGAGGTAGGGCATGACGTCGAAACCACCCGCCTCGAACAGGCGGCCGACCTCGGCGTGCACGCCCTGGTAGTTGCCGGACAGCTGGCTGGCGACGCCGTCGCGCAGGCCGCCGAGCAGCAGGTTGCGCTGCATCTGCCGGTCGAAGCGGCCGGAGACCAGCTGCGCCTGCGCCTGCCACGGGCCCTGCCAGGCGGCACCGTAGAGCTGCAGTTCGCTCTGGCGGCCACGGCTGCGGTCGCCGAAGTCGCCCAGCCAGCTCGACTGCTCCAGGCGATTCATCGCCACGCCAAGCACCGCGTTGCCGCCAACCCGCCAGTCGTTGCCGATCATCTGCCCGCTGGCATCCATGCCGATGCCGTCGAAGCCCGACTGCGCCAGGTGGCCGCTGCTGGCCAGGTCGCGCGACCAGCCGCCCGCCCGCTGCGGCGAGCGCGCCAGCGTGGCGAGGCGCGAATCCATCGCGCGGCGGCCGGCATCGATCGCATCGAAGGTCATTGCCGCCGAGGCCGCGTGCAGTTCGCCCGAGAGGCTGCGCAGCGAGTAATCCGCGTTGGTGATGCTCCAGGACTGCTGCAGCGCGCCCGCGGCGTCGATGAAGCCGCTTGCGATCCCGCCCCCGCCAGCGCCCTGGAGCTGCTGGTCGATCGCCTGCATCGCGGTTTCCACGCGCGAGGCCGACATCGCCGTGATCCCGCCCAGGCCGGCCCCGGCGATCGCCTGGGTGACGTCGATGCGGTTGATGTTGAGGAACACGTTATTGGGGTCGTAGCCCAGGTTGGCGTCGAGGAAGACGTTGGACGCCGCGCGCAGGGTGGAGAAGGTGCCGGTGACGCCGCCGGTGGCGGTCAGCAGGGTTTCCTTCGCCGTGGTGGTGTAGCCCGACCGGACGCCCAGGATCGACATGGTGCCGGCCACGGACGCGCTGCCGCCCACGTTGAGCTTGCTGCCCAGCCACACCCCGAGGTTGCCGCTGGCGGACTGGCTGAAGTTCCCCGCAATGCTCGCGGGGACGTTCGCGCCGGAGAGGAAGCGGCCGTTGTTGACCACGTTGCCGCCGAACGCGCCGCTGCCCCAGACGGTGCCACCGCTGCCCACGGTCAGGTGCGAGGCCATGCCCTTGCGCACCGACAGCCCGCCGGCCTCGACCCGGGTGGCGCCGGTGTAGCTGGCGGCCTCGGTCAGGGTCAGGTTGCCGGAGCCGTTCTTGACCAGCCCGCCGCTGCCCACAATCGCGTTGCGCCAGACCGAGTTGCCGGTGACGCTAACGTTGACGTCGCCCCAGGCGAAATTGCTCGGGCCCATCGCGGCCTTGGTGACGTCCAGCAGGCCCCAGCCGAACACCGGATCCACGCCGGGGGCGCCCAGGTCCTTCGCCGCAGCGAGGATGGTCTGGCGCACCAGGTCATTGGTGAAGTACGGGAACGCCGACCACACCACCGCCGCCGCGCCCGATACCAGCGGGGCGGCATACGAGGTGCCACCGCCGCCGTAGAAGCGCAGCACGCCCGCGCTGTCGCGCAACGGGAAGACGGCGTCGCCCGGCGCCACCAGGCAGTAGTTCATCGCCACGCCGCACTTCTGCGAGTAGTCCGTCAGCTGGGTGGGGTTGGCCGGATCCAGCGCGCCCACGGTCAGCCAGCCGCGCTCCAGCACCGGATCGCCGCCGTGCATGCTGGGCAGGGCGGCGTTGTCGGAGGGATTGTTGGCAAGGTCGGGATTGGCCGAATCGCCGCTGTTGCCATTCGCGAACACCACCAGGCCGCCGCGGCTGACGATGAAGTCCTTGTACGCGTTCGCCAGCTCGACCGTCAGCCCGGGGTCGTTCCAGTACAGGCCACCCCAGGAGTTGTTGATGATCTTCGCGCCGGCATTGGCCAGGTCCGAGTTGAGCGACTTGAAGAAGTCGCCGTAGCCCTCGCCGGCCTTGATCTCGTTGCCGCCCTGGTCGGTGCCGTCGTCGACCGGCCGTTCGTCCCGGATGAAGCGCCAGGACACGATGCTGGAGGCTTGCGCCACGCCGCCCGGCCAGAGCCCGGTCTGGCCGCCGGAGAACTGCGCGTTCACCGGCGACCCTGCGGCAAGCAGCGCCACCGTCGTGCCGTGGCCGACCTTGTCGTCGACGCTGCGGTCGAAGCCGGTCCAGTTGCTGGGCGGCATGATGTTGCGGGTGACGCGCGGGGACAGCCCGGGGTGGTTGCGGTCGACGCCGGAGTCGAGCACGCCAATGGTGACGCCCTGGCCGGTGAGGCCGGCGCCCAGCGCGCCCGCGGCGTTGGTCAGCTGCAGGTGCGCCGACAGCTGCTGGCTCCCCAGGTCGCGCGGCGCGGCCAGGGCCGGCACTGCCGGCGGGTTCACCACCAGGCTGGCGTCGTTGGCCACGGTCGGGGTGAAGCCGATCCCGGTGGGCGGCGGCGGGGTTGCCGGCGGCGGCGTGGGGCGCACGGAACTGCCACCGCCCCCGCAAGCGGTCAGCGCCAACGCCACTGCGGCAGGCAGGATGGCCACGCCAAGGGCGCGGTGGAAACGGGCGGTGGTGGTGCGCGTCATCTGGAACTCCCCGGTGTTCAAGCACACGCGCAACCCGCGCGCGACAAGCTCCTGTTGTAAGCCGGAGCACGCACGCATGCAACCGCGGCAATCTGAACATTGTCCGCGCGTTCACCCGCTGCGGTTTCGCGCGATAATCGGGCGGTCCGGCCACGCGCCGGCCCCCACACCCGTTTTGGAGTCACCATGAGCGACGTCGTCATCGTCGGTGCCAAGCGCACCGCCATCGGTTCCTTCCTCGGCCAGTTCACCGGCGTTCCCACGCCCACCCTGGGCGCGGCCGCGATCGGTGCCGCGCTGGCCCACGCCGGCATCGGCGCGGACAAGGTCGACGAGGTCATCATGGGCTGCGTGCTGCCGGCCGGCCTCGGCCAGGCCCCCGCGCGCCAGGCCGCGCGCGCCGCGGGTGTCCCCGACGCCGCGGGCGCCACCACGATCAACAAGGTCTGCGGCTCGGGCATGAAGGCGGTGATGCTGGCGCACGACATCATCAAGGCCGGCTCGGCCAGCACCGTGGTCGCCGGCGGCATGGAGTCGATGACCAACGCCCCGCACCTTCTCAACGGTTCGCGCACCGGCGTGCGCTACGGCAGCGCCGAGTTCCTCGACCACATGGCCTTCGACGGCCTGACCGACCCGTACGAAGGCAAGGCGATGGGCGTGTTCGGCGACGCCACCTGCGCCGAGTACAACTGGGACCGCGCCGCCCTCGACGGTTTCTCGATCGAGAGCGCGCGCCGCGCCCAGGCCGCGCAGGCCGCCGGCGCGTTTGCCGACGAGATCACGCCGGTGACGGTCAAGACCCGCAAGGGCGAGGTCGTGGTCGACAGCGACGAGGAGCCCGGTAAGGTCGACCCGGCCAAGATCCCGACCCTGCGGGCGGCGTTCGGCAAGGACGGCGTGCTCACCGCGGCCTCCTCCTCCAAGATCTCCGACGGCGCCGCCGCGCTGGTGGTGATGTCGGCCGAGGCCGCTTCGGCCGCGGGCGCGACCCCGGTCGCGCGGATCGTGGCGCATTCCACCCACTCGCAGGCGCCCGACCGTTTCACCACGGCGCCCGTGTCGGCGCTGAAGACGGTGCTCGAGAAAGCCGGCTGGTCGGTGGGCGACGTCGACCTGTTCGAGGTCAACGAGGCCTTCGCCTGCGTGGCGATGGCCCCGATGCAGGACCTCGGGATCCCGCACGAGAAGCTCAACGTCAACGGCGGCGCGCTGGCGCTCGGCCACCCGATCGGCGCTTCCGGCGCCCGCCTGCTGGTGACCCTGATCCACGCCCTCAAGGCCCGTGGGGGCAAGCGCGGGGTTGCGTCGCTGTGCATCGGCGGGGGTGAGGCGACCGCGCTGGCAATCGAGCTGGCGTGACGCCGTTCCGCTTTTGCTGAATGGGCGGCCCCAAAAAACCCCGGGAACCGCTTGACACGCGACAACGGCTTGTCATCATGTTACCAACGCGCATTGTGCGCGTTGTACAAACCCCAATTTCACGACGAGGAAACTGCATCATGTCCATCAACAAGATCCTGCTGGCGATGGCGCTGGGCCTGGCCCTGACTGCCTGCACCAACCAGCAGCAGGCTGAGGAAGCCGTTGCCGAGGCCGGTGAGGCCGCCGTCGAC
>JAEWFT010000045.1 GCA_023388715.1 Pseudomonadota bacterium
GGCCTGCCCCACCGGCATGGCCGACCAAGGAACCCGCATGACCGCTCTCAAGATCGACAACAGCTCGTCCAACATGACCCCACGGGAGATCGTCGCCGAGCTTGATCGCCACATCGTCGGCCAGCACGCGGCCAAGCGCGCGGTCGCCATCGCCCTGCGCAACCGCTGGCGCCGCGCGCAGCTGCCGCCCGAGCTGCGCAACGAGGTGATGCCCAAGAACATCCTGATGATCGGCCCGACCGGCGTGGGCAAGACCGAGATCGCGCGGCGGCTGGCGACGCTGGCCAACGCGCCGTTCGTCAAGGTGGAGGCCACCCGCTTCACCGAGGTGGGCTATGTCGGCAAGGACGTCGAGCAGATCATCCGCGACCTCGCCGACACTGCGGTCAAGCTGTACCGCGCGCAGGCCAAGCTGCGGGTGCGCACCCAGGCCGAGGAGCGCGCCGAGGACCGCATCCTCGACGCGCTGCTGCCCCGACGGGAGGCCGCGCCGGGCTTCGGCTTCAACCCGGCGCAAACCACCACGGTCGACATCGGCGCGGAGCCGTCGGCGCAGGAATCCGCGACCCGGCAGAAGCTGCGCAAGCAGTTGCGCGCCGGCGAACTGGACGAGCGGCAGATCGAGCTCGAGCTTGCCATGAACGTCGGCATGGACATCATGACCCCGCCCGGCATGGAGGAGATGGGCCAGCAGCTGCGGCAGGTCTTCGGGCAGTTGTCGGGCGGCAGGCAGCAGAAGAAGTCGATGGCAATCAAGGCCGCGCGGCCGCTGCTGGTCGAGGAGGAGGCCGGCAAGCTGGTCAACGAAGACGAGATCCGCGAAGCAGCGATCGAGGCCTGCGAACAGCACGGCATCGTCTTCATCGACGAGATCGACAAGGTCGCCAAGCGCAGCGAGGGGATGGGCGCGGACGTGTCTCGCGAAGGCGTGCAGCGCGACCTGCTGCCGCTGGTCGAGGGCAGCACCGTCAGCACCAAGTACGGCGCGGTCAACACCGACCACATCCTGTTCATCGCCAGCGGCGCGTTCCACCTGGCCAAGCCGAGTGACCTGATCCCGGAAATGCAGGGGCGCTTCCCGATCCGGGTGGAACTGGGCGCGCTGGGCAAGGACGACTTCGTGCGCATCCTGACCGAGCCGAAGGCGGCGCTGACCCGGCAGTACGTGGAACTCATGCAGACGGAGGGCGTAACGTTGTCGTTCGCGCCCGAGGCGGTGGAGCGGCTGGCCGAAATCGCCGCCCACGTCAACGAGCGCCAGGAAAACATCGGCGCGCGCCGCCTGCACACGGTGCTCGAGCGCCTGCTGGAAACGCTCAGCTTCGAAGCGCCCGACAAGGGTGGCAGCATCAGCGTCGACCGCGCCTACGTCGACGCGCAGCTGGGCGAACTGGCGCAGGATCCGGACCTGAGCCGCTACATCCTCTGAGGGCCAGCCGGGGCGCCGCGCCGGCATGTCGCGGCGCAGCATCCGGTGCCCGGAAACCGTGGTAGCGTCGCCCTTCGCACTTGGCAGGATGCGTGGGGCGCAGCGCTTTTCACCACTTCGTTTCCGGGGAATCCATGATCACTCGCAGCAAGCTCTCGGCCGCCTTTGGCGCCGCCCTCGTCCTCTCCCTGTCCACCGGCGCTTTCGCCGCCAAGCCGGACCCGAACCGGGTCATGGTCAAGTACAAGCCCGGCGCCAAGGCGAACGTCGCCGCCGCCCTCAAGGCCGCCGGCGGCAAGGTTCACCTGCAGCTGGATCGCCAGGGCGTCTTCGCCGTCACCGTGCCGGCCACCGCGCTGCAGGGCCTGCGCAACAATCCGCACGTCGAGTACGTCGAACTGGACGCACCGCGCTATCCGCTGGGCCAGGTCACGCCGTACGGGATCAACAACGTGCAGGCGCCGCAGACCTGGGCGGTGGGCGCCGATGGCGCCGGCATCAAGGTCTGCGTGATCGACTCGGGCATCAATGCCGCGCACGAGGATTTCGCCGGCGTCAGCATGAGCGGACACGCCGCCACCGGCCAGAGCTGGAACACCGACAGCTGCGGCCACGGCACCCACGTGGCCGGCACCATCGCCGCGGCCAACAACAGCAGTGGCGTGGTGGGCGTCAGCCCCGGCAAGGTGTCGCTGTACGTGGTGAAGGTATTCGACGGCGCGACCTGCGGCTGGAGCTACGCGTCGGGCCTGGTCGATGCGGCCAACCGCTGCCAGGCGGCCGGCGCCAAGGTCATCAACATGAGCCTGGGCGGCGCGACCAGCAGCACCACGGAGAACACCGCTTTCACCAACCTCTACAACGCGGGCATCCTCAGCATCGCGGCGGCGGGCAACGACGGCAACAACCGCCACAGTTATCCGGCCTCTTACAACAGCGTGATGTCGGTGGCGGCGGTGGATGCCAACAATGCGCGCGCCTCCTTCTCGCAGTACACCAACCAGGTCGAGATCGCGGCCCCGGGCGTGGGCGTGCTCAGCACCTATCCCAACCGCGACGCGGCGATGAGCGTGGGCAGCGGCAGCTTCATCGTCTCGCCGATCACCGGCACCCGGCAGTCGACCGCGAGCGGTGGCCTGGTCAACGGCGGCAGCTGCGGCAGTGTCGGCGCGTGGTCGGGCAAGGTCGTGCTGTGCGAGCGCGGCGGCAACACCTTTGCCGACAAGGTCAACAACGTCACCGCCGGCGGCGGCGTGGCGGCGGTGGTCTACAACAACGTGGCGGGTGGGTTCTCCGGCACCATGGGTGAGGGCGTGACCTCCACCATTCCCGCGATCAGCATGACCCAGGAGGACGGCCAGGCCCTGGTCGCAGGCTCGTTGGGCCAGAACGCCAGCGTCAGCACGGTTCCGGAAACCAATGCCAGCGGCTATGCGTACCTGGACGGCACCTCGATGGCGACCCCGCATGTCGCCGGCGTGGCGGCCATCGTGTGGAGCGCCAATCCGGCCGCCACCAACACGCAGGTGCGTTCGGCGCTGACCTCGACCGCGCTGGACCTGGGCACGGCCGGTCGCGACAACTACTACGGCCATGGCCTGGTGCGCGCCTTCGCCGCAACCGAGGCGCTGCTGGGTGGCGGTGGCGGCCAGCCGGCGTCGACGCCGTCCGGCCTGCTGGCGACCAACCAGGGCATCAGCAAGGGCAAGCTGCAGGTTCGCCTTGCATGGAGCGGTGGCGACGTGACCGTGGACGTGTACCGCAACAACAGCAAGGTGCGGTCCGCCGTCAACAACGCCGGCAGCTACACCGATGCGGTCAAGGTCAAAGGCAGCGGCACGCTCACCTACAAGGTGTGCAACGCCGGCACCACCAGCTGCTCGGCGAATGCGGCGGTCGCCTACTGAGCACGTATCACGCCTGTTGGACGAAGGGCCCGCTTGCGGGCCCTTCTTCTTTCGCAAGTTGCGTGGCGCGCGGGGGCTCAGTCCGCGCGCACCCGCCATGCCTCGGACAGCGAGATCGCCCCGCTGCGGGCCAGCGCGATCGCGGCCTGGGTGATCGGACGCATGCCTTCCTCGATCGCCACCCGATGCAGGGTGTCGGCTTCCGCGCCCGGCGCGATCAGCTCGCGCAGCTTCGGCGTCATCACCAGCAACTCGTAGACCGCCTGCCGACGGCGCACCCCCAGTCCCTCGCAGTGGCTGCAGCCGCGGCCGCGATGGAAGACCTCGTCGACACCCACGCCCAGGGTCTGGCGCACATGCACGTCCACCGGTTCCACCTCGCGGCAATGGGTGCAGGTCAGCCGCACCAGGCGCTGCGAGATCACCGCCAGCAGGCTGGCGCGCAGCAGGTAGGCCTCGACGCCGAGGTCGAGCAGGCGGGTGATCGTGGTGGCCGCGGTGTTGGTGTGCAGCGTGCTGAGCAGCAGGTGCCCGGTCAGCGCGCTTTCCACCGCGATCCCGGCCGTCTCGCGGTCGCGGATCTCGCCGACCATGATTACGTCCGGGTCGTGGCGCAGGAAGTTGCGCATCGCGCTGGCGAAGGTGAAGCCGGCGGCGCGGTTGACCTGCATCTGCTGGATCTCGGCGATGTGGAACTCGACCGGATCCTCGATGGTGAGGATGTTGATGCGCTGCTTGCGCATCTCCAGCAGCATCGCGTACAGGGTGGTGGACTTGCCGCAGCCGGTCGGGCCGGTGGCCAGGAACATGCCATGGCTGCGCGCCATCACGTCTTCCAGGCGCTGGCGATCGGGCGGATCCAGCCCCAGCTGATCGAGGTTCCACAGGCTCTCGCGCGTATCCAGCAGGCGCACCACGACGCTCTCGCCGAACACCGCCGGCAGGACCGAGATGCGCAGGTCGACCTTGCCGCCGTCTTCCAGGATGAAGCTGGTGCGCCCGTCCTGCGGGCGGCGGTGCTCGGCGAGGTTCATCCCGCCCAGCACCTTGATCCGGCTGACCACCGCCGCGGTCAGCGCGCGCAGCAGGCTGCGCACCGGCACCAGTTCATCGTCGATCCGGAACAGCACGTCGGTGGCGTGCTCGCCGGGGCGCAGGTGGATGTCGGAGGCGCGTCGCGCGACCGCATCGGCAATGAGCCCGTGCACCAGCCGCACCACCGGCTGCTCGCGGGCGAGCCGGTTGGCCTCGGCCTCGGTGGCCTCGCCCTGCGCGGCCGGATCCAGCCCGAGCTGGCGGGCCGTTTCGTGATCCTCCACCTGGTCGTAGTGGCGGGCGATGGCGTCGCGGATGCCGCGGGCGGTGGCCATCAGCGGCAGCACGCGATCGGAGGTCACGAACTCGACGGCGGACAGCGCTTCGCTGTCCGACGGATCCTCCATCGCAACCGCCAGCAGCCCGTTCGCGCTGCGTAACGGGACGACGCGCGAGCGCCGGGCCTGGTCGGGGGCCAGCAGTCCGGCGACGGCCGGATCCGCTTCCACCTCTGGCAGGCGCACCAGCGGCACGCCCAGCCGCCGCGCATGCAGCCAACAGCGCTCGCAGGCGTCGTCGCCCAAGGCCAGCCAGCCGTCGAGGTCGATCCCGGCGGGCACGTCGTCCGCGGCATAGGTGCTGCGCGGGAAGTGGGCAAGGTAATGATCGAGGGTGGCGACATCCGCGATCAGCTGCGGCGCGGCGGGGCGGCGCTTGGCACCGTCAGGCAGGGAGGGCTCGTGCATGCCCGCATTGTGCACCCGCCCCGGCGCGGCGGGTTGACCGCGACGCGCCGTCGCCGGTGCGATAATCAGCGCATGAGCGAATCCCAAGGCGAGCCCACCGGCAAGGACGGCACCACCCACTTCGGTTTCCGCGACGTTCCGGTCGGCGACAAGCAGAAGCTGGTGGGCGAGGTGTTTTCCTCGGTGGCCGGCAAGTACGACCTGATGAACGATGCCATGAGCCTGGGCATCCACCGGGTCTGGAAGCGCTATTTCGTCGCCACCGCGCAGGTGCGCAAGGGCGACCGCGTGCTCGACCTTGCGGGCGGCACCGGCGACATCGCGGCCCTGCTGAAGGAGCGGGTGGGCGAGACCGGCGAGCTGGTGCTGGGCGACATCAACGGCGAGATGCTGCGGGTGGGCCGCGACCGCATGGTCGACCGCGGCAACGTGCGCGGATTCGAGTACGTGCAGTGCAACGCCGAGCGCCTGCCGTTCCCCGACGCCAGCTTCGACCTGGTGACGATCGCCTTCGGCCTGCGCAACGTCACCGACAAGGACGCTGCGCTGCGGGAAATGCTGCGCGTGCTCAAGCCGGGCGGCCAGGCGCGGGTACTGGAATTCTCCGAAGTCACCGCCGACTGGTTCAAGCCGCTGTACGACTTCCATTCGTTCAAGGTGCTGCCCGCGCTGGGCAGGCTGTTCGCCGGCGACGCCGGCAGCTACCAGTACCTGGCCGAATCCATCCGCAAGCATCCCCCGCAGGCCGAACTGCAGGCGATGATGGAAGCGGCCGGCTTCGCCCGCTGCAGCTTCCGCAACCTGAGCGCCGGCATCGTCGCCATCCACACCGGCTACAAGGCCTGAGCGTGGCGCCGCCGGAGCTCAAGTCCTTCCGCGAAAGCCGCTGGCGCTATTCGCAGTTCGTGATCCTGGGCCTGCTGGTGGCCGGGCTGGTGAACTGGCTCAGCCCACTCGACTGGCTGCCGTCGCTGGCCATCGGCGCGGCCGTCGGGATCGGCAGCCTGCTGCTGGAAAAGAAGCGCGGCGTGATCTGAGGCGCTACGGCTGCCAGCCGTAGCTCAGCTTGACGAACATGCTGCGGGTATTGCCGAACAGCGCCAGGTTGTCGTCGTCCATGAACGCGCCGTAGGACGCGCCGGCGTACAGCGCGGTGCGTGGGTTGACCTTGTACGAATACACCAGCTGCGCCGCCCAGTCGCGGGCCAGCGCGTTCACCGGCGTGGGATACAGCCACGCGTCGCGCGCCACCTCGCTTCCCTGCAGGCTCAGCCGCAGGCGCTGCCGCGGATCGACCTGCCAGCTGCCACGCAGGTTGGCGACACTGGCCACGAACGCGCTGCCGCCATCGCGGCGCAACTGCTGGCGGTTCAGCTCGAGGTAGAGGTTCACGCTGCGGCCGATGGCGGCGTCGGACCAAACGCCAACGCGGGCATGCCGGCCGGTGCGCGCCGCGGCCAGATCCAGCTGGCGGCCCAGGTCCATGTAGGTCCCGAGCTTGATCGCCGCGCGCCACATGAAGTTGCCCTCCAGGTGCAGGTTGTGCTCGTCGAACAGGCCCCCGTCCCAGTAACGCGCCCGGCGCATCGCACCGAGCCCGATGTAGCTCTGGCGCGGTCCGTTGATGTTGAGCTGGCCTTCCAGCTCGCGCTCGAGCAACTGGCCGTCATGGCGGTGGGTGGCGTCCCAGTCGGCATAGACGTTGATGCGGTTGAAGCGCGCAGCGTCGCGGAACCAGGTGTAACCGCCGCCGGCGGTGGTCTTCTCGTACCCGACCTGGCCGATGAAGCCGAGGTCGGCGCGGAAGCCGGGATCGATGGCGACGTGCGAGACGTTCGCGCTCCAGTGACGGCTGGAAAAACCGTAGGCGGCGCGCCAGGCGCTGCCGGCCGGGGTGGGATCATCCCCAAGGTCGGCGGCATAGGCCGAAACGATCCGCGCGGGGTACTGCGAATCGCTGCGCAGGACCTGGGTGGACAGCGCGTGCGCCCCCTTGCGCCAGCGCGCATCCACGCCGGCGACGGTGTTGGCGTAGTCGTCGCCGCTGCGGACGGTGGCGATCGCGCCCACGCTCAGCTGCGGGCTGAGGTCGTGGCGGTAGCGGCCCACCGCCACGTTTGCCGGCTGCTCCAGCGCGCGGAAGCGGGAGCCGAGCACGCCCGGCACCAGCAGCAGGGTGGTGGCATCGCGCGCCACGATCGCGCCATAGGCGCCGCTGGCGGTGCGCCCGGTGGCGCGCAGGCCGACGTCCGGGTCGGCGATCTGGCGGGTGTAGAGCACGTTGAACTGGCTGTTGAAGTAGTCCGCGCCCTCCAGGAAGAACGGCCGCTTCTCCTGGTAGAACAGCGCGAAGCTGTCGTTGAGCGCCAGCTGCAGCTGGTCGGTTTCCACCTGCGAGAAATCCGGGTTGACGGTCAGGTTGACGGTGGCATCCGGCGACGGCGCCCAGCTCACGTCCAGCCCCGGTTCGATGCTGTGTTCCCCGCTGCGCCACGGGTTGGCGGCGGCGTCGCGCGCCTGCGAGGTGCCGACCGTGAGGGTGGGCACCACCTCCAGGTTGCGGCCCTGGCGCGCTTCGGACAGTCCGGTGTAGGGCGCCCATTGGCACTGGAAGCAGCCGGACCCGCGCGGCACCGCCACGCTGCTCAGCTGGTGGCGCTTGTCGCGCGGCCAGTTGCGGAACAGCAGCACGCGCCAGCGCTTGTCGCCGGGCAGGTGGCGGAAGCGCAGGGTGGAGAACGGGATCCGCACTTCCACTTGGTAGCCGTCGGCGGTCAGTCGGCCCGCGCTGGTCCACAGGCCGTCCCAGCTGGGATCCTCGTTGCCGGTGGCCTCCTCGCGGATCAGGTCGGATTGCACGCCCAGCGGGTTGACGATCAGCTCGTAGGCGCGGCGCTGGTCGTCGAACGTGTCCAGGAACACGCCGACCCAGTCGTCGCCAAACGCCTGGTCGCGGTCGCGCAGGTGGGCGCGGATCTGCGCGGGATCGGGATCGTGCGCGTCGAAGGCGACGTACAGCGCATCCTCGCTGTAGCCGATGCGCACGCGCGTGCGCACCGGCGCGGCGATGTTGTCGCCCGGCTGCAATTCGATGCCGATCTCCTGCTCGAGCGCCTGCGACCAGGCGGCCTCGTCGATCACGCCGTCGATCGCGATCTCGCCGCGAAGCAGCGGGATGTGGCCGCCCGCGGGCGCTTGCTGCAGGACCGGGGGAGGCGCCTGCTGCGCCTGCGCGAACGGCGCGCACAGCAGCAGGGCGAGGATCAGCGGGGTCGGAGCGATGGGGCGCTGCATGGATGGCATGGAACGGTCAGTTGGCGGAAGGGATGCGCCTGCGCCCGCCGGGTTGCCGACAACGCTGGCCGGTGTGACGGTCGCGATTCGCGCCGCGGACGATGCGCGAGGCGGCCGCGAAAGGGCAGTGCCTCTGGTGGGCGTGACCAATGCCACGTGTCCACGCCGCGCTGAAGTGGCGCGGGTAAACTCGGGGCTTTCCCCTGCAAGGCACGCGACATGCGCCAGACCCACATGCGCCAGTTGATCCTCAGCCTGTCCATCGCCGCCGCGGTGGGCGTGGTCGCCCCCGGCTGCACGCGTGCGCCGAGCCCCGAGCCGGCCGCCGCCACCCCCGCCGCGCAGCCCGCGGCGGTCGCCGAGACCATCACCGACGAACATTCCTACGCCGAGCCCGACAAGGTCCGCACCAATGACCTGGCGCTGGAGCTGGCGATCGACTTCGCGCAGAAGCAGATCCGCGGCACCGCGACCTACGCGCTGGAGTGGCTGGATCCCGCCGCCAGCCGCCTGGTGCTGGACACCCGCGACCTGAGCATCCAGAAGGCCGAAGGCCTGGGTGCGGACGGCAGCTGGAGCGACCTGGAGTTCGCGCTGGCGGGCAAGGATCCGATCCTCGGCAGCAAGCTGACGATCGAGACCCCGAACCGCCCGGCAAAGGTGCGGGTGACCTATGCGACCTCGCCCGAGGCCTCGGGGCTGCAGTGGCTGGAGCCGACGATGACGGAGGGCAAGAAGGGTCCCTTCATGTTCAGCCAGTCGCAGCAGATCCACGCCCGTTCGTGGGTGCCGCTGCAGGACACGCCGATCATCCGCTTCACCTACTCCGCGCGGGTCACCTCGCCGGCGGACGCGATGGTGCTGATGAGCGCGGACAACGATCCGGCCGCGGCGCGCGACGGCGACTACAGCTTCAAGATGCCGCAGAAGATCCCGTCCTACCTGCTGGCGATCGCAGCCGGCGACCTGGTGTTCAAGCCGATCGGCGACCGCAGCGGCGTGTGGGCCGAGCCGACCATGGTCGACAAGGCGGTGGCCGAGTTCGCCGACACCGAGAAGATGATCGATACCGCGGAGAAGCTGTACGGCCCGTACCGCTGGGGCCGCTACGACCTGCTGGTGCTGCCGCCGAGCTTCCCGTACGGCGGCATGGAGAACCCGCGCCTGACCTTCGCCACCCCCACCGTCATCGTCGGCGACAAGTCGCTGGTGTCGCTGGTCGCGCACGAGCTGGCGCACAGCTGGTCGGGCAACCTGGTCACCTTCGCCACCGACAAGGACGCGTGGCTCAACGAGGGTTTCACCAGCTACGTCGAGAACCGCCTGATCGAGGCCCTGTTCGGCAAGGAGCAGGCGGACATGGAGGCGAAGATCGGCCGCGACGCGGTGATCGAGGAATACAAGACGCTGGACCCGAAGCTGCAGGTGCTGGCGCTCAAGCCCGGCGACCTGGCGGATCCGGACAACAGCTCCAGTGCCACCGTGTACGACAAGGGCGCCTGGTTCCTGGCGTTCCTCGAGCAGCGCTTCGGCCGCGACGTGTTCGACGCTTGGCTGCGCAGCTACTTCGACCGCCACGCGTTCCAGAGCATGACCACCGTGCGCCTCATCGAGGACATGAAGCAGCACCTGCTGGCGAAGAACCCCGGCAAGGTGACCGAAGCGGAAATCGAGGAGTGGGTCTACCAGCCCGGCATCCCCGCCAACGCGCCGCGGATCGAGTCGCGCAAGTTCAGCACCGTGGATGCCGCGCGCATCGCCTGGACCGGGAGCGGCACCCTGCCGGCCAGCGCGGTCACCAGCGCGTGGAGCACGCAGGAATGGGTGCGTTTCCTCGAGGAGATGCCCGAGACCCTGACCCGCGAACAGCTGGCGCAGCTGGACCAGGCCTACAGGCTGACCGGCACGCCCAATGGCGAGATCGCCCAACGCTGGTACCCGCTGGCCGAGCGGAGCGGCTACACCGAGGCGCGCGCGGAGATGGCGAAGTTCCTGGAGCGGGTCGGGCGCCGCAAGCTGGTGATGCCGATCTATACCGCGCTGGTGGCCAGCGAGGACGGGCTGGCGTTCGCCAAGCAGGTGTTCGCGCGCGCGCGACCGGGCTACCACCCGATCACCACGGGTTCGGTGCAGAAGGTGATCGACGAGGCCAAGCCTGCGGCGGCAAGCGCCGCCCCGGCGACCTCCGACACCGCGGTGAATGCTCCGCCGCTGCCGCCACCGGCGCGGATCGAGGGCGTCTCCGGCAAGCCCCCGCTGGTCGAGGATCCGGCCAAGCCGCCGCCGCCGGAAAAGAAGTAAGCGGGGGTGGCGGCACCCGGGCCGCTGCGGGTCGCGGCGTGGCTGCTGCTCGCGGCGGTGCTCGCCGCCGTGGTGGTGGTCTGGCGCGACCCGTGGCTGCTCGTGCGCGGCGAGTTCGCGCGCCAGAGGATCGCGGCGGGGCTGTCGCAAGACCGGGTCATCGTTGCCGGCCACCGCTGGGTGTATGCCGAGCGCGAGGCGCAGTCGCCCGGGGCGCCGACCATCGTGATGCTGCACGGTTTCACCGGCAGCAAGGAGAACTGGTATCCGCTGGCGAAGGCGCTCGACGGGCGCTACCACCTGCTGATCCCCGACTTGCCCGGCTGGGGCGAGAGCGAGCGCAAGCCCGGGGCGGAGTACGGCTTCAGCCAGCAGGCCGGGCACGTGGCGGCGTTCCTCCGCGCGAGGTCGCCCGGCAAGCCGGTGGTGCTGCTGGGCCATTCGATGGGCGGCGGCATCGCGGCGCTGACGGCGGCCCGGCATCCCGAGCTTGTCGCGCGCGTGGGACTGCTGGACGCCGCCGGCGTGCGCTTCAAGGACAACCAGTTCGGCATCGACGTGCTGGCCGGCAAGAATCCCTTCGCGGTGGAGGATGCCGCGTCGCTGCAGCGCTACATCGACATCGTGTTCCATCGCGAGCAGGCCAAGCCGTTCCTGCCGTGGCCGGCGTCGGCGGCGCTGGTCGACAAGCGCAGGGCGGACGCCGCGTTCGAGCAGGGCGTGCTCGACCGCATCGGCCGCAGCAGCGAATCCATGCTGCCGGGCGAGCAGGCAAGGCGCATCCGCCAGCCCACGCTGCTGCTGTGGTGCCGGCAGGACGCGGTGATCGACTCCAGCGCGATGGCGCTCTACGCGCAGCGCATCCCGCAGGCGCGCCAGGTGCTGCTGGACGACTGCGGCCACATGTCGTTGATGGAACGGCCCCGCGACGTCGCCGCGGCGGTGGTGGCGCTGGTGGACGACGGACAACCAAGGCAGGACGAACGATGAAAACCCCGATGCGTTTCATGCTGATGGCCGCCGCGTGCATGACCGTGGCCGCCTGCAAGGGCGAGGACCCGCAGGTAGCCGCGCAGGCCGCCGCCGCGCAAGCCGCGGCGCGCGAAGAGGCGGCGGGCAAGGTGGCCGCCCGGTTCGACGAGGCGGTCGCCAACCAGCAGTGGCAGCTGGCCAAGGGCTATGGCGACATCCTGCTGGCCGAGCACCCCGACAGCGCCGCCGCCGCCCGCGTGCGGCCGCAGCACGAGGGCATCAAGGCCAAGGCGGACGCCGAGCGCGAGACCAGGCGGCAGGCGGCGCTGTGGTCGTACGGCAACGAGCCGGTCAAGGGCGGCGCGCAGCTGTCCGCGGCGATCTATGCACGGCAGAACGTCGATGTCGACGGCAGCGGCGCCAAGCCGGTACGGCTGATCTTCCGCGACCATCCGGACTGGGGCCGCAGCGCCTACCTGGTGCTGGAGGCCGGCGACTTCGACTGCTACTCAGGCTGCCGGTTGAAGGTGACCGCCGACGGCAAGGTCCACACCCTGCCGGGTTCGCGCCCGAAGACGGACGAGGCCATCGCCATGTTCATCGAGGACCACCGCGCGCTGTGGCGGCTGGCCAAGGCCTCCAAACAGCTGGCGATCGAATTCCCGACCAGGGCGGTCGGCAAGCGGACCGCCGAGTTCGACGTGGGCGGGCTGGACCCGTCCCAGCTGCCGAAGTGGAACTGAAGCCTCAGCCCAGCGCGTAGCCGAACTGCTGGCGGAACTGTTCGCTGAACTCGTCGTAGTCGAAGCGCTGGTTCTGCGTGCCCGGGTGCTCGACCTTCAGCGCGCCCATCAGGTTGCCGATGCGGCCAATCGTCATCCAGTCGTAGCCCTTCTCGATGCCGAAGATCAGGCCGGCGCGGAACGCATCGCCGCAACCGGTGGGATCGGTGACCCGGCGCTCGTGCGCCGGCGGCACGTTGTGGGTGGCGCCGCCTTCGTGGATGGTGGCGCCATGCGGGCCACGGGTGGCGATGTAGGCCTTGACCTTGGAAGCGATGGTCGCCTCGTCCCAGCCGGTGCGTTCCTGCAGCAGGTTGGACTCGTAGTCGTTGACGGTGACGTAGTCGGCCTGCTCGATGAAGGCGCGCAGCTCCTCGCCGTTGAACAGCGGCATCGCCTGTCCCGGATCGAAGATGAAGGGGATGCCGGCCTCGTGGAACTCGCGGGCGTTCTGCAGCATGCCTTCGTAGCCGTCCGGGCTGACGATGCCGATGGTCACGTCCGGCACGTCGCGCACGTGGTTCTCGTAGCTGCGCATCATCGCGCCCGGGTGGAAGGCGGTGATCTGGTTGTTGTCGTGGTCGGTGGTGATGAAGGCCTGCGGGGTGAACAGCTCCTCCAGCACCTTGACGTGGTCCAGCGTGATGTCCTGCTCGGCGAACCATTCCCGGTACGGGCCGAAGTCGCCGCCGACGGTCGCCATCGGGATCGGGTCGCCGCCCAGCAGCTTGAGGTTGTAGGCGATGTTGCCGGCGCAGCCGCCGAATTCGCGGCGCATCCGCGGGACCAGGAAGGACACGTTCAGGATGTGCACCTTGTCCGGCAGGATGTGGTTCTTGAACTGGTCGGGGAACACCATGATGGTGTCGTAGGCCAGGGAACCGCAGATCAGCGCAGCCATTCGGGTCTCGGGGGCGGGCAAAGACCGCACAGGGTAGCGCCGGCGCGGCCGCCCGGCCAGCCCGTCGCGCCCGCTCGCCTTGCCCGCGGCGGGCCCATTGGCTAGGCTAGCCGGTCACCGGCGCCTCGCGCCCGGCGGTCTCCCATCCCGCGTTCCCCCGCGCGGCGTCCCCCCTTCCGGCCATTCCCGCATGTTCAAGTTCCTCGGGCGCTATTTCTCCAGCGACCTCTCCATCGACCTCGGCACCGCCAACACCCTGATCTACGTGCGCGGCCAGGGCATCGTCCTCAACGAACCCTCGGTGGTCGCGGTGCGCCAGGATCGCGGCGGCGGCGCGCGCGCGGTGGCGGCGGTCGGCAGCGAGGCCAAGCAGATGCTCGGGCGCACCCCGGGCCACATGACCACGGTGCGGCCGATGAAGGATGGCGTCATCGCCGACTTCACCTACACCGAGGAAATGCTCAAGCACTTCATCCGCAAGGTGCACAAGAGCCGCTTCCTGCGTCCCAGCCCGCGCGTGCTGGTGTGCGTGCCGGCCGGCAGCACCCAGGTCGAGCGCCGCGCGATCAAGGAGTCGGCGGAAGAGGCCGGCGCGCGCGAGGTGTACCTGATTGAGGAGCCGATGGCCGCGGCGATCGGCGCCGGCATGCCGGTGACCGAGGCGCGCGGCTCGATGGTGGTCGACATCGGCGGCGGCACGAGCGAGGTGGCGGTGATCGCGCTGAACGGCATCGTCTACTCGCAGTCGGTGCGGATCGGCGGCGACCGCTTCGACGAGGCGATCATCAACTACGTGCGCCGGCACCACGGCATGCTGATCGGCGATGCCACCGCCGAGCGGATCAAGATGGAGATCGGCAGCGCGTATCCGAACGACGAGGTGCGGCACACCGAGATCTCCGGCCGCCATCTCGCCGAAGGCGTGCCGAAGATGATCACCATCAACTCCACCGAAGTGCAGGAAGCCCTGCGCGAGCCGCTGCAGGGCATCCTTGCCGGCATCCGCCAGGCGCTGGAGCAGACCCCGCCGGAGCTGTCGGCGGACGTGGCCGAGCGCGGCATCGTGCTGACCGGTGGCGGCTCGCTGCTGCGCGACCTCGACCGCCTGATCTCCGAGGAAACCGGGCTGCACGTGCAGGTTGCCGATGACCCGCTGACCTGCGTGGCCCGCGGTGGCGGGCGCGCGCTGGAACTGGTGGACATGCACGGCAACGAGTTCTTCGCCCCGGAATAAGCACGCCGCGCCGGCACCGCCGCGGCGCGGGCGTCGCAGGCGGGCGGCGGTTGCGCAGGCCTGCGCATCGGCGACACTTGCGGCTCGCCCGCCGTCCCTCCATCCCGCTGCGCTGACCGACTGACGTGCCTTCCCTCGCCGGATCCCCCGCAGCCCGCCCCGGCGATGTCGCCGGCGTGTTGCGGTTGCTGGCCTACATCGTCATGGCGATCACCCTGATGGTGCTGGACCATCGTGGCGGCTGGCTGGCGGCCGTGCGCCACCAGGCCGAAGCCGCGGTGCAGCCAGTCTGGTGGCTGGCGAGCCTGCCCTCGCGTGCCGGCCGGACCCTGCGCGAGGATGCGGTGACCCGCAACCAGCTGGCCGAGGACAATCGCCTCCTGCGCAACCAGATGCTGGTGGTGGGCGCGCGCAACGCGCGCCTGCAAGCCGCCGCCGCCGAGAACGCCCGCCTGCGCGGGATGCTGGCCAGCGCCGAGCGCGGCCGGCTCGACGTGCAGCTGGCGCGCATCCTCGACGTCGAGATGGATCCCTCGCGCCAGCGCCTGGTGCTGGATGCCGGCCGCAACGCCGGCGTGCGCGCGGGCCAGCCGGTGATCGATGCCGGCGGCCTGATGGGGCAGGTGATCGCCACCACCCCGCTGACCGCGACCGTGCTGCTGCTGACCGATCCGGACCACGCGGTGCCGGTGATGGTGGCGCGCACCGGCGTGCGCCTGGTCGTGCACGGCACCGGCCGGGCGGACATGTTGCAGCTTTCGGACGTGCCGCTTTCGGCCGACGTGCGTGCCGGCGACCAGCTGCTGACCTCCGGCCTTGGCGGCCTGTTCCCCGCCGGTTTCGTGGTCGGCACCGTCGGCGAACTCAAGGTCGACGACAGCCGCGCGTTCCTCGAGGGGCCGGTGGTGCCCGCCGCGCAGATGGATCGCGGGCTGGACGTGCTGCTGCTTCGCGGCCAGGCGCCGGTTCCCGCGGCCACGCCCGCCATGGGCGCCAGCCCGGCGGCCGATCCCGGCGGGGCCACGCCATGAGCCGCCCACGCAACGGCTGGGTATTGCCGGTCAGCCTGTTGCTGGCATTGCTGCTGGGGCTGGTGCCGCTGCCTGAGACGCTGCAGCCGCTGCGCCCCTTCTGGCTGGCGCTGGTGCTGGCGTACTGGTTGCTGGAAACCCCCGAGCGGGTGGGGCCGGGCTTTGCCTTCCTGCTCGGCCTGGTGGCGGACGTGGCGTTCGGCAGCCTGATCGGCGAGCAGGCCCTGCGGCTGGTGGTGCTGGCCTTCATCCTCGATCGCTTCCGCGCGCGGCTGCGCTTCTTCCCGCTGTCGCAGCAGGCGGTGACGGTCGGCGTGCTGCTGCTCAACGACCGCGTGATCAACGCGGTGGTCCACGTCGTGGTGGGGGTGCCGCAGTTGCCCTGGGGCTACTGGCTGGCGCCGCTGGTCGGGATGGTGCTGTGGGCGCCGCTGCACGTGCTGCTGGATGCCCTGCGCCTGCGCCGGCGCGCCTGAGCCGTGAACCGCCGCGCCCGCCCGCTGAAGGACCATGCCGCCGAGGCCGCGCTGTTCCGGCGCCGCGCACTCGTCGGTTTCGCGGCAGCGCTGGCCGGCCTCGCCGCGCTGGCAGGGTGGTACTTCCAGCTCCAGGTGGTGCGCCATGACGAGTTCGCCACGCTCTCCGAAGCCAACCGGGTGCGGCTGGTGCCGGTGGCGCCGGCGCGCGGGCTGATCTACGACCGCAAGGGGCGGATCCTGGCCGAGAACGTCTCCGCGTGGCGGCTCGATGCGGTGCCGGAGCGCGCCGGCGACGGCCAGGCGTTGCTGGCGAAGCTGGCCGGCGTGGTCGACCTCGACCTCGAGCAGCAGCAGAAGGCGCTGCGCGACTATCGCGCCAGTCGCCCGTTCAAGCCGGTCACCCTCAAGCTGCGGCTGACCGACGAGGAGGCCGCGCGTTTCGCGGTCAACCGCTGGCGCTTCCCCGGCGTCGACCTGCAGCCCTACCTCGGGCGCGTCTATCCGCACGGCGCGCTGTTCGCGCACGTGGTCGGCTACGTCAGCCGCATCGACGAGGCCGACCAGGCCGCGATGGGCGCGGCCGCCGGGGCCTACAGCCATGCCGGCAAGACCGGGCTGGAGCGCTACTACGAGGCGCAGCTGCGCGGCCAGCCGGGCTACCGGCGGCTGGAAACCAATGTCGCCGGGCGGACCGTGCGCGCGCTGGAGACGGTGCCGGCCACCTCCGGCACCGACCTGCGGCTGTCGATCGACCTCGACCTGCAGCAGGCGATGGTGGATGCCTTCGGCGAGCTGGAGGGCTCGGCGGTAGCGGTGGATCCGCGCACCGGGGAGATCCTGGCGATGGTCAGCCTGCCGTCGTTCGATCCCAACCTGTTCGTCAACGGGATCAGCCACGCCGATTTCCGCGCCCTCAACGACAACCCCTCGCGGCCGCAGTTCAACCGCGTGGTGCTGGGCGGGGTGGCGCCGGGCTCGACGATCAAGCCGCTGCTGGCGCTGGCCGGGCTCGACAGCGGGGTGCGCCGCGCCGCGGACCGGACCCTGTCCACCGGCATGTTCCACCTGCCGGGCCAGCGCCGCGGCTATGGCGACTCCCATCGCGGCGGCCACGGCTGGACCGACCTGCGCAAGTCGATCTACGAATCGGTCAACACCTACTACTACCGGCTGGCACTGGACATGGGCATCGCCCAGGTCGATCACTACATGGAGCGGTACGGCTTCGGCAGGCCGACCGGGGTCGACCTGGCCGGCGAGATCGGCGGCATCCTGCCGTCGCCGGCCTGGAAAGCGGCCAACGCGGCCAACCAGGGCAAGTGGTATCCGGGCGACACCGTGATCACCGGCATCGGCCAGGGCTTCTGGAAAGCCACCCCGCTGCAGCTGGCGCAGGCCACCGCCGGCCTGGCCAGCGGCTGGATCCGCCGCCCGCACCTGGTCAAGGACACCCGCGCCGGCTTCCAGGCGCCATGGACGCCGGTGCCGTTGCAGGACCAGCGCCGGATGAGCGACAGCGAGGCCCACCTCGCCGCAGTGCGCGAGGGCATGGTGCTCACCGTGCACGGCCCCGGTACCGCCACCAACATCCGCCATGGGTTGACCTACCAGATCGCCGGCAAGACGGGTACCGCGCAGGTAGTGAGCCGCCGGGGTAGCGCGGCGGTCAACCCGCGCTCGCTGCCCATGCACCTGCGCCACCGCGCGCTGTTCATCGCCTTCGCCCCCGCGGAAGCACCGACGATCGCGATCGCGGTGGCGGTCGAGGGCGGCGGCTACGGCAGCTCCACTGCCGCGCCGATCGCGCGCAAGGTGTTCGATGCGTGGCTGCTGGGCAAGCCGGCCGCGCCGGTGCAGCCAAGGGCGGCAGACCAGCCTGCGGCGCCTGCGCTGTTCGCCAACGTGACCGGCTCGCCGGACGCCACGCCCGCCGCGGGAGCCACGCGATGAACGCCCTGCTGTACCTGCTTGGCGACCTGCTGCGGCGCTTCCTGCGAACGCTCGACCTGCCGCTGCTGGGGGCGTTGCTGGCGATCATGGGCATCGGCCTTGCCACCCTCTACAGCGCGAGCAACGAATCCAGCCGCGTGCTGGCCACCCAGGGCGTGTACTTCGGCGTGGGGCTGTCGGCGCTGTGGATCGCCTCCCGCGTCCCCGCGCACCTGCTCAAGCAGTTCACACCAACCCTGTTCGCGCTGACCATGGTGCCGCTGGTGGTGGTGCTGTTCGTGGGCCGCGGCAAGTACGGCAACCACTGGATCGACCTCGGCTTCTTCAACCTGCAGCCATCGGAGCTGGCCAAATTGAGCCTGCCGATGATGCTGGCCTGGCACCTCGACCGGCAGCGCCTGCCGCCACAGCTGTCCACGCTCGCGATCGCCGCCCTGTTGATCGCGATCCCGGTCGGGCTGGTGCTGCTGCAGCGCGACTTCGGCACCGCGGTGCTGGTGCTGGCCGCGGGCATGTTCGCGCTGTTCCTGGCCGGGCTGTCGTGGTGGTGGCTGGTGGCAGCCGGGGGCGCGGCGGCGGCGGCGGCCCCGATCGCGTGGTTCTGGCTGCTGCGGCCCTACCAGAAGGACCGCATACTGACCTTCCTGGATCCCGAGTCCGATCCGATGGGCGCCGGCTGGAACATCATCCAGAGCAAGATCGCCATTGGCGGCGGCGGGTTGGCCGGCAAGGGCTGGGGACAGGGCAGCCAGTCGCACCTGAACTACGTGCCCGAGCACACCACCGACTTCATCTTCGCCGTGCTCAGCGAGGAATTCGGTTGGATCGGGGTGGCGCTGGTGCTGGCGCTGTACCTGTTCGTGATCGGTCGCTGCCTGTGGCTGGCGGCGGATTCGCGCGACGGTTACGCGCGCCTGCTCACCGGCGCGCTCGGGCTGTCCCTGTTCGTCTACGTGCTGGTCAACGGCGGCATGGTCTCGGGCTTGCTGCCGGTGGTCGGAGTGCCGATGCCGCTGCTGAGCTACGGCGGCACCGCGCCGGTCACGCTGCTGGCCGGATTCGGGGTGGTGATGGCCCTCAAGGCCAGACGCCCCGTGCACCGTTGAAACCTGAATGGGAGCATTCCGGCGACGTGACCGTCGCGTGATAACCTCCGCCGCAATGACCCGACGCGTCCTGCTCCCCAGCCTCGCCGCGCTCGCGCTTGCCGCCTGCGCGGTCCCGCCGCCGCCGCAGATGCCGTCTCCGTCCGCGCCCAGTGCGCCGCCGGCGACACCGGCGCCGGCGCCGGCACCCGCGGTGAACCCGTTGCCGCCGTATTCGCCGGCGATGGAAGCCGCCTGGCGCGCCGAGTTCGCCCGCGAGACCGCGCAGCGCTACGGCGTCCCGGTGGCGCAGGTGGAGGCCGTGCTGGCGCGCGCCAGCGTGCGTGATTCGATCGTCGCAGCGATGTCGCGCCCGGCGGAAGCCAAGCCATGGCGCGACTACCGCCCGATCTTCATCCAGCCCAGCCGGATCGAGGGCGGCCGCGCCTTCCTCGCGACCCACCGCGCCGCCCTGCAGCGCGCGGAGGACCGCTACGGCGTGCCCAAGGAAATCATCGTCGCCATCATCGGCGTGGAAACCAGCTACGGCGGCAACAAGGGCAGCCATGGCGTGGTGGACGCGCTGTACACGCTGGCGATCGCCTATCCGCGCAGCGGCAAGCCCGAGCAGGTCGCGCGCGAGATCAGCCGCCAGGCCTTCTTCCGCGACGAGCTCGCGCAGCTGTTCCGGCTGGCGCAGGAGGAATCGCTCGAGATCGGCGCGCTCAAGGGCAGTTACGCCGGCGCCATGGGCTGGGGCCAGTTCATGCCTTCCAGCTATCGCGACTTCGCGATGGATGGCGACGGGGATGGCCGCCGCGACCTGTTCAACAACCTCGACGACGTGTTCGCCTCGGTCGCCAACTACTTCGCGAAGAAGGGCAACTGGCAGCGTGGCGGCCCGGTGATGCAGCGCGCCCTGCGTGATGCGGGCGCCGCCGACTTCGTCAATCCGGGCAATTCGGTGACGCTGGACCAGACCCTGGCGACGCTGGCCGCCGCCGGCTATCGTCCCGCCGTCGCGCCGCCCCCCGGCGCCGCCAGCCAGCCGGTCACCCTGGTCACGCTCGAGGGCTTGGCCGGTCCCGAGTACTGGATCGTCTACAACAATTTCAAGGCCATCACGACGTACAACATCTCGCGGCTGTACGCGACCGCTGTCTACCAGCTGTCGCGCGCGATCGCCGGACAGGAGCCCGTCGCCCCATGAACCAGATCCCGTCGAAACTTCGCCTGCTGACCGCGGCCGCGCTGCCGCTGGCCCTGGCCGCCTGCGCCAGCACCGGCAACGCCGCAAGGCAGCCCGCCCAGCCCGCGGTGGCCACCCAGCCGCCGCCCGCTGCCGCGCCGGGCACGCCCAAGGTCTCGCCCTACGCGCCCGCGCAGGAAGACCTGAGCAAGCGCGGCGACTACGTGGCCGGCGGCCTGTTCCGTCCGGGCGTTGCCGACACCGTGCCCGACTACATTCCCGACGTGGACGCCATCCCCGAGCCAGAGGTGCGCGAAGAGCCGCGCTCGCGCGGCGGCAACCGCGCCTACAGTGTGCTCGGGAAGAGCTACAAGGTGATGGACAGCGCCGATGGCTACGTCGAGGAAGGCGGCGCCTCGTATTACGGCAACAAGTTCCATGGCCGGCGCACCTCCAACCAGGAGGTGTACGACATGTACGCCTTCACCGCCGCCCACAAGACGTTGCCGTTGCCCAGCTTCGCGCGGGTGACCAACCTCGCCAACGGCAAGTCGGTGGTGGTGCGCATCAATGATCGCGGCCCCTTCCACGCCGGCCGCATCATCGACCTCAGCTATGCCGCCGCGGTGAAGCTTGGCTACCGCCAGCAGGGCACCGCGCGGGTCCGGGTCGAGGCGCTGCGCCCCGGGAGCGGGACGCTGGTGGCAAAGGCGGACACCAGCGCGCTGGACACGCTGGTCGACAAGCTGCCGCAGGCGCTCGCCGCCGCCGGCCCGGCGTCGCCGCAGGCCGCGCCCGCCGCCGCGCCTTCCTATCGGTTCGACATGCGCCAGGACGGCAAGGTGATGACCGCCGACGAATTCGACGCGTGGATGGCCAGCCGCCGCGTGCGGGTCGCCACCGGCAAGCCCGGCACGCCGGATCCGGCGCCGCAGGCCGCCGCAGCAGCCGCGCCCGCGAGGAACCCGGTGGTGGTTGCCGCGACGCCGCCGCCGTCACCGGTCACCGCGGCCGCGGTAGTCGCCGCGACCCGCCCGCCGGAGGGTGCGGCGGCCAGCACCGTCACCCTGCAGGTCGCAAGCTTTGCTGACCAGCGCAACGCCGAGCAGGCGCTGGGCCTGCTGCATGGCGCGGCCATCGCCCGCGCCCAGCTGTTTGACGCCGACGTCAACGGGCGCAAGATCTGGCGCCTGCGCATCGGCCCGGTCGATGAAACCACCGCGCCGGAACTTGCGGCGCGCATCGTGGGTCTCGGGTTCGAGCAACCGCAACGCGTGCGCAACTGACGCACCGCGTTTGCGCGCCGCTCGCAGGGCGGCCGCCCCGATCGCAGCTTAAGATGACGGCTTGAGCCATTCGATGCCGCGCATGCGCGCGGCTTTCCAGGAGTCTGTTTGATGCGTTTGCGTTCGCTGTTGTTCGTCGCGCTGGCCACCGCCGGCATCGGCCTTGCCTCGGCCCAGGCCCCGGCGCCCACGCCGGCCAGGCCCGCCGCCGCCCTCAGCGATGCGCTGCCGATCCCCGAGGCGCCCGCGCCCGCGGTGTCGAAGGCCTGGCTGCTGATGGATTACGCCACCGGCAACGTGCTGGCGGGAGAGAACATCGACACCCCGGTGGAACCGGCCAGCATCACCAAGGTGATGACCAGCTACGTGATCGCCGCGGAGATGGCAGCGGGCAAGATCAAGCCGACCGACCAGGTGATGATGAGCGAGTACGCCTGGCGCACCGGCGGCGCCGGCACCGACGGCAGCTACAGTGGCTTCGAAGTCAACAAGACCGCGCCCCTGCTGGAGATGGAAAAGGGCATGGTGGTGCAGTCGGGCAACGACGCCGCGATCGCGCTGGCCGAGCACGTCGCCGGCAGCGAGGCCGCGTTCGCGCAGCTGATGAATGCTTACGCGAAGAAGATCGGGATGAAGAACTCGAACTTCGCCAACCCGCACGGGTTGCCGGCGGAGGGCCACATCACCACCGCGCGCGACCTTGCCATCCTCGGCCGCGCGCTGATCCGCGATTTCCCCGAGGCGTACTCGTACAACAAGATCAAGGAGCTGACGGTCGGCCCGATCACCCAGCCGAACCGCAACCTGCTGCTGTGGCGCGACCCCAGCGTGGATGGCATCAAGACCGGCCACACCGCTGCCGCCGGCTACTGCCTGATGGCCTCGGCCAAGCGCGACGACCAGCGCCTGATCAGCGTGGTGATGGGCAATACCAGCGAGAACCAGCGCGCCGTTGATTCGCAGGCGCTGCTGAACTGGGGCTTCCGCTTCTACGAATCGCACCGCCTGCACGAGCCGGGCAAGGCCCTGGCCAGCCCGAAGCTGTGGAAGGGCGCCGCCGACCAGGTCGCGGTGGGCGTGGCGCAGCCGCTGCTGGTCACCACCCCGCGCGGCAAGTACGAGCAGCTGAAGGCGACCATGGACCTGCCCAAGGCGCTGGAAGCGCCGATCGCCAAGGGCCAGAAGATCGGCACGGTGAAGGTCACCCTGGATGGCAAGGTGGTGGCGCAGGCGCCGCTGGTCGCGCTGGCCGCGGTTGAGGAAGCCGGTTTCTTCAAGCGCCTGTGGCATGAGCTGCTGCTGTGGTGGCAGTCGGTCTGATCGACGCGGCCGCCATCGCGCGTTGAAGATGGGGCCCGCGGGCCCCATCATCGGCGGATGGACATCCATTCCGACAACCCCGACCACGGCTTCCAGTTCCCCGGCACCTTCGAGCTCTCGGCGATGGGCCCGGCCGACAAGGACCTGGAGACCGCGCTGCCCACCGCCCTGCTCGACGCCGGCATCGAAGTGCTGCACGAGTCGGTGAACTGGAAGCATTCCTCGACCGGCCGCTTCGTGTCGGTGCGCATCCAGTTCCGCGCCGCCTCGCGCGAGGAGTACGACCGCGCGCACCAGGCGCTGCGCGAGCATCCCGAGGTGAAGTGGACGCTGTGAGGTCGCCCGCGCCCTCCCTTGCGCAGCAGGGGAGGGTTGGGGAGGGGTGCGTCTGGTGACGACGCCCGGTCAATCCCCTTCCGATCCAGGCGGCGCGCGCGCGATCGTGCGCGACCTTGGCCGCCAGCCCTACCAACCGGTCTGGCGCGCGATGCAGGCCTTCACCGACGCCCGCGATGACGCCACGCCGGATGAGCTCTGGCTGGTCGAGCACGAGCCGGTGTTCACCCTTGGCCAGGCCGGCAAGCCGGAGCACGTGCTGATGCCCGGCGAGATCCCGGTGCTGCACGTCGACCGCGGCGGCCAGGTCACATACCACGGGCCCGGCCAGATCGTGGCGTATCCGCTGCTGGACCTGAAGCGGCTCAGGATCGGCGTGCGCGAGTACGTCTGCCGGATCGAACAGGCGGTGATCGACACCCTGGCCGAATGGAACATCGAAGGCGCGCGCAAGGACGGCGCGCCCGGCGTGTACGTGGGCGGTGCCAAGATCGCCGCGCTCGGCATCCGCGTGCGCCGCGGCTGCACCTTCCACGGCCTGGCCTTCAACATCGAAGGCCGCAGCACCGCGCCGTTCCAGTGCATCAATCCCTGCGGCTACGCCGGGCTGGAAGTGGTGGCCCTGCAGGACTTCGGCGGCCCGGCGTCGCTGGACGCGGTGAAGCCGGTGCTGCTGGAGCAGATGGCGCGGCAGTTCGGACTGTCGCTGGCCCCCGAGCAGGCGCTGCCGCCGCAATTGGCCGCCTGAGCGCCGGTGGGCGATAATTCCCCGATGGACATCACCAGCCCGCGCACCATCCCCGTTGCCATCGTCGCGGCGGAGGGCGCGCCCTCGCTGGAGCCCGGCGCGCGCCAGGTCGCCGACGCCAAGATCGGCCGTTCGCCGGTGACCTTTGCCGACGCCCCGGTGCTGCGCAAGCCGAGCTGGATCCGCGTGCGCATTCCGTCCGGCAACGCGGTGCAGACGCTCAAAGCCAAGCTGCGCGAGAACCGGCTGGTCACGGTGTGCGAGGAAGCCAGTTGCCCGAACATCCACGAATGCTTCGGCCATGGCACCGCCACCTTCATGATCCTCGGCGAGGTCTGCACCCGCCGCTGCAGCTTCTGCGACGTGGCCCACGGGCGCCCCAAGCCGCCGGACCCGGTGGAGCCGCTGCGGCTGGCGCAGACGGTGAAGGACATGGGCCTGCGCTACGTGGTGGTCACCAGCGTCGATCGCGATGACCTGCGCGACGGCGGCGCCGGGCACTTCGTCGACTGCATCAGCGCGATCCGTGAGATGGCGCCGGGTACCCGGATCGAGATCCTGACCCCGGATTTCCGTGGCAAGGGACGGATGGAGCGCGCGCTGGAGATCCTGGCGGCCAACCCGCCGGACGTGTTCAACCACAACGTGGAGACCGTGCCGGAGCTGTACCGCAACGTGCGCCCCGGCGCCGACTACCAGTGGTCGCTGACCCTGCTGCAGAAGTTCAAGGCGCAGCATCCGTCGGTGCCGACCAAGAGCGGCATCATGCTTGGGCTGGGCGAGACCATGGAGCAGGTGCAGGGCACGCTGCGCGACCTGCGCGCGCACGACGTCGAGATGGTCACCATCGGCCAGTACCTGCAGCCTTCGCCCGCCCACCACCCGGTGCTGCGCTACCCGACGCCCGAGGAGTACCAGGCGCTGGCCGACTACGGGCATGCGCTGGGCTTCTCGCACGTCGCCTCGGGGCCAATGGTGCGCTCCAGCTACCACGCCGACCGCCAGGCGGCGGAAGCGGCCGGCGCCCGCGCCGCGGGCTGAGGTTGGCGGCGCCCGGGGCGCCGAACAGGGGCCGTTCACACAGCCCGCCGCGTGGCGGCTACAGTGGGATCAACGACCGAGCCGGCGCGAACTTCCGGCACTGGCGCAAGGTCGTATCGTCACTTGATGCTGTCCGCAGTCCCGTCCACCGAACGGTCCCCCGCCGTGGAAGTCCCGATGACCCGTAGCCGCTCCCTGCTTGCCCTTTCCCTCGGCCTGGCGCTGGCCGCCCCGTTCATGCTGATGGCGCGCAGCAGCGCGATCAGCCTGCCCGCCGCGCCTACCCAGGACCAGGCCACGACCGCGCGGATGGTCTATGGGCTGCTGTCCGACAGCCGCTACGCCTACCGCCCGCGCGCGCTGGATGACGCCCTGTCGCGGGAAATCCTGGAGGGCTACCTGGAGGCGCTGGATCCGTCCAAGCTGTTCCTCACCGCACAGGACGTGGCCGGCTTCCAGAAATACGCCACCCGCCTGGACGACGCGATCAAGGGCGGCGACCTGGCCCCGGCTTGGGACATCTTCGGGGTCTACCGCCAGCGCGCCGAGGAGCGCATCGCGCACGCGCGCCAGCTGCTGAAGGGCAACTTCGACTTCACCGCCAGCGACCGCTACGCCTACGACCGCAAGGAGGCGCCGTGGGCGGATGCCGCCGGCCTCGACGTGCTGTGGAAGCAGTCGGTCAAGAACGACTGGCTGCGGCTCAAGCTGGCCGGCAAGCAGCCCGACGAGATCCGCAAGACGCTGGACAAGCGCTATGCCAACCAGCTCTCCAGCCTGCAGGAACTCAAGGGCGACGAGGTCTTCCAGAGCTTCCTCAACGCCTATGCCGGCAGCATCGACCCGCACACCGATTACCTGACCCCGCGCAGCGCGGAGAACTTCAACGTCTCGATGTCCAACTCGCTGGAGGGGATTGGCGCGGTGCTGTTCAAGCAGGACGACGTGATCGTGATCCGCGAGGTGGTGCCCGGTGGCCCGGCGATGCGCAGCGGCCAGCTGAAGTCGGGCGACCGCATCGTCGGCGTCGGCCAGGGCGCCTCGGGCGAGGTCAAGGACGTGGTCGGCTGGCGCACCGATGATGCGGTGCAACTGATCCGTGGCGCCGCCAACAGCCAAGTGCGCCTCGACATCGTCCCCGCCGAGGCGCCGCTGGACAGCAAGCCGGTGCGGGTGCTGCTCACCCGCGCCAAGGTGCGGCTGGAGGACGCACGCGCCAAGGCCGAGACCATCGTGATCCCCGCCGCCGGCGACCAGCCGCAGCGCCGGATCGGCGTGGTCAAGCTGCCGGGCTTCTACCAGGACTTCGACGCGCGCCGGCGCAACGACAAGGACTACGCGTCCGCCACCCGCGACGTCACCCGCATGCTGTCGCAGTTCCGCGCGCAGAAGGTCGACGGCGTGGTGCTGGACCTGCGCAACAACGGCGGCGGTTCGCTCAACGAAGCGGTCGAGCTCACCGGCCTGTTCATCGACCAGGGCCCGGTGGTGCAGGTGCGCGAATCCGGCGGCCGGGTCAGCGTGCAGCACGACCGCGACCGCGGGGTGGCCTGGGACGGGCCGCTGGCGGTGCTGGTCAACCGTGCCTCGGCGTCGGCATCGGAAATCGTGGCCGGCGCGATCCAGGACTACGGGCGCGGGCTGGTGATCGGCGAGACCACCTTCGGCAAGGGCACGGTGCAGAACCTGGTCGACCTCGACCGCTGGCCGGCCAACGAGAAGCCGCGCTTCGGCCAGGTCAAGCTGACCATCGCCCAGTTCTTCCGCCCCGGCGGCAGCAGCACGCAGAACAAGGGCGTGGTGCCGGACGTGAGCTTCCCGGTCAGCGTCGACGCCAACGAGTACGGCGAGAGCACCTACGACAACGCGCTGCCGTGGACCCGGATCGCCGCGGTCCCGCATACCCGCTACGGCAACTTCGCGCCGCTGCTGGGCCAGCTGGATGCGCGCCACGACGCGCGCGCCGCCAACGACGTCGAGTACCAGTGGTGGGTCGAGGACGTGCGCACCTTCCGCGAGGAGCAGGCGAAGAAGGCGATCTCGCTCAACGAGGCCGAGCGCCGCGCCGAGCGCGACAAGTTCGACGCGCAGCGCAAGTTCCGCATGGCCGAGCGCAAGCGCCTGGGGATCGAGCTCGACCCGCTGCTGGAGGCGCGTTCCGACGACGGCCTGCTGGCCGACGAGCGCAACGTGGCCGAGTCGGTGGCGCGCGAGCAGGCGGCGGAGAAGGTCACCGATCCGCTGCTGCGGGCGTCGGCGGCGATCCTGGGCGATGCGATCGGGCTGCTTGGCAAGGACGCGAAGCTGGCGGCGCAGGTGCTGCCCGAGGCGCGCACCGCCGGGCACTGGGTGGACTGACCCGCAGGCACGCCGCGGCCGGGGTTTCCGGCGATAATCCAGCTTCCTCGCGACGGGCGCCTTCGGGCGCCCGTTCGCGTCCGGCCCCACCTCGGACCACCGCATGCACACCCACGCCCCTGCCCGCCGCGGCCAAGTCGCGCTGGCGCTGGCCGCGCTCTACCTGATCTGGGGCTCGACCTACCTTGCGATCCGCTTCGCGCTGGAGGGCGGCTTTCCGCCATTCCTGCTCGGGGGGATCCGCTTCCTGGTGGCCGGTGGCCTGCTGTACGCCTTCCTGCGCCTGCGCGGGGTCGCCGCCCCAACGCGGCCGCAGTGGCGCAACGCGGCGGTGATGGGACTCCTGCTCCTGCTGCTGGGCAACGGACTGGTCAACTACGGGGAGCAGACGGTGGCCTCCGGGATGACCGCAGTGATCGTATCGTCGTCGGCGCTGTGGATGGGCGTGTTCGCGGCGATGCGCGGGCACCGGCCGTCGCCGCTGGAGTGGTTCGGGCTCGGGCTTGGCTTCATCGGCGTGCTGTGGCTCAGCGCCGGCGGCAGCCTGGCCGCCACCCCGCTGGGGTTGGCCGCGTTGCTGGTCGCCTCGGTGGCGTGGTCGTTCGGTTCGATCTGGAGCAAGGGCCGCGACCTGCCGATGCCGTTCATGACCTCGGCCGCGCAGATGCTGTGCGGCGGCGTGGCGATGACGCTGCTGGGCCTGGCGCTGGGCGAGCGCTTCGACGGCCTGCCGACTGGGCACGCGATCGGCGCGTTCTGGTACCTGGTGGTGGCCGGCTCGCTGGCGGGCTTCTCGGCCTACATCTGGCTACTGCACCACGTGCGGCCCGCGCTCGCCACCAGCTATGCCTACGTCAATCCGGCGATCGCCGTCGTCCTCGGCGCGCTGATGGCGCACGAGCGCTTCGGCATGCGCGAACTGGTGGCGATGGGGGTCATCCTGGTGGGGGTGCTGGCGATCACCGTGGCCAAGTCCGGGGCAACGGAATGATCGGGGCGATCGGCGAGCGCGGCCGCGGCCTGTGGGCAGCGGTGCTGTCGTTCCTGTTGTGGGGGGTGATGCCGCTGTACTGGCACCTGCTCAAGGCGGTGCCGTCGCTGCAGATCGTGCTGCAGCGGATCGCCTGGAGCGCACTGTTCGTGGGCGCCTTCCTGCTCTGGCGCGACGGCCGCGGCTGGCTGAAGGCGGCGCTGGCGCAGCCGCGGCTGCGCTGGGCGCTGGCCGCGAGCGGGGTGCTGATCGCCTTCAACTGGGGCCTGTACATCTGGGCGGTGAATGCCGGCCACGTGGTGGAAACCGCGCTGGGCTATTTCATCAACCCGCTGCTCAACGTGGTGATCGGCGTGCTATTCCTGAAGGAGCGGCTGCGGCCATGGCAATGGCTGTCGGTGGCGATCGCGGCGGCGGGCGTGCTGTGGCTGACCTTCCGCTACGGCAGCTTCCCGTGGATCGCGCTGGCGCTGGCGGCCTCGTTCGGCATGTACGGCGTGATCCGCAAGCTCGTGCCGGTGGACTCGGTGGTCGGCCTGGGGGTGGAGAGCGCCTACCTGCTCCCGCCCGTGCTGGCGCTGCTGCTCTGGCTGGAGGCGAGCGGGCAGGGCGTGCTCGGCGCGGGCCACGGCGCCGGAACCTGGGTGCTGCTGGTGCTGTCGGGGATCGCCACCGCCCTGCCGCTGGTGGGCTTTGCCTACGCGGTGCGTCGGATCTCGCTGACCAGCGTCGGCATCCTGCAGTACATCGCGCCCACCCTGCAGTTCCTGATCGGGGTGTTCATCCTCGACGAGCCGTTCGACCGCGCGCGGCTGGTCGGCTTCGCCTGCATCTGGCTCGCCCTGCTGGTGTTCGCCGGCGAGGGCCTGCTGCGATCCCGTCGCGCCGTGGCGGCCTGAGGCTCAGGCGCCGCGCAGGGCCTCGGTGACCGGCAGCCGTGCTGCGCGAAGTGCGGGGAACAGGCCACCCACCAGACCGATGCCCAGCGCCCACTTCAGGCCGGTCCACAGCAGCTCCGGGGTGACCCGGAACTGGAACACCACCTGGCTGAAGTTCTGCCCCAGCGTGCTCACCGTATAGCCGTTGAACACCAGCCACGCGATGCCGGCGCCGAGAAGACCGCCGAGCAGCGCCAGCAGCATCGTCTCCAGCATCACCGCGGTGACCACCGGCAGCCCGCGGAAGCCCAGTGCGCGCAGGGTGGCGATCTCGCGCGCGCGGCGGGCGACCGCCGCGTACATCGTGTTGAGCGCGCCGAATACCGCGCCGATCGCCATGATCGTGCCGATCACGGTGCCCAGGATGCGGATCAGCCGGGCCAGCCCCTCCGACTGCTTGCCGAAGTAGTCGCGGGTGGTCTCGACGTCGAGCTTGAGCCGCGGGTCGGCGGCGAGCGCGGCTTTCAGCTGGCGGAAGCCGTCGTCGCCCGCGAGCTTGACCGTCATCGACTGGTAGGCCGGGCGCTGGTAGGCCGGCGCCAGCACCTCGGCATCGGCCCACAGCTCGGAGTCATGGGCATCGCCCGACGCGAACACGCCGACCACGGTCCATTGCTGGTTCGCGAGCTTCATCTGCTTGCCCACGTCCAGCCCGCGGAACTGCTGCTGCGCGCCGCGGCCGACCACGATCTCGCGCAGGCCGGGCGTGAACCGGCGGCCTTCGACGATCTTCAGCTGCGGCCGGATCGTCCAGCCCGCCGGGCCGACGCCGCGGAACTGCACGTTGGCGTCGGTGCCGTCGGCCATGGTCGGCAGGTTCACCACCTGCGACAGCTCGGGCGAGGCCAGCGGCTTGCCTTCGGCGTCGCGCGCGATGCCTGGCAGCGCCGCCAGCAGCGGCGCCTGGTCGCGGGTGATGACCGAGTTGGTTTCGGCCTGCGAGCCGCCGCGCAACAGGATCGCGCTGTCGGTGCTGCCGGTGCTGGCCAGCGTGGCCTTGAAGCCTTCGCCCATCGCCAGCATCGCCACCAGCACGCCGACCACGCCGGCAATGCCGACCACGATCACCAGCGAGGCGCCCCAGCGCTGCGGCAGACCGGCAATCCCGATCTTCGCCGCCTCGCGCGCCAGCCGGCCGCTGCGCGAGAACGCCAGCCACAGCGCTAGCGCCACCGCCAGCACTGGCATCACGAACCAGGGCAGCGCGATCCACGCGCCCAGTGCCGCCATGAGCAGCACGACCGTGAGCAGGCCGGCCAGGAATCCCTTGAATCGCTTCATCTGCGGCTCCTCAGCGCCCGGCCAGTGCATCGACGATGTTCAGCCGCATCCCGCGCAGCGCCGGCAACAGGCCGACCACCACCCCGATCAGCGCGGCCATGCCCAGCCCCATCGCCCAGGTCTGCGGCTGCAGGCCGGGCAGCTGGAGCATCCCGCCGCTGCCGGCGCTGACCACCGGCACCAGCGCCGCCGCGAGCGCAAGGCCGAGCGCGCCGCCCAGCACCACCAGCAGCACCGACTCGGCCAGCACCAGCCACAGCACGCTGGCGTTGGAGAAGCCGATCGTCTTCAGCACCGCCAGCTCCGGGATGCGCTCGCGCACCGCCTGGGCCATGGTGTTGCCGGTCAGCAGCAGCAGGGTGAAGAACACCGCGCCCATGATCGCCGTCACGATCAGGCCGATGTCGGCGAACTGCTTGGCGAAGCTCTGGTTGAACGCCGCCTCGGACTGGGTCTTGGTCTCGTGGTCGGAGTTCTCGCTGAGCCTGTCGATCGCCAGCGCGACACGGTTGGCCACGTTGCCGTCGCGCGGCTCGACGATGAACCAGCCCAGCCGCCCCTTGACGTAGTCGTTGGCCTCGTCGAAGTACTTCCAGTGGAAGAACAGCACGTTCTCCTGGCCCTTGAGCTTGGGGTCGTCCACCTTGTAGATGCCGCGCAGGGTGAAGCTCCAGTCGTTGCTGCCATTGGTCGGGAAGATCGTGGCCTGCAGCGGGATGGTGTCGCCGACCTTCCAGCCGTGGCGCTTGGCCAGCGACTCGCCGACGATGGCGCCGCGGCGATCCGCGAGCCAGGCCTGCTTCTGCGGGGCCGGCAGCTTGAACTCGGGGTAGAGGTCGAGGTAATCCTCGCTGACGCTGAAGTTGGGGAAGAAGTTCTTGGGGTCGCGGTAGATGCCGCCGAACCACGCGGCGTACGCCACCCGCTCAACCCCCGGCACCGCGCGCACCCGGGCGTCCAGGCTGTAGGGCAGCATCTGTGTGATCGACAGCCGCGACATCGTGACCATGCGGTTGGCGCCGGCGACCTCGCCGCCGGAGTTGAAGGCCACGCGCACCGAGTCGAGCATCCCGAACAGCAGGAACGCGGCGACCACCGACAGCAGCGTGAGCAGGGTGCGGGTCTTGCTGCGGAACAGCGCGGCCCAGATCAGGTGCAGGTATTTCATCTGCGTGCTCCGTCAGGCGGCGTGCTCGAGCTGCTCGACGAGGGTGCCCTTGTCCAGGTGCAGGGTATGCGTGGCGTACTCGGCGGCCTTGGGGTCGTGGGTGACCATCACGATGGTCTTGCCGTGCTCGCGGTTGAGCGTCTGCAGCAGGCCCAGGATCTCCTCCGCGGAGGCGCGGTCGAGATCGCCGGTGGGTTCGTCGCAGATCAGCAGGGTCGGGTCGGAGACGATCGCGCGGGCGATCGCCACGCGCTGCTGCTGGCCGCCGGACAGTTCCGCCGGGCGGTGCTTGCCGCGCTCCTTCAGGCCGACCAGCTCCAGCGCGATCTCGGCGTTGCGCCTGCGCTGGGCCGACGACAGCCGGGTCAGCAGCAGCGGCAGCTCCACGTTCTTCTGCGCGGTCAGGGTCGGCATCAGGTTGTAGAACTGGAACACGAAGCCGACGTTGTTGCTGCGCCACTGCGCGAGCTGGCCGGACTTCATCGCGTCGATGCGCTGGCCGGCCACCTCGATGCTGCCCGAGGTCGGCGAATCCAGCCCGCCAATCAGGTTCAGCAGGGTGGTCTTGCCGGAGCCGGACGGCCCCATCAGCGCGGCGAAGTCGCCGGCCTCGATGTCGAGGTCGACGCCGTGCAGCACGTCCACCGTTTCGGGGCCGCGCTGGTAGGTCTTGCGCAGGTTGCGGATGCTGACGAGGGTGGGCATGCGGATGTCCTTCGGGCGCGTACGCGCGCTCAGTCGTTGCTGTCGTCGGTCGCCACGCGCACGCGCGCGCCATCGGCGAGGGATTCGGGCGGATCGAGCACCAGCGCGTCGCCACCGGCCAGGCCAGTGAGCACTTCGCGGTCCTCGCCGAGGGTGCGGCCGAGGGTGACGGTGCGCTGGCGCACGGTGTCGCCTTCAACCACGAACGCGACCTCGGCATCGCCGCGACGGGTGAGCGCGGCCGACGGCGCCAGCACGCCCGGCTTGGCTTGCGCCTGCGCGGGTTGCGGCGCCTCGAGGAAGCCCACGCGCACGCCCATTTCCGGCACGATCCGCGGATCGCCCCGGGCGTCCAGCCCAACCCGCACCTTGACCGTCGCCTTGCCGCGGTCGGCGGCGGGGATGATCGCGATCACCTTGCCCGGGATCTTCCAGTCCTGGTACGCATTGAGGATGGTCTCCGTCGCCATCCCCGGCTTGACCCGGCCGATGAAGGACTCGCCGACCTCGACCTCCACTTCCAGCGACTCCATGTCGACGATGGTGCCGATGCCGGTGCGGGTGAAGCCGCCGCCGGCGGCCATCGGCGAGACGATCTCGCCCGGTTGCGCGGCCTTGGCGATCACCACCCCGTCGAACGGCGCGCGCACGACGGTGTTGTCCACGCCCTGGGCGGCGATCCGCAGGCCGGCGCCTGCCACCTGCACGTTGCGCTGCGCGGTCGCCAGCTGCGCGCGCAGGCCGTCGCGCTGCGCGACCGCCTGCTCGAACTGGGCTCGGCTGACCAGCTTCTGCGCGGCCAGCGCGCCCAGCCGGCTGGCGTTCGCCTCGGCTTCCTTCAGCTGCGCCTGCACGCCCGCCACCGCGCTGCGCGCCGCCTGCAATTGCGAGGCCGATAGCTGGCGCTGCTGGTCGGCATCGACCGGATCCAGGGTCGCGATGACCTCGCCCTCGCGCACGCGCTGGCCTTCCTCGATCAGCACCTCGCGCACCTTGCCCGGCACCTTGGCACTCACCGTGGCCATCCGCCGCGCGACCACGTAGCCGCTGGCGTCAAGCACGCTGGCGCTGCCCGCGCCGGGGCCTCCGATCGCGGTTGCCTGCGCGGTGCGCACGTCGATCGGGCCGTCGCGGCCCAGCAGCCACCAGCCCGCGGCCGCCAGCACCAGCGCGCCGGCCACGCCAAGGCCGATCCACAACCCGCGCTTCGAAGGCGGTGGCGGCGCGCTGCGGTCGATCTTCAATGAATTGAGCAGGTCGGCGGAGGTATTCATGGGCGGCGTTGGCGGGATGCGCGAAGTGTGGGAGTCGGCCCGGGCGCTGCCCAGTTGCCGGAAGTCACCTTCTCCTGCACCTTCGGTATTGTCAAGGTTCCTTTACATGCCCGCATCGATCACCGCACGCAGCGCGTGCAGGTGGGTACCCAGCGCCTTGCGACCCGAGCGGCTCAGCGCATACCAGGTCACCGGCTTGCGCTCCACGAAATCCCGCCGCAGCACCAGGTAACCCGCCTCCTCCAGCCGCCGCAGCTGCGCGCCGAGGTTGCCGTCGGTGAGCGCGAGCTCCTGCTTGAAGCGCGCGAAGCTGATCTCGCCGTGGCGCGCCAGCAGCACCGCGATCGCCAGCCGCGCGCGATGCTCGAACGCCGGATCGAGTTGCTCCAGCGCTTTCATTGCGCGGCGCCGGCGACGTCCTCGGCGGCGCGCGCGCGGGCTGCGAACACGGCCGCCAGCAGCAGGCAGGCGGCCATCAACGCGCCGGTCATCGTCCACGCATACGGCAGGCGCCACACCACCAGCGCCACGTAGCCGGCGAAGGCCAGCAGCCCGCACCACAGCAGCGGACGCTCCAGGTGCACGCCGGCCAGCCCGTAGACGAGGCCGGTGGTGAGCAGGAAGCCGGCGGCCGCGTCATTGCTGAAGCCGTGCGCGAGCATCGGCAGCGCGGTCAGGAAGTAGCCAATGCCGCCGACCACCCAGTGCAGGCCGTAACGCTTGCCCTGCGCGACGTCGCGCACGCCGCGCTTGCGGTCGTCGCGCTCGCCCATCCACCAGCTGAAACCCCCGCCGCCGATGCCCACCACCAGCCAGTACAGGCCGGCGATGCGCGGGGCGAAGTCGGCCGCCGCGAAACCCAGGAACACGGCCACCGCCCAGAACACGAAGAGCGCCGGGATGCCCACGGGCTGCTCGCGCCGGCGCACCGCCGAGCGGATGTAGTCGAGGTCCTGCTGTAACTGTTCGGTCCTGGTCATGGCACTCTCGCTGCGGCGGCTGATGTTTCGCAGAGTACTCTACAAAATAGAGTTTGCAAGCGAGATGACGTGCCGTCGGACGAACGGTTGGTTCAGGCGGAGCGGGACTTCAGCACTTCAAACGCCGCGCGCAGGCCCTGCGCCTCGCCGCCGGCGGGCTTGCCGGGGCGGTCGGCGTCGTTCCAGGCGTAGACATCGACATGCGCCCAGCGCTGCCCGGCGGCGACGTAGCGCTCGAGGAACAGGGCCGCGGTGACGCTGCCGGCCATCGGCGTGCTGCTGCCATTGGCGATGTCGGCGATGCCGCTGGTGAGGTAGCGCAGGTAAGGGCGCCACAGCGGCATCCGCCACAGCGGGTCGCGGGTGGCATTGCCGGCGTCCAGCCAGTCGTTGGCCAGCGCGTCGTCGTTGGCGTACAGCGCCGGCAGGTCGGGGCCCAGCGCGATCCGGGCGGCGCCGGTGAGGGTGGCGAAGTCCAGCAGCAGGTCCGGCTTGAGTTCGCAGGCGCGCGCCAGGGTGTCCGCCAGCACCACGCGGCCTTCGGCATCGGTATTGTCAATTTCGACGCTGGCGCCGACCCGCGTGGCCACCACCTCGCCGGGGCGAAAGGCGTTGGGGCCAATCGCGTTTTCCACCGCCGGCACCAGCACGGTCAGCCGCAGCTTGAGCTTGCGCGCCATCACCAGCGCCGCCAGCGCCAACGCATGCGCGGCGCCGCCCATGTCCTTCTTCATGTTGCGCATGCCGGCCGCGGCCTTGATGTCCAGGCCGCCGGTGTCGAAGCACACGCCCTTGCCGCAGATCGCCACGTGCGGATGCGCCGGGTCCCCCCAGGTCATCTCGATCAGACGCGGCCCGCGGTGCGAGGCGCGGCCGACGGCGTGGATCGCCGGGTAGTTCTGCGCCAGCAGTTCCTCGCCGGCGACCACCGCAACGGTTGCACCGTGCGCCTGCGCGATCGCGCGCGCCTCGGCTTCCAGCTGCTCCGGGCCCATGTCCTCGGTGGGGGTGTTGACCAGGTCGCGCACGCGCGCGCAGGCCGCGAGCAGGTCGAAGGTTTCCTCGTCGAACGCGCCGACCAGCCGCGACGCTTGACGCTCCTGCTTGCGGTAGCGGTCGAAGCGGTACAGGCCCAGTCCCCAGCCCAGCTGCAGCGCGCGCGCGGCGTCCGCATCGGGGGCGTCCGCGGCCTGCCAGTCCGCGGCGGGGAGCGCCTTGGGCGCATGCGCATAGGAGAACGGATCGTGGATGTCGGCGATCCCGATGACGGCGCCGGCAAGCGCGCCGCTGGCGTCGCTCCATGCCAGCGCGCTGCCGCCGCTGCCATCGAAGCGGTGGGCCGCGATCCACGCCTGCACCGCCTGCGGCTGGGTGGCCAGCCACTCGGCCAGGCGCTGCTTGTCGACCACGTGCAGCGGAAGCGGCGTGGCATCGGCGGGCGCGGCGAATCCGTTCGGCAGGCTCATGCAGGCAGGTCCTCGTGGTGGCCGGCTTCGATCAGCTCGGCCAGTTCGCTCAGGGTGGCGATGCGCAGGTCGGCCGGCGGCATGCCATCCGGCCAGTGGTGGTCGCCGCGGTCGATCCAGCAGCTGCGCAGGCCGGCATTGGCCGCGCCGAAGACGTCGGTGTGCGGATGGTCGCCCACGTGCAGCACGGACCCGGGCGGCAGCCGCAGGCGCTCGCAGGCGGCGTGGAACAGGGCCGGATCCGGCTTGGGCGCGCCGAATTCGCGCGCACCCAGCTGGAAGCGGAACAGCGGCGCGATCCCGATTTGCGCGAGGTCGGCGTTGCCATTGGTCAGCGCGGCGATCGGCAGGCGCCGGGCGATGCGCGCCAGCGCGTCGCGGGCATCGGGGTAGAAATCCACCCGGTTACGCTCGTGGAAGAAGATTGCGTAGGCCGCGCTCGCAAGCCCCGGATCGCCGCCGCTTTCGTGCAGCGCACGCTCGATGGTGAGCCGGCGCAGCAGGCCGAGGTCATGCGCGTGCTGCGGGAACTCGGCGAACACGCGTTCGCGCAACGCGCGCATCTCGCCGATCGGGAAGCGTTCGGCGGTGCGCGGGCTGTGGGCGACGAACCAGTCGTGCAGGGTGCGCTCGATCCGCTCGCCGATCGGGGCGAAGGGCCACAGGGTATCGTCGAGGTCGAAGGTGATGGCGCGGATGGCGAAGTTCACCGCGCCATTGTAGCCGTCCGCATGCGCCCGCCCGGCGCTACTCCAGCAGTTGGGCCCAGCCTTCCATGCCGTCAAGGCGCAGCAGCACGATCTTGGCGCACACCAGCATCGGCACCGCCAGCAGCAGGCCGATGATGCCCCACATCGAGCCGAACACCATCAACGCCAGGATCAGGATCAGCGGCGAGATCGCCATCGTCTTGCCAAGCACGATCGGGGTCAGGATCTGCCCCTCCAGGGTGTGCAGGCCCAGGTAGATCGCCGCCGGCAACAGCGCCTGCAGCGGGGCGTCGTACGTGGCGAAGCCCATCAGCAGCATCACGATCATCCCGATCAGCGGGCCGACGTAGGGCGCGAAGTTGAGCACCGCCGCCATCGTGCCCCACAGCAACGCCTCGTCCAGCGGCAGGTCGAGGAAGAACAGCAGGCAGGCCGCGAAAATCAGCCCGACAACCACGTTGATCACGGTGATGGTCAACACGTAGCGGCTGACCTCGAGCTCGATCGCCTTCAGGATTTCCACCGTGACCTTCTTCTTCTGTCGGTCCGGCAGCAGCGCGATCGCGTTGCGCCGCAGGTCCTGGCCGTAGACCATGAAGAAAAAGGTCAGCAGTACGACCGCCAGCACCGCGGTGATCACCTTCGGGGTCGCGGTCAGCGCCTTGTAGGGATCGTTGACCTCCGTCTTGACCACCTGCACCTGCTTCCCGGAGGTCTCTCCGCCGGCGGCGCGCGCGATGTTTTCCGCCGCCTCGTTGGCCGCCTGCACGGGCTTGGTGATCTTCTGCAGCTTGGGCGTCAGGCTGCGCAGTTCGCGCGGCGCCTCGCGGATCCATTCGCCGGCCGGCTGCACCAGTTGCTGGCCCAGCAACACGGCGATCGCGATGCCACTGAACAGCACCGCCAGCGCGCTGATGAACCGCGGCACGCGCGCGCGCTGCAGGACGCGGATGATCGGATTGCCGACCAGCGCGAAGAACATCGCCAGCAGCACGGGCAGGATCACCGACTGCGTGGCCCACAGCACGACGCCCACCGCCAGCACCGCCAGCACCACCAGCGACAGGGGCGCGCGTGGACGCGGGGCCGGGCCCTCGGGCGGCGCCGGTGGCGGCGTGCCCGGCACCACCACCGGTTGCGGCGGCGCGCCGGGCGGAAGCGTCGCGCTCATGCGCCCTGGTCCAGGCCGGCGGCGAATTGCGCGGGTGCGGGCGGAACAACCGGCGCCTCGGTACCTGCCACGGCCGCGGTGGCCGCGCCTTCGGCGGCATTGGCGGCGTCCTCGGCTTCCTTGGCCGCCACCTGCGCGCCGGTGCCGGCGAAGATGCCGGCCAGCGCGGTCGCAAGATTCAATACGCCGCCGCTGCCCGCCACCCGGAGTGGCTGCGCGCGGCCGGAGATGAAGCCAGCGGCGAGCCCGGCGGCCACGATCCGGCCAGGGGTCCAGCTGGCACGCCAGGTGCCCTTGAAGCTGGTCCAGCGGCCCGCGGCGACACGCTCGCTGCTCTCCAGCGCCTGCTCGGCCTGGGTGACTTTCTCGATCAGCGCCTCGAAGCCCACCTGTGTCTCCCTGCTGGCCGTGCTGCCCATCGACATGTACTCAAGGCGGGGTGACGTCCACGCCGAGCCCCTTCTTGACCGGTTCGCCGGTCTCGGTGGCCTCGGCCACGCGCTCGGCGGCGGACTCGGCCGACTCGCTGCTGTCCGCTTCCGGCATGAAGGTCGCCAGCTCGCCGATCCCGAGACGCGCCAGCTGGCGCCGGGTCGCCTTCATCCGCGTGTGTTCGAAATAGCGCATCGCGGTGTAGCCCGCGGCGCCGGTGGCGATGATGCTGAGCACGCCGGTTAACAGCATCGACAGCGACCAGGCCAGACCCGCGCCACGGCTCAGCCACACCACCAGGCTTGCCATCAACAGCAGCCAGGCGGACGCACCGAACGCGATCGCGACGCCGGTGAACGCCAGCGTCCGGCCGAATGCGCTGCGCGCGAGCGAGACATCGGCCGAGACCAGGATGCGGAAGGCGCTCGCCGCATCCTTGGCCGCCTTCAGTCCGGCGCGCGCCTCCTCACCCAGCGCGTGCACCGACTCCGACAGGTCGGGCGACGCCGGACCCTGCCGCGGTGGCGGCGGGCCGGTGCGCGGGCTGTCGTCGGCCGCCGTCATTCGGTCGGCTTACTTGTCGCTGCGGCCGAGCTTGGAAATGATCCAGCCAGCGGCAAACGCGGCGCCGAACGCGGCCAGCGGACGCTCGCGGATCAGCTCGGCAGCGCTGTCGATCAGGTCGCGGCCCTTGTCCATCAGCACGTCCATCTGCTCGCCGGCGGCGGCGCCCAGGTGCTCGGCGGCGTTGATGCTGGAGAGCGCGCCCTGCGCCAGCTCCGACTTCACCTCGGCCTTGCCCAGCCGCACCTCGTCGCCGGCCGCGTTGGCCGCGCCCTTGATTGCGCCGCCGGCAGCGACCGCGGCCTGCTTCAGGTGGGAGCCGGCCTCGCCCAGGTTGCTCTTGACCGCTTCGGTTTCGTTGCTCATCGACTGGATCCTCGTTGGGGGAAAACGCACTGGCATTCAGCGTGGCAGCCCGTGCGTGATGCGTCCGTCACGGTTCAGGGCATGGGCACGTTGTAGGCGCGGCCGTTTCGCAACACGCGCAGGTAGAGCTGCGCCGGGGTGGTCGCCATCACCGCGCGGAAGCCGGTGAGGTCGCTGAACTGGCCGGTGTTGGCGGCCAGCACCACGTCGCCGACGCGCAGGCCGGTCTGCGCGATGCGGCTGCCGGGCACCACCTTGTCTACGACCACGCCGGAAAGCCCCTGGCGGCGCAGCGATTCGGGCAGCTCGGCGAAGCTGGCGCCGGCCAGGCGCGGGTCCAGTTCGGCGCCTTCCAGCGCCTTGGGGACTTCGCGCAGCCCGGTGGTCACCTGCAGCGCGCGGCCGTCGCGGCGGACGTCGAGCACGATCCGCGCATCCGGGCGCTGCAGGCCCTGGAAATTGCGCAGCGCTTCGGCGTCGCGCACCGCCTGGCCATTCGCGGCCAGGATCACGTCGCCCACGCGCAGGCCGGCGCTGGCGGCGGCCGAGCCGGGATGCACGCGGGTCACCACCGCGCCGCGGGCCTCGTCCAGGCCCAGCCCGCGGGCGATCCGCGCGTCCACGTCCTGGCTGTCGATGCCGAGCGTGCCGCGACGGACCACGCCACCGGCCAGCAGCTGGTCCTTGATGCCGTTGGCGAGGTTGGACGGGATCGCGAAGCCCAGCCCGATGTTGCCCGCGGCCGATCCGCGCGGGTTGAAGCTCGCGGTGTTGATGCCGACCAGCTGGCCGTTGAGGTTGACCAGCGCGCCGCCGGAGTTGCCGGGGTTGATCGAGGCATCGGTCTGGATGAAGTTCTGGAAGCCGGCGCCCGGCAGGTTGTTGCGCCCGACCGCCGAGACGATCCCGGAAGTCACCGTCTGGCCCACGCCGAACGGGTTGCCGATCGCGACCACGAAGTCGCCGATCTGCATCGCGTCGCTGTTGGCCAGCGGGATCGCGGTGAGGTTGTCGGCGGGGATCTTCATCAGCGCGATGTCGGTGTCGGCGTCATTGCCGACGAACTCCGCCTTGAGCGTGCGCCCGTCGGCGAGGATGACTTCGACTTCGTCGGCGTCCTCGACCACGTGGTTATTGGTGAGCACGAGACCGCGCTGCGCATCGATGATCACCCCGGAGCCGAGCGAGCGCGCGATCCGCTCCTGCGGGATCCCGAACATGCGGCGGAACACCGGATCGTCGCCGAACGGCGTGTTCACCCGCACCCGCTGCTTGGTATTGACGCTGACCACGGCCGGCAACACGCGCTTGAGCATCGGCGCCAGCGATGGCATCGGGGTGCCGGCGACCACGTTGGGCAGTGCGCCCGCGGCGGGAATCGCGCTGGCGGCGCCGGGTTGCGCGGCCACCGGCGAATCCAGCGCCAGGTGCAGGCCAGTCGCGGCAAAGCCGCCAAACGCCGCGGCCGCGGTGAGGGCAAGCAGGGTCTTGGAGGAGGTCTTCATGGGCGAATCGTGACGGCTCGATTGTTAACATTCAGTTTCGTCGTAGCCGATGCAATCGCGGCTGAAGCCGGGCGTACTCAGAACGCGTAGGCCAGCGTCAGCGACCAGTTGCGCGGCCGCCCGTAATAGCCGGTAACGATGCCGAACGGATACGCGAACCCGGAAGTGCGATGGGCACGGTTGCCGAGGTTCTCCCCACGCAGCGCCAGCTCCCAGTGCTCCCGGGGCGAGGTCCACTCCACCGAGGCATTCCACAACGCGTACCCGCCTTGCCGCAGCAGCGGCTGTAGATCCGTGGTGGGCCAGACCTCGCTCTGGTAGCGCCCGTCGATCCGCGCGCGCAGCCAGCCGGCGCGGCGCAGCGGGAAATCGCCCGCAACGCTGGTGCCAGCGGTGAGGCGCGGCGCGTTCGGGAACCGCCGCTGCGAGGCAACATCGATGCCGTTCTCCAGGTAACGGTCGTAGCGCGTGTCGAGCCATCCCGCGTGCCCGCTCCACTGCAGGTAGGCGCCGAGGCGCGTTCGCCACTCGAGCTCGGCGCCCTGCGCGGTGCCGCGGCCGGCATTGCGGAAATCGGGGAAGCCGGCGGAAAAGCGCGGGTCTTCGCTGGCGGTGAGGACGCTCAGCTGGATGTTGCGGTAGTCGTGGTGGAACAGCGTTGCGTTGACGGCCAGGGCGCCGCCAAGCCACTCGGTCTTCGCCCCCACCTCGTTGGCGACGACGGTTTCGGCGGCCAGCGGATGCACGGACTCCGGATAGGCCTTGGCATTGGCGCGCACGTTGTAGCTGCCGCCCTTGAAGCCGCAGCTGACCTGCCAGTACACCATCGCCCGCGGGTCCGGGTGCCAGGACAGCGCGAGCCGCGGGGTGGGCGCGCTGTAGCGGGTGCGGTCGGTGAAGTCGGCCAGCACCTCGGCGACCTCGGCGTACCCGTCGTCGCGGTAGTAGGCGTTGTAGGCCGTGGCGGTCTTGCGCTCGACGGTGTAGCGCAGCCCCAGGTCCAGCTCCCAGTTCGCGCCGAAGCGGCGGCTGAGGTGGCCGTACACCGGGCCAAGGTGATGACCGGCGACGGCGATCCGCGCGAACTGTTCCCGCTGGCGCAGGCGGCGGTGCAGAAGGCGTTGGCGATTGATCCGCAATCGGCCGAGGCGTGGTCGTCCAAGGGCTTCATCGAGTTCTGGTACGGCTGGGACTGGCCCGGCGCGGAGGCCTCGATCGCGCGCGCCATCGCCCTCAACCCCAACCTCGCCGAAGCCCAACTGGCGATGGCGCACCTGCTGGTCAACATCGGCCGGGCGCGGGATGCACTTCCCTTCGTCCGTCGCGCCATTGCGCTGGATCCGCTGTCGCCGCTGATCAACTCCCTGGGCAGCTACTTCCTGCGCATAGCGGGCGAGGCGGAAGACGCGCAGAAGCACCTGCAGAAGACCCTGGAGCTGGAGCCGGATGCCTGGATCGCCATGCGCATCAAGGCAGGGCGAGCGCTGGCAGCCGGCAACAACGCGGAGGCGGTGGCCAACCTCCAGCGCGCGGTGGAGATCTCGCAGGGCCAGAGCAACACGGTGGCCTCGCTGGGCCAGGCTTATCTCGCTGCCGGGGATCGCGCGTCCGCGGAACGCCTGATGGCCGAACTGGAAGCACGTCGCCAACGCGACTACGTGCCGGCGACCAGCCTGGCCCAGCTGGCCGACGCGCTGGGCGATCGCACGCGCGCGCTGGATCTGCTTGAACAGGGCTACCGCGAGCGCGACGTGCGCATGTCGTTCCTGCTGCTGGACTGGCCGCAGCTGCGCGCCGAGCCCCGCTACCTGGCCTTGCTCGAACGCATGCGCCTGCCGCTGCCAGCGAGCCCGGGCGAGGAGCGCAGCGGGCCCTGAGACGGTTGCGCGCCGCAGCACGTTTGCCCATTCAGGCCGGCCCCCGGAACGCCGCGCTGAGTCCCTGGCCCACTGCTGGCGCGGCTTTCGCGCCAACCCGACGGCCGGGCGCAAATTGGTCATTGACTGGCGTCGGGGCCGTGCTATGGTTTACCGGCAATGCCACTAGATGTAGTGGTCATTGATGCAATAGTTACCAATTCTAGTGGGCGCAATAAAGCGGCGTTGGGGAGCGACGCTGGGCGGCTGGAAACCCTGCAAACGCGCACTGTCCGGTGATCCGGACCGGTTGCGCATGGCAACCGCCGCTTCCCGATCCCGCGAAGGCACGCAGCCAGGCTGCAGCAGGCAACATGGACAGGAGAGTCGACAGGCATGAGCACGGCGAGGCTTGAGGCAGTGGTCACGGACGCGAAGCAGGACATCCCGATGCAGCCCGCATCGATGGACATCTGGGACAAGAAGTACCGCCTGAAGACCAAGCAGGGCGAGCCGCTGGATGCCGATATCGACGGCACCTACCTGCGCGTGGCCAAGGCGCTGGCGGAAGCCGAGCCGACCGCCGAGCTGCAGCAGTACTGGCAGGAGCGCTTCGCATGGGCGCTGCGCCGCGGCGCGATCCCGGCCGGCCGCATCACCTCCAACGCCGGCGCGCAGGCGCACAAGCCCGCGACCAGCACCATCAACTGCACCGTGTCCGGCACCATCACCGATTCGATGGACGGCATCCTGTAGAAGGTCCACGAGGCCGGGCTGACGCTCAAGGCCGGTTGCGGGATCGGGTACGAATTCTCCACGCTGCGCCCGCGCGGCGCCTTCGTCGCCGGCGCCGGCGCCTACACCTCCGGCCCGATGTCCTTCATGGATATCTACGACAAGATGTGTTTCACCGTGTCCAGCGCCGGTGGCCGCCGCGGTGCGCAGATGGGCACCTTCGACGTCTCGCATCCCGACGTGAAGGACTTCATCCGCGCCAAGCGCGAGGACGGCCGCCTGCGCCAGTTCAACCTCAGCCTGCTGATCACCGACGGCTTCATGCAGGCGGTGGAGACCGACGCCGACTGGCCGCTGGTGTTCCCGATCAACGAGAAGGAGGCGGGCGAGCTCGACCTCGCCAACGCCGCAGAGGTGGTGTGGCGCGACTGGCCCACCCACAAGAACTACATCGTGCGCGACGACGGCCTGGTGGCCTGCAAGGTGTACGGGCACATCCGCGCCCGCCACCTGTGGGACATGATCATGGTCTCGACCTACGACTACGCCGAGCCGGGCTTCATCCTGATCGACAAGGTCAACGAGATGAACAACAACTGGTGGTGCGAGAACATCCGCGCCACCAACCCCTGCGGCGAGCAGCCGCTGCCGCCCTACGGCGCCTGCCTGCTGGGGTCGGTCAATCTGACCAAGTTCGTCAAGCATCCCTTCACCCCCCAGGCCGCGTTCGACTGGGAGGAATACAAGGAAGTGGTGCGCGTGTTCACCCGCATGCTGGACAACGTGGTCGAAGTGAACGGCCTGCCGTTGCAGCAGCAGCGCGAGGAAATCCTGCGCAAGCGCCGCCACGGCATGGGCTTCCTCGGCCTGGGCAGCACCATCACCATGCTGCGGATGAAGTACGGCAGCGGCGAGAGCTGCGAGTTCACCGAGCGCATCGCCCGCGAGATGGCGGTGGCCGGCTGGGAAACCGGCCTTGCGCTGGCGCAGGAGAAAGGCCCGGCGCCGATCATGGACGAGCGCTTCACCGTCACCGCCGAGATGCTGCGCAAGCGCCCGGAGATGGCGGCAGACGGCTGGAAGGTCGGCCAGGAGATCGAGGGCAAGGTGCTGCATGCGCGCTACAGCCGCTATATGCAGAAGGTCGCCGAGGTGGCGCCCGAACTGGTCGAGCAGCTGGCGGAAACCGGCGCGCGCTTCACCCACCACAGCTCGATCGCGCCGACCGGCACCATCTCGCTGTCGCTGGCCAACAACGCCAGCAACGGCATCGAGCCGAGCTTCGCGCACCACTACAGCCGCAACGTGATCCGCGAAGGCAAGAAGACCAAGGAGAAGGTCGACGTCTTCTCGTTCGAGCTGCTGGCCTACCGCGAGCTGGTCAACCCCAAGGCGATGCCGTTCGCCGAGGACGCCGAGGCGCGCCTGCCGGAGTACTTCATCTCCGCCGACGACATCAGCCCGAAGGAGCACGTGGACGTGCAGGCCGCGGCGCAGCGCTGGGTGGATTCCTCGATCTCCAAGACCGCGAACGTCCCGACCGATTACCCGTACGAGGACTTCAAGGACATCTACCGCTACGCGCACCAGCAGGGCCTGAAGGGCTGCACCACCTTCCGCTTCAACCCCGCCGCGTTCCAGGGCGTGCTGGTCAAGGAAGCCGACCTTGCGAACACCACCTATCGCTTCGAGCTCGAGGACGGCAGCGTGGTGGAGGTCCAGGGCAACGAGCAGATCGAGTACGACGGCGAGATGCACACCGCGGCCAATCTCTTCGATGCGCTGAAGGAGGGGTACTACGGCAAGTTCTGACGCCGGCCGTCGTTCGCTGCACGTCGTGCCCGTCACGCTGCACGGACGCCGTTTCCGGGTATAGGATCGCGCTGTGGTACCCAACAACCTGCGCCCTACGAGGAGGGCTTATGAGCAAAGGTAAAGGAGTCGCGGCGAAATTGTCTGATGCCGCAGAGACGGTGAAGGACGCCGCGTCGAACGTCGGCAGCACCATCGCCGCCACCGCGGAAGGTGCGGTGGACACGGTCCTGAAGACCGCGACCAAGGCACGCAAGGCCGCCGACCGTGCCGTCAAGGACGCGCGCAAGGCAGTCAAGAAGACCACCACGAAAGCCAAGAAGAAGCTCGAAGCCGTCACCAGCGAAGCGAAGAAGGAAGCCGCCTCGTTGAAGCGCAAGGGAACCGGCAAGAAGGCCGCGAAGAAGGCCCCGGCGAAGAAGTCCACCGCCAGCAAGTCGACGGCGAAGAAGGCACCGGCCAAGAAGGCCACGGCCAAGAAGGCGACAGCGAAGAAGGCCACTGCCAAGAAGGCTCCGGCGAAGAAGGCCGCCGCCAAGAAGGCTCCGGCGAGGAAGACGGCGGCAAAGAAGGCGCCCGCGAAGAAGTCGGCGGCAAAGAAGGCGCCCGCGAAGAAGTCGGCGGCGAAGAAGGCACCGGCCCGCAAGGCGGCCGCCACGAAGTCGCCGGCGAAGAAGGCGACCGCACGCAAGGCCCCCGCCGCGAAGAAGGCCCCGGCAAAGAAGTCCACCGCCAGCAAGTCGGCGGCGAAGAAGGCCGCCGCCAGGAAGGCGCCGGCCCGGAAGTAAGGCACCACCCCGTCGCCCGGCGGCCATCCGCCGGGCGGCAGTTCCAGCACCCCGACACGCACCAGCAGGACTGCATCGCATGACCGTCAGGATCGAGAAGAAAATCAAGGGTTACAGCGTCGTCACCGCCGAGGACAAGGCGAAGGACGCCGTGCCCGCGCCGCCGGCCGTGGTCGAGGCCCCGGAAGACAACGTCATCCAGATGCACGAGCGCATCGAGCGCCCGGAAGTGCTGGTCGGCTCGACCTACAAGATCAAGTCGCCGCTGGTGGAACACGCGATGTACGTGACCATCAACGACATCGTGCTCAATGCCGGCAACGAGCACGAGCACCGGCGCCCGTTCGAGATCTTCATCAATTGCAAGTCGATGGAGCATTTCCAGTGGATCGTCGCGCTCACCCGGATCATGTCCGCGGTGTTCCGCAAGGGTGGCGACGTGACCTTCATCGTCGACGAGATGAAGGCCGTGTTCGACCCGCGCGGCGGCTACTTCAAGGCCGGCGGCGTGTACATGCCCTCGCTGGTGGCCGAGCTGGGCAGCATCGTCGAGGAACACCTGAAGTCGATCGGCATGCTGCACGACCCGGAGATGAGCGATGCCCAGCGCGCGCTGATCGCCGAGAAGCGCCACGCCTACGAGCAGCGCTCAAAAAAAAAACCTGACGTGACCCCTGCCGCCGACGTCCCCGGCGCCGGCCACCAGGAAGACATCGAAGTCACCGGCGACGGCGCCAGCTTCCCGCCCACCGCGACCATGTGCCACAAGTGCAGCACCAAGGCGGTGGTGATCATGGACGGGTGTGCGACGTGCCTGAATTGCGGGTACTCGAAGTGCGGATGAGGGCAAGGTCGGCCTGAGTCACAGGTGCGGAGCAGGATGTCCTGATTCGTTGCCGCAAGGACGCACCATGGCGCTCAAGCCGCATTCCAGACTGCACCGCCTCCTGCGCTGCCTACCCGCGCTGCTGTTGTCCTGCCTCATCCCGGTGGCACTGGCCGCGCCGCCGAAGCCCGCCGAAGTGGCGGTGCTGTCCACCCTGCACACGCTGCATGACGACGTGCCGGCGTACTCCCGCAGCGCGCTGCGGGAGAGCATCCTGCGCCTGCGGCCGGACGTGCTGTGCATCGAGGTGCGCGCGGACCGCTATGCGCAACGCGCCAAGGAAGCGACCAAGGTCGAGTATCCGGACGTCGTGTATCCGTTGATCGATGCCCACCGCTATCGCGTGCATGCGATGGAGCCGGCGCCCCCGCGCTACGACGAGATCGTAGGGCCGTACGCCTCGGCGGGGCGCGAGTTCCAAGCGCGCGACCCGGTGGCGGCGAGCGCGTTCGCAGCGCAAACGGAGGCGCTGTATGCAACGTTGCGTGCGTACTGGACCAACCCGTCCCGGGTGAACGACGCGGTCACCGACCAGCAGATGCGCGCCAAGCATCTGCTGCAGGAGGCGTTGGTCGGCGAGGGCGAGCGCGCGGGCTGGGAGGCCTGGAACCGGCATTTCCTCGACGTGATCACCAGCGCGGCGGCCGCACATCCCGGCAAGCGCATCGTGGTGCTGGTCGGGGCCGAGCATGGTTACTGGCTGCGCGAGCGACTGGCAGGTCGGCCTAGAGTGCGCTTGCTGGATACCGCAGCACTATTGGCGGACTGACGGCGGGCGTCCCGTCAGGAAAAGGTAACAGGACACTTCCAGTTTGACGCGCGGTGCGCATTGAGCCGTCGCTGCGCAGAAGCTCTTACTCTTCTCGTGCGGCCGGGCGTCGCCCGCGACCGCATGCAAGACGGGCGGCCGAAGCCGCCCGCCCTTCTGCATGCGTCAGCGCCGAGCGTGTCAGGGCATGAGCACGCTGTCGATCACGTGGACCACGCCATTGCTCTGGCGCACGTCGGCGGTGGTCACCTTCGCGGTGCCGCCCTTGGCATCGGTCAGAGTGATGCCGCCGGCGCCGTCGGGCGTGGCGGTGAGGGTGGCGCCCTGCACCGTGGTCAGGCGGGCACTGCCGCCGCCGGCGTCGATCTGCTGCAGCAGCGTGGCGGCATCGACGCTGCCCGACACGACGTGATAGGTCAGCAGGCCGGCCAGGTCGGCCTTCTTGCCAGGCTGCAACAGGCCATCGACGGTGCCGGCCGGCAGCTTGGCGAACGCATCGTCGGTGGGCGCGAACACGGTGAACGGGCCGGGACCCTGCAGGGTGGCGACCAGGTCGGAAGCCTTGACCGCGGCGACCAGCGTGCTGAGGTTGGGCGCGGCCGCGGCATTGGCGACGATGTCCAGGTTCGCGTCCATCGCGGCGCCGCCCACGCTGGGGTTGGCGGGTGCGGCCGGGGTCGGTGCGGCCGGGGCCATCGCGTCGGGCGCCGCGTCGGTCGCAACCGGCGGCTCGGCGGGGGCGTGTGTTTCCTGCGCGCTGCAGGCGGCAAGCGCCAGGGCGCCGGCGATGGCGAGCGACAAGGTCAGGTGCGGCTTCATTGGAATCTCCATGGGTAGGGGTGGCCGCCTGCGCGGCGATCGGCCGGGGCGTGCGTAGGTGCTTACGACGCGGCGCGCGGTTCGGATGCACGCCGCCGGCGAGGCGCGATCAACGGGCTGCATCCGAGCCCAGCACTTGGGCGTAACGTCTGTCGTCGCGCGCTGGAGCGCATGGGAACCGGACGATGAAGCCGCCTCGCCAGCCGCCTTGGAAACAGCCCGCTCCCCCACGGGCTGGCAAGGCGCCGCCACTGAGCAAACGCCAGCGCGAGGCGGCGCGTCAGCGCGCGCAGCAGGCCGGGCGCCGCTATCCGAACCTGGTCGACAACATGTGGGCGGCGCGCCAGCCGAAGTAACGGCGTGCCGGAGCAGGTGTCGGGCTCACGTCGTAACCTAGCGCGACTCGCCTCGCTCGTCCCTACGCATGACCCTGCGCGCCATCCTCCACCTGCTGCTGCACGCGGCCGTCCCCGCGCTGGTGGCGTGGCAGCTGCACCGCGACTCCGCGAAATCCATCCGTTTCCGCCGCGCGTGGGGCCTGCTGCTGGTGGGTTGGCTGATCGACATCGACCACCTGCTGGCGGATCCGATCTACGCACCCGGCCGCTGCAGCATCGGCTTCCACCCGCTGCACACCGCGCCCGCGATTGCCGTGTACGGCGCGATGACGCTGCCGCGCGCCACCCGCCTGGTGGGGCTGGGGCTGCTGATCCACATCGCGCTGGATGCGCTCGACTGCCTGCTGATGCGCTGGGGGTAGCGTCCGGCTAGGCGTCCGTGTCGTGGGATTCGGTCGGCAGGCCCTGCGAGCGCCATGCCTCGAGGCCACCGGCCAGCGGCCGCACGCGGCGAAAGCCGAGCTTCTTCAGCTGTCCCGCCACCTTGGCCGCGCTGGCTTCGTTCGGGCAGTCGCAGTAGACGACGACCTCATGCGCCACGTGCGCGACCAGGTCTGCGACCTTCGATGCGTGCACCGCGCCGGGGATCCAGCCGGTGGCCACGCGCTCTACGTCGCTGCGCACGTCGACCAGCAGCGGGCGCTCGGGCAGGTCCATCAGCGCGTGCAGGTCGGCCACGCTGATCCGCTCCATGCGCAGCTCGCGCAGGAACATCCACCGCCGCCATCCCTTCTGCAGCACATAGCCCAGCACGGCCAGCAACACGACACCGATGCCGATCCGCCCCATCGATTCCAGGGTGAGCAGCGCCTCGTTCACCGCGTCGTGGAACACCATGCCCATCGCGATCGCCACGCCCGACCACAGCAGGGCGCCGGCGCCGTCGTACAGCGCGAACCGGCCCAGCGGCGTGCGGCTGTGGCCGGCAAGCGTGGTCCCCACCGCCGCGAAGCCGGGGATGAACTTGGCCAGCACCAGCGACGGGGCGCCCCAGCGGGAATACATCTCGCGCGTGCTGGACACGCAGCTGTCGGGTGACAGCGAGACCCGGCAGATCAGCCGCAGCATGCGCGCGCCGTGCCGGCGTCCGGCGAAGTACCACAGCATGTCCGCGAGCAGCGCGGCGGCAGTCGCCGTCAGCACGATCGGCCACACCGCCTGCTGGCGCTCGACCGCCTGCGCGCTGGCAACTACCAGCGGCGGCCAGGCCGGGACGGGGACGCCGCCCTGGTCGAGCAGCACCACCGCGAACACGATCAGCAGGCCGTAGGCGGCCAGCAGTTCATTGAGCCCTTCCATCGCGTCAGTGGCCGTTGCCGTCGGAGCGCGTTGCGCCATCGCCGTGCAGGTCCAAACGTTTCATTGCCACGCCCATCGTTGCCGTGGGTGGACTTTACCCGCTTGGCCGGCGCCAATCCGGGTCCGGGCGCGCCCGCCGGCGTTTGCCTCGCAGGCCCGATGCGGTTTGAATGGGCCAGCCGCCGACCGGGACGAGCATGAGCGCCACGCCACCGCCAACACGCCGCAGCCGGCTGCAGGCCGCGCTTGCCGACCGCTTCAACCTGGTCGCGGACAAGGCCCCGAACGACGTCATCGAGCGGCGCATCCGCGAAGTGGTCGAGCTGCGCGGCGCCACCCCGTGGATCCTGATGTTCGCCATCCTGGTCGCCTCGATCGGGCTCAACGTCAATTCCACCGCGGTGATCATCGGCGCGATGCTGATCTCGCCGCTGATGGGACCGATCATGGGGGTCGGGCACGGCATCGCGGTGCACGATTTCGCGCTGGCGCGCAGCGCGATGAAGAACCTGGCCATCTCGACCCTGATCGGGCTGCTGGTGTCGGCCCTCTATTTCATGCTGACGCCGCTGTCGGAGGCGCAGTCGGAGCTGCTGGCGCGCACCTCGCCCACGCTGTGGGACGTGCTGATCGCGCTGTTCGGCGGCATGGCCGGGATCATCGGCGTGACCCGCGAGGAGAAATCCGCGGTGATCCCCGGCGTGGCCATCGCCACCGCGCTGATGCCGCCGCTGTGCACCGCCGGCTACGGTCTGGCCACCGGCCAGTGGAGCTTCTTCGGCGGCGCCTTCTACCTGTACTCGATCAACGCCGTGTTCATCGCGCTGGCAACCTTCATCGGCATCCGCCTGCTGCGTTTCCCGTACCACACGTTCGTCGACAAGGGCACCGAGCGCAAGCTGCGCTGGGCGATGTGGGGTACCGCGCTGGCGATCACCATTCCCAGCGCGTACCTGGCGGCGCTGATGGTGAAGGACGAGGTGTACAAGTCGCGCGCCAACCAGTTCGTGCGTGCGCAGTTCGTGTTCAAGGATGCGCACGTGGTCGATACCCGGGTCGATCCGGCACAGCGCCGGATCGATGTCTCGCTGATCGGCAACCCGATCAGCCGCGCCACGCTGGGCACGATCGAGGGCAAGCTCGCCGTCGCCGGCCTGCCGCAGACGCGGCTGGTGCTGCACCAGTCCAGTGAATACGAGAAGGTCGACGTCACCGAGCTGCGCGCTGGCGTGCTGAGCGACCTGTACAAGCAGAGCCAGGAGGCGCTGGCGGCAAAGGACCAGCAGCTGGAGGAGGTGCAGGGGCGGCTGCGCGCGAGCCAGCGCTTCGCGGTGCAGGCGGGCGACATGGCGGATGAGTTGCGCGCGCAGTTTCCGGACCTGGGCGAGGTCACCCTGAGCCAGGGCATCGCCATTGATGCCGCGGGCGAACGCGCACCGGTGGCCCAGCTGACGGTGGCCGGCGCGGGCGCGCTGGATGGCGATGCGCGTGAGCGGGTGCGCGCGTGGTTCAAGGTGCGCAGCAAGTCGGATGCCGCCCGCGTGCTGTTCGAGGACTGAGCGGGCGCGGTGCTGTGACCGGTTGACGGCGTCCGGCAGCGTCGCGAGTCGCTACACTGCGGCGCTTCCCCCCTGACAAGGACGTTCAATGGCCTTCACCACCACCGCCTCCGGCCTGCAGTTCGAGGACACCACCGTCGGCACCGGCGCCGAAGCGCAACCCGGCCGCAACGTGACCGTGCATTACACCGGCTGGCTGTACGACAACGGCGTGCAGGGCGCCAAGTTCGATTCCAGCAAGGACCGCGGCGAGCCCTTCATCTTCCCGCTGGGTGGCGGCATGGTGATCAGGGGCTGGGACGAGGGCGTGCAGGGCATGCGCGAAGGCGGCACCCGGACGCTGATCATCCCCCCGGGGCTGGGTTACGGCGCACGCGGCGCGGGCGGCGTGATCCCGCCGAACGCCACCCTCAAGTTCGAGGTGGAGCTGCTGGGCGCCTGAGGCACCCTGTCGGCGCGGGCCAAGCATCGCTGCGGTCCGCGTCGCCTTGCCACTGGAGGCGAACGCGGCTCAGCCGCGAATCGCCGCCTCGATCGTGGCCACGTCGATCTTGCGCATCGTCAGCATCGCTTCGAATGCGCGCCGGGCCACGTCCCTGTCGGGATGGGCGATCGCCTCGCTCAGTACCCGCGGGGTGATCTGCCAGGACAGCCCCCAGCGGTCCTTGCACCAGCCGCATTCGCTCTCCTGCCCGCCATTGCCCACGATAGCGTTCCAGTAGCGATCGGTTTCCTGCTGGTCGTCGGTGGCCACCTGGAACGAAAACGCTTCGCTGTGGCGGAACGCATCGCCGCCGTTGAGGCCCAGGCAGGGGATCCCGAGCACCGTGAACTGGACCGTCAGCACGTCGCCTTCCCTGCCCGCCGGATAGTCACCCGGTGCGCGCTGCACGGCGTCGACCCGGCTCTCCGGGAAGGTGTCGGCATAGAAGGTGGCGGCGTCCAGCGCGGCGCCGTCGTACCAGAGGCAGATGGTGTTCTTCGAAAATGTCATGCAGGGACTCCGGCAAACGTGGCGTGGCCGCGGCGCGGGGCGTCGGCGTCAGCCTTCCCGCGGCGCTCGGTGGGCACGCGCTGCGTGGAACCGGCGAACCAGCCGATCCTGCAGGTGGCAGGCGGGGCAAGGGCGCGGGAGGAGGCGCCAGCGTTGCACGCGCCCTGTTAAGCCCGGGAAATGGCCGGCTCAGCCCGGCGAGGGATCCAGGGCAGCCAGGTCGCGCGCGCCGAGCGGGCGCACCACGCGGGCGATTTCCACGCCATCGCGCAGCAAGACCAGGGTCGGCCACAGCTTGACCCGGTAGTGGCGTCCCAGCGGGCGGCCGCGTCCGTCTTCGATCCGCAGGTGGGTGACGCCGGCATGCGCCGCGCGCCAGGCGTCCACCGCGGGGCGCGCCGCCGTGCAGTGGCCGCACCAGTTGGTGCCGAAGTCGAGCAGTACCAGCCCGGGCATCGCCTGCATGGCCTCCGCGCTGGGGGCGTCCGGGGAATACGCGTTGGGATCCTGCATGGCGCCGGCCTCGTGACGGTGGTGCGGCGCATGCTGCGCGGGCTGCGGTGCAGGCGCCGTCGAGGCGCGTCGCGCGGCGGGGGGCTTACCATGGCGGCTTCGTTCGACCGGACCTCGCCGTGAGCACGTTGCCGCCCTGCCCGCACTGCGCGGGCACCTACACCTACGAAGACGGGCCGATGCTGGCCTGCCCCGAATGCGGGCACGAGTGGTCGCTGGCGCGGGCGCAGGAGGCGGAAGCCGCGCGCGTGGTCCGCGACGCGGTCGGCAACGTGCTGCAGGACGGCGACAGCGTCACCGTCGTCAAGGACCTGAAGGTGAAGGGCTCGTCACTGGTGATGAAGGTCGGGACCAAGGTGCGCAACATCCGCCTGGTCGATGGCGACCACGACATCGATTGCAGGGTCGACGGCGTGGGCCAGATGGGGCTGAAGTCGGCGTTCGTCAGGAAGGCCTGACGCCGCTCAGGCCACCAGCGTGGAGTGCAGCGGGATCGCGCTGCCCCAGCGCGTTCGCGCCTCCAGCGCCTTGATCTCCAGCAGCACGCCGGCGCCCACGATGGTTGCGTCCAGCCGCTCGGCCAGCGCGCGCGACGCCATGAGCGTGCCGCCGGTGGCCAGCACGTCGTCCACCAGCAGCACGCGGGTGCCGGGGGCCACCGCGTTGGCCTGCACCTGCAGGGTGTCGTGGCCGTATTCCAGCGCATAGGGCTGTTCCAGCAAGCGGCCGGGCAGGCGGCCCGGCTTGCGCACCGGCACCAGGCTCGCGCCCAGGGCCAGCGCCAGCGGAGCGCCCAGCAGGAAGCCGCGCGCCTCGATCGCCATCACCGCGGCGATCCCGCTGTCGCGCCACGGCGTCGCCATCGCCTCCACCGCCGCGGCGAACGCGCCGGCATCCGCCAGCATCGGCGTGATGTCCTTGAACGCCACCCCCGGCTTGGGGAAGTCGGGGATGTCGCGGATCAATCGGCTCCAGTCCTGCATGCAAGCGTCCTCGGGCAAACCGCCATGATGCGCAAAAACGCGGCGTTCGGCACCGGTTTTCAGGACCCGAGCAGCTGTTCCGGTGGCACCAGCGGCAGTCCGTGCGCCTGCGCCACCGGCGCGAGCGTCACCTGGCCGTGGGCGACGTTGAGGCCGTCGCGCAGGTGCGCGTCGTCGCGCAGCGCCTGCTTCCAACCCTTGTCGGCCAGCGCCAGCACGAACGGCAGGGTCACGTTGTTCAGCGCGAAGGTGGACGTCCGCGCCACCGCGCCGGGCATGTTGGTCACGCAGTAATGCACCACGCCCTCGTCGACGAAGGTGGGATCCTCGTGGGTGGTCGGGCGCGAGGTCTCCACGCAGCCGCCCTGGTCGATGGCGACGTCCACGATCACCGCGCCCGGCTTCATCGTCTTCACCATGTCGCGGGTGACGAGCTTGGGCGCGGCCGCGCCAGGCACCAGCACGGTGCCGATCAGCAGGTCCGCGCGGCGCACCAGCTCGCCGATCGCCGAGCGGGTGGAAAACACCGTCGCCACCGCGCCGCCGAACTGGACCGACAGCCGCTTCAGCGCATCGCTGGAACGGTCGACCACGGTGACGCGCGCGCCCATCCCGTGGGCGATCGCCGCGGCATGGCTGCCGGAGACGCCGCCGCCCAGGACCACCACGTCGGCGCCGGGCACGCCGGGCACGCCGCCAAGCAGCACGCCGCGGCCACCCTGCGCCTTCTCCAGCGCGTGCGCGCCCACCTGCGGCGCCAGCCGCCCGGCCACTTCCGACATCGGGGTCAGCAGCGGCAGCGATCCGTTCGCCGCCGAGACGGTTTCATAGGCGATGCAGACCGCGCCGGAAGCGACCAGCTCGCGGGTCTGGGCAAGGTCGGGCGCCAGGTGGAGGTAGGTGAACAGCAGCTGCCCCGGGCGCAACATCGCGCGTTCCACCGCCAGCGGTTCCTTGACCTTGACGATCATCTCGGCATTGGCGAACACCTCGGCCGCGGTTTCGACAAGGCGCGCGCCCACCGCCTCGTAATCGCCATCCTGGATCCCGGCGCCGACGCCGGCGCCGCGCTCGATCCACACCTCGTGCCCGCGCTGGGTCAGCTCCAGCACCGATGAGGGCACCAGCCCGACGCGGTATTCGTGGTTCTTGATTTCCCGGGGCACGCCGATGCGCATGCACAGCCTCTCCTGTGGCGAGCGCTGGAGTATGCGCGAGCAGCCCGGCGGCGTCATGCCTGCCTGCAGCATGACGGCGGCCGATCGGCCTGACCGGTTGCGCAGCCGCGAATCCCAGCCGTCGACGGCCGCGCACGCATACCGAGTTGCGTGAGGCAGCAGGTTAAGCCGGCGTCATTGTTCAGACTCGGGCGGGGCAGATGTTCATCGCGGCCGCGTAACGTTCGACCCCGGCCAGTCGCATGACCGGCCGCTTGCAACGTTTTGATCCCCCGCAGAACGAAGAGGCATCAGATGAATCAACCGAACAAGAACATCTCCCTGCTCGCGCTTTCCCTCGCCGTCTCGACCGCGCTGGCGGCGCCCTCGGTGATGGCGCAGAGCGTCAATGCCAAGGCCGGCGTTCGCGCCCAGGTCACCGCCACGCCTGCGATCCCCGCAACGCCTGCGGTCCCCGCTGCGCTGGATGCAGTCCCCGCAGTCCCCGCGGTTCCGGCGGTACCCGCGACGCCTGCAGTACCGGCAGCTCCGCTGACGCCTGAGCCGCCCCAGCAGCCTCGCAACGAGAAGGCCGCCACCCCGGCCACCCCCGCCACCCCGGCGACCACGTCCGTCACGGGCGAGACGACCGCCGCGGTCGCGGCAACGCCCGCCACCCCGGCGAAGAAGAACTGGAGTGAACTCGACGTCGATGCCAACGGCAGCCTGAGCGTGGACGAGGCGGCTTCGTTGCAGGGGTTGGCGAAAGCGTTCGCCAAGGCCGACGCGGACGCCAACGGCGAATTGACCCAGGACGAATACAAGGCCTGGCAGGCCGGCAATGCCAAGCCTGCGAAGAAGGGCAAGCGTTGATCGGGTGCGTGATCTGACAGCGCTTCCCCAGGCGGACGCATAAGAAAAGCGAGCGCACGGATGCGCCGGTGAAAGTTGTGGCACGAAGGGCGGCGCAGGCCGCCCTTCGTCCTGTCCGGCAGCGCAGGCCCGCCCGGACGCGGCCCTACAATCGCAGCATGCAAGCGCACCCACGTTCCGCGAGCGGCATCGCGATGGTCGGCTTCGACGCCGACGACACCCTCTGGAAGAGCGAGGATTATTTCCGCGAGGCGCAGCAGCGCTTCGAGCGGATCATCGCCAACTACGTGGACCTCGCCGACGTCGGCGACCGGCTGTACGCGGTGGAGCGGCGCAACGTGGCGCTGTTCGGCTACGGGGTGAAGGGCATGGTGCTGTCGATGCTGGAGGCGGCGATGCACATCACCGACGAGCGCATCAGCGCGGCCGACCTGCATCGCATCATCACCTTCGGCAAGCAGATGCTGGCGCAACCGGTCGAGCTGCTGGACGGCGTGCGCGAGGCGGTGGAGGCGGTCGCGGCGCGGCACCCGGTGGTGCTCATCACCAAGGGCGACCTGTTCCACCAGGAAGCCAAGGTGCGGGGCTCCGGCATGGCGGACCTGTTCCGTCGCATCGAGATCGTCAGCGAAAAGGATCCCGCCACCTACGCGGGCCTGTTCGAGCAGTTCGAGCTGCAGCCGCGGCAGTTCCTGATGGTGGGCAACTCGCTGCGCTCGGACATCGCGCCGATCCTGGCGCTGGGCGGGTGGGGCGTGCACGTTCCCTACCACGTCACTTGGGCCTACGAGACGGAGGCCGAGGTGGGCGCAGGTGAGGAGCGCATGCGCACCTTGCCGGACCTGCGCGGCCTCGCGCAGGCGGTGCACGAACTGGACGCACTGGCACGAAGCTGAACAGGCTGGTGCACCAGCGCGCGCAATTAAAAGTCGGTTCACGGCGGACCGTGCAAGGTCGAACCCGAGTCCGCACTGCAGCGGACGCGATAGGAGACCTGCCATGAGCCTGACCAAGATGCTCGCCCCCGCCGTGCTTGCTGCCGGCCTGGGCATGGCCGCGATCGCCGCGCCGGCCCCGGCGCAGGCCCAGTCCGACGACCTGGTGCGCGTGCTGGTGAATGTCGCCGACGTGGTGTTGCGAGGGAGCACCCCGTATTACCGCCATGGCGATTACGGCTACGACGACCGCCTCACCATGCAGCGTGACCGCTACGGCAACCCGGTGTATTACCGCTACGTGCCGCGCGAGGCCTACCGCCAGGGTCCCCCGTACGGCAATGCCTACGGCTATTACCGCAACGGACCCGGCAGCAACGGCCACACCAAGTGCAACAAGAAGGGCAAGTGCAAGACCACGTATTACGACGCGCGGTATGACCGCGACGATCGTTACGAGGATTACGACCGTCGCTGGCGTCGTCGTTGACCTTCGCCTGACAGCTCCATCCTTCGAACGGCGCCACTTGGCGCCGTTCGTTTTTTGTGCCCGCACGGCCGCAGCTGTCCGAGCTTGGGTCACAATCAGCGGATGAGCCGCGTGCGCCTGGTCCTGCTCTACAGCCTGTTGCTGCCGGTGCTCGCCGGCTGCGACGGCCCCCCGTCGGGCCCGCGCGATCCCGCCGCGAGCGCGACCCCGGCGGCCGCCAGCCGCATGGAATTCCGCGGCCGGCGCCCCTGCGTGGATTGCGCGGGCATCGATGCCTGGCTGCGCCTGGAGCAGCAAGGCGAGGTGCGCCGCTATACCCTCGTCGAACGCTACCTGGGCACGGGCGGCGAGAGTCGCTTCGAGGAAGCCGGCGACTGGACGGCCGAGGGCGATGCGCTGCACCTGCGTTCCGACGAGGGGGGCCATCGCGTGTACGCGCGCATGCCCGACCACAGCCTGCAGGCGCGCGCGTCCGATGGCATGCCGCTGCCCGGCGCGGAGGATGACGTGATGGTGCCGACGACATTCGACAACGCCCGGTGACCGGCGCAGCCGGTTTTCAGTCCCGTTTCACTGCGCCCGCCCCACACTTGCCGCAACCAACCGTGGCGCATGTTCGCCGGATCAAGGGAGTCACGCAGATGATGCGCATGAAAGTCCTTCAGTCCCTCGCGCTCGCCGGCCTGCTTGCCATTGGCATCGGCAGCGCGTCGGCGCAAACCTACAGCCTGAACTGGAACCCGCGCAGTGGCGATGTCTGGGTCGATGCGCGCCTGTCGGACATGAACTACTACGGCAACCAGTACCGCGAGCCGTTCATCAACGAGATGGTGGGCTACTACGGCGCGCCGCGTGACCTCGTCACCGACCTGCTGGTCAACCGCCGCTGGGCACCGGGCGATGTGTATTACGCCTGCACCATTGCACAGATCATTGGCCGTCCCTGCGGTTACGTCGCCGACTACTGGCAGGAGCACCATGGCCAGGGTTGGGGCGTGGTTGCGCAGCGGCTCGGGATCAAGCCGGGCTCGGCTGAGTTCCACCGCCTGAAGAAGGGCTTCGTGCCCACCTATGACCGCTGGTCGCGCCCCATCACCTTGGATGCCGACCTGCGTCGCGCCTATCCGGATCGGGTCAAGCCGGCCAAGGCGAAGACCACCTCCGGCAAGCCGGCGAAGCAGGCCAGGCCCACGAAGGTTCACGGGAAGCCGGCGGCGTCCCAGCACAAGGGCGGCAAGCAGGTGCGCTCCGGGACCAAGGCGAATGGCAATGCCGGCAAGGCCAAGGGCAATGGCGGCGGGCAGGGCAGAGCCAAGTCCGCAGGCGGCAACAACAAAGGCAACAACGGCAAGGGCAAGGGCAAGGGCTGATTCCCCAGCCCGCGCGCCGTAGCCCGTCAGCGTCGCGGCGGCCTCTCAGGCCGCCGTGCGCGTTTCAGGATGCAGCGCCGCGAAGACGCCTGGGTCAGGGCGAAGCGTCCTGCGGTGGAACATGCACCTCGCCCTTCATCAGCACCCGCGCGCTGCGGCTCATCAAGGCGCTTGTCACTGTCCATGCTCCCTCGCGCCGCTCGACCTGTGCGCCCACCCGCAGGGTGCCCGAGGGGTGCCCGAAGCGGACGGCATCGCGGCTGCCGCCGCCCGCCGCCAGGTTCACCAGCGTGTCGGGCACGGCCGCCGCGGTGGCGATCGCCACCGACGCCGTCCCCATCATCGCGTGGTGCAGCTTGCCCATGCTGAGCGCGCGCACCCGCAGGTCGATGTCTGTCGCGGCGATGCGCTTGCCGCTGGAGGCGGTGTAGTCGGCCGGCGGCGCCACGAACGCGACCTTGGGCGAGTGCTGCCGGCCGCTGGCCTCGCTGGCGTGGGCGATCAGGCCCATCCGCAGCGCGCCGGCGATGCGGATCGCCTCGAAGCGTGCCAGTGCCGCGGCATCGCCGTTGATGTCGGCCTGCAGCTCGCTGCCGGTGCAGCCGATGTCGGCGGCGTTGACGAACACGGTCGGGATGCCGGCGCTGATCATGGTCGCGGGCAGGGTGCCGAAGCCGGGCACGTCGAGCGCATCGACCAGGTGTCCGGTCGGGAACATCGCGCCACCGTCGTCGCCGTCGTCCGCCGGATCGACGAATTCCAGCACGATCTCCGCTGCCGGGAAGGCCACGCCATCCAGCGCGAAGTCGCCCAGTTCCTGCACCTGGCCGCCGGCCAGCGGCACGCGGGCCAGGATCGTCTTGCCGATGTTGGCCTGCCAGATGCGCACCTCGACGTGGTCGCCCGCCAGCCGCGCCGGATCGATGAAGCCGCTCGCCACCGCGAACGGCCCCACCGCGCTCGACAGGTTGCCGCAGTTGCCGCTCCAGTCGACGAACGCGCTGTCGATGCTGACCTGGCCGTAGAGGTAGTCGACGTCGTGGCCCGGCCGCGACGCGGGCGAGATGATCACGCACTTGGAGGTGCTCGAGGTCGCCCCGCCCATGCCGTCGATGTGCTGCCGGTAGGGATCGGGCGAGCCGATCACGCGCAGCAGCAGGGCATCGCGCGCGGGGCCGGGCACGCGCGCGGCCGGCGGCAGGTCCTCGAGGCGGAAGAACACGCCCTTGCTGGTGCCGCCGCGCATGTAGGTGGCGGGGATGCGGGTCTGCTGCATTTCAGGCCGCCTTGCCCTGTGCCAGGAAATCCTGCGCGAACCGCTGCAGCACGCCGCCGGCCTCGTAGATGCTGGCTTCCTCGTCGGAATCCAGGCGGCAGGTGACCGGCACCTCGACGCGTTCGCCATTGGCGCGGTGGAGGATGAGCGTCAGCACCGCGCGCGGGGTGCGCGCACCGATGACATCGAAGGTCTCGGTGCCGTCGATCGCCAGCGTCCTGCGGTCGGTGCCCGGCAGGAACTCCAGCGGAAGCACGCCCATGCCGATCAGGTTGGTGCGGTGGATGCGCTCGAACCCCTCGGCCACGATCGCCTCCACCCCGGCCAGGCGCACGCCCTTGGCGGCCCAGTCGCGCGAGCTGCCCTGGCCGTAGTCGGCGCCGGCAATGATGACCAGCGGCTGCCCGCGGTCCATGTAAGTCTCGATCGCCTCCCACATCCGCATCACCTTGCCGTCGGGCTCCACCCGCGCCAGCGACCCCTGCTGCACCTGCCCGTCCACCACCGCCATCTCGTTGACCAGCTTGGGGTTGGCGAAGGTGGCGCGCTGCGCGGTCAGGTGGTCGCCGCGATGGGTGGCGTAGGAATTGAAGTCGGCTTCGGGCAGGCCCATGCGGAACAGGTATTCGCCGGCCGCGCTGTCGCCCATGATCGCGTTGGAGGGCGAGAGGTGGTCGGTGGTGATGTTGTCGCCCAGCACCGCCAGCGGGCGCATGCCGCGCAGCGTGCGCTCGCCGGCCAGCGCCCCTTCCCAGTACGGCGGCCGCCGGATGTAGGTGCTCTGCTGGCGCCAGTCGTACAGCGGCGGCACGTCCGGGCCGTGCTCCACCCGCGCCTTGAACATCGGTTCGTACACGCGGCGGAACTGCTCCGGCTTCACCGCGGCGCGGATCACCGCGTCGATCTCGTCGTCGCCGGGCCAGATGTCCTTGAGCGTGACCGGCGTCCCGTCATCGTCGAGGCCAAGCACGTCCTTTTCGATGTCGAAGCGCACGGTGCCGGCGATCGCGTAGGCGACCACCAGCGGCGGCGAGGCAAGGAAGGCCTGCTTGGCGTAGGGGTGGATGCGGCCGTCGAAATTGCGGTTGCCCGACAGCACGGCCACCGCGTATAGGTCGCGCTCGATGATCTCCTGCTGGATCGCCGGATCCAGCGCGCCGCTCATGCCGTTGCAGGTGGTGCAGGCGAACCCCACGATGCCGAAGCCCAGCTGCTCCAGCTCGCCGAGCAGGCCCGCTTCCTGCAGGTACAGCTCGACCGCCCTGGAACCCGGCGCCAGCGAGGTCTTCACCCACGGCTTGCGCAGCAGCCCGCGCGCGTTCGCGTTGCGGGCCAGCAGGCCGGCGGCGATCACGTTGCGCGGGTTGCTGGTATTGGTGCAGGAGGTGATCGCGGCGATGATCACCGCGCCGTCGGGGAGCTGGCCGGAGGCCTCCTGCCGCAGCGCCGCATCAAGGTTGCCGGCGATCCCGCGCGCGGCCAGTTCGGAGGTCGGCAGGCGGCGGTGCGGATTGGACGGTCCTGCCATGTTGCGCACCACGCTGGCAAGGTCGAAGTGCAGGGTGCGCTCGTAACGCGCCTGCGCCAGGTCGTCCGCCCACAGCCCGGCCGCCCTGGCATAGGTCTCCACCAGCGCCACCTGCCCATCGTCGCGGCCGGTCAGGCGCAGGTAGTCCAGGGTGTTGTCGTCGATGTAGAACATCGCCGCGGTCGCGCCGTACTCGGGCGCCATGTTGCTGATGGTGGCGCGGTCGCCCACGGTCAGCGCGGCGGCGCCTTCGCCGCGGAACTCGAGGTAGGCGCCGACCACCTTCTCGCGGCGCAGGAACTCGGTCAGCGCCAGCACCACGTCGGTGGCGGTGATGCCCGGCTGCGGCCTGCCTGCCAGATCCACCCCGATGATGTCCGGCGTACGCATCCACGAGGCGCGGCCAAGCATCACGTTCTCCGCCTCGAGTCCGCCGACGCCCACCGCGATCACCCCCAGCGCGTCGACGTGCGGGGTGTGCGAGTCGGTGCCCACGCAGGTGTCCGGGAAGGCGACGCCGCCATCGACGTAGACCACCGGCGACATCTTCTCCAGGTTGATCTGGTGCATGATCCCGTTGCCCGGCGGGATCACCTCCATGTTGCGGAAGGCGCGCCGGGTCCATTCGATGAAGTGGAAGCGGTCCTCGTTGCGGCGGTCCTCGATCGCGCGATTCTTCTCGAAGGCCTGCGGATCGAAACCGCCGCACTCGACCGCCAGCGAGTGGTCGACGATCAGCTGCACCGGCACCACCGGGTTCACCTGCGCCGGATCGCCGCCCTGCGCCGCGATCGCGTCGCGCAGGCCGGCCAGGTCCACCAGCGCGGTCTGGCCAAGGATGTCGTGGCAGACCACGCGCGCCGGGAACCACGGGAAATCCAGGTCGCGGCGGCGCTCGATCAGCTGGGTCAGGTAGGCATCGCGCAGCGCCGCGTCGGTCCCCAGCAACTCGGCCTTTCGCACGATGTTCTCGGCATGCACGCGGGCGGTGTAGGGCAGGCCCGCGTAGGCGCCGGGCGCGAGCGCCTCGACCGCGGCGCGGGCGTCGTACCAGTCGAGGCGGGTGCCGGGCAGCGGCTTGCGGAAGGACGTTGGGGAAACGGGGGTGTTCATGTCGGGCATCCGGAGGGGGACGGAGCGGGGGCGCGCGGGCTCGGGCGCGGCGTGGGCTGCCCCCAATCTGGCACCGCGGCTGGCATTGATCAATCTTGATCGAGCCAATCAAGGGATCGGGCGCGCGGCAGGCCGGGCGTCAGCGTGGCGCCCGTACAATGCGCGCCGATGAGCGTCTCCCCTGCGATTGCCGCGGAGCAACTGCGCCTGTCCGTCGCCCCGATGATGGACTGGACGGACAGCCATTGCCGTGCGTTCCACCGGGTGCTGGCGCTGCACGCGCGCCTCTACACCGAGATGGTGCACGCCAATGCGGTGATCCATGGCGACCGTGGCCGCCTGCTGGCCATGCACCCCAGCGAACATCCGGTGGCGCTGCAGCTGGGCGGCAGCGAGCCGGCGCTGCTGGCACAGGCGGCGCGGATCGGCGTGGATGCCGGATTCGACGAGGTCAACCTCAACTGCGGCTGTCCTTCCGACCGCGTGCAGGCGGGCCGCTTCGGCGCCTGCCTGATGCGCGAGCCGGCGCTGGTCGCCGATGCGGTGGCCGCGATGATCGCCGCGGTGCCAGGCGTGCCGGTGACGGTGAAATGCCGGCTCGGGGTCGACGACGACCACGAGTGGGAGCGCTTCCTCGCCTTCATCGACGCGATTGCCGCCGCCGGCTGCGTGACCTTCGTGGTGCATGCGCGCAATGCATGGCTCAAGGGGCTCTCGCCCAAGGAAAACCGCGAAGTCCCGCCACTGCGCTACGACTGGGCGTACCGCCTCAAGCGCGAGCGGCCCGGGCTGCAGGTCATCGTCAACGGCGGGATCGCCGATCTCGCCGAGGCGACCGCGCACCTGGACCACCTCGACGGCGCGATGCTCGGGCGCGCCGCCTACCACACGCCCTGGCTGCTGCGCACGCTGGATGCCGCATGGTTCGGTGGCGCGCCTGGCACCCGCGCGCAGGCGTTGGGGGCGTACCGGCCGTATGTCGAGGCGCAGCTGCAGCGGGGGGTCGCACTCAAGCACATCACCCGCCATGTGCTGGGCCTGTTCGCCGGCCAGCCCGGCGGGCGCGCGTTCCGGCAGGTGCTGAGCGAGGGCGCGCATCGTCCGGACGCGGACTGGACGCTGGTCGAGCGTGCGCTCGCGGCCACCGAACGCGAGCGCGACGCCGCATGATCACCCGCGACGTCGATGCCTTCCTGGCCTTCGCCCGCGGCGTGCCGGCGGATTTCGGCCCGCCCACCGCGCGCGCCGCGTTCCTGGTGGCGCCGGACGGGTTCCGCCTGGCCGAGCAGTCCGCCAAGGACAACGCCTACATGGCCGATGCCGGCGGCTTCGACGCCGCGCGCGCCTCCGCCGAGCATCGCGGGCTGCAGCGCGCGTTGTCGGCCGTGCTGCCCACGGTCTGCTTTGCAGGCGACGCGGCCACGCCGGACGCGGTGTTCCCCAACAACGTGTTCGGGACCGCGCCCGGTCGCAGCATCGTCGGCCGCATGCGCCACCCGGTGCGCCAGCGCGAGGCAGGTCGCGAGGACATCCGCGCGTTTTTCCGCGACATCGTCGGCTACGCCGAAGTGGACCTGTCCCGCCAGCCGCATCCCTGCGAACTGACCGGCGCGCTGGTGATCGACCGCGCCCGGGGGCTCGGGTTCTGCGGCCTGTCGGAGCGCTGCGACGAGGTCGGCGCACGACTGCTGCACGAGGCTTTCGGCCTGCGCGCGACCCTGCTGTTCGACCTGGCGGCGGGCGAGTACCACGCCAACGTGGTGCTGGCGGTGCTGGCCGGCCGCGCGGTGGTGGTGTGCCCGGACGGCTTCGCCGCGCCCGAAGTGCCGGCCGCGATCGCCGCGCTGTACGCCCCGCACGCGCTGGTCTGCGACGCCGCCGAACATGCCGCGTTCGTCGGTAACTGCATCGCAGTGACGCCCGACACCGCGTGGATGAGCGCGCGCGCGGCCGGCGCCTTGCGCCCGGCCAGCCGTGCGTTGCTGGAAGGCGCGGGCTTCCGGCTGCACGCGGTGCCGCTGCAGGCGATCGAGGCCGCCGGCGGCTCGCTGCGCTGCTGCATTGGCGAGCTGTTCTGACACGGCGCGTCCGTGGGGCTGAACCCCGGGTATCCTGTTCAGGAAACTTCAGGGCGGATTCACCGCACGCTTCCGACAATCCTCACACGTTCGCAACGCCCTCGAGCCCGCCATGACCCGCCTCCGCTTCCCGCCCGCCGCACTGCTTGCATCCGCCATCCTGGCGGCGCTGCCGCTGGCGGCCGCGCACGCGCAGCAGGCGCCCCGCGAGCGTGGCAAGGACGAGCAGGCCGCGCGCGCCGAGCGCGCCACGTTGTCCGATGCGGTGCGCCGGGTGGAGCGCACCACGCGCGGTGAGGTGCTTTCGGCCGAGCGCGTGCAGTACGACGGCCGCGACATGCACCGGGTCAAGGTGGTGGACGACCATGGCCGGGTCCGCGTCTTCATGCAGGATCCGGAGCGTCGCGCCGACAGCCGCGACCAGCGCGGGCGGCAGACTGCGCGGCCTACACGGGACGATGACAACTAAAGCCGCACCCTTGGCCTATTCAGTCTAGGCCACCCAAGGTAAGGAGCTGCCATGCGTATCCTGCTCGTCGAAGACGAAGCCCCGCTGCGCGAGACGCTCGCTGCGCGCCTGAAGCGCGAGGGCTATGCCGTCGATGCCGCGCAGGACGGCGAGGAAGGCCTGTACATGGGTCGGGAAGTCCCGTTCGACGTCGGCATCATCGACCTCGGGCTGCCCAAGATGACCGGCATGGAGCTGATCAAGGCGCTGCGCGACGAGGGCAAGAAGTTCCCGGTGCTGATCCTGACCGCGCGGTCCAGCTGGCAGGACAAGGTCGACGGACTCAAGCAGGGCGCCGACGATTACCTGGTCAAGCCGTTCCACGTGGAGGAGTTGCTGGCCCGCATCAACGCGCTGGTCCGGCGCGCCGCCGGCTGGAGCAAGCCCACCCTGGAGTGCGGCCCCGTGCACCTGGACCTGGCCGCGCAGACGGTCAGCGTCAACGGCAGCAACGTCGACCTCACCAGCTACGAGTACAAGGTGCTCGAGTACCTGATGATGCATGCCGGCGAACTGGTCTCCAAGGCGGACCTCACCGAGCACATCTACCAGCAGGACTTCGACCGCGACTCCAACGTGCTCGAGGTGTTCATCGGCCGCCTGCGCAAGAAGCTGGACCCCGACGGCACCCTCAAGCCGATCGAGACCGTGCGCGGACGCGGCTACCGCTTCGCCATCCCGCGCAACGGCGACGGAGACTGATCGCGCGCGCCGGCGCTAAGCTGATCGCGCATGACGCCCGCGCCTGCCGCCCCTGACGACGACACCCCGGAGCGCCGCGCGCGTCGCTTGCGGCGGCTGCGCATCGGCCAGCCGCGCTCGCTGCAGTCGCGGCAATTGTGGGCGGCGAGCCTGGGCCTGGTTGCCTTCCTCGCGCTTGCCGGCTACGCGCTGGACCGCGCGTTCCAGAGCACCGCGCAGAGCGGCATGCGCGAGCGGTTGCACAGCTTCGCGCTGGCCTATGCCGCGAGCGACTTCGCCCGCGACGGCAGCGTGATCCCGCCATACGACCCGCCAGACCCGCGCTTCAAGCGCCCCGGCAGCGGCCTGTACGCGCAGATCGTGCTCGCCGACGAGGCTTGGTCCTCGGATTCCGCGCAGGGCCCGGTGTTGCCTGACGGAACGATGCTGGAGGCCGGCGAGCGCCAGTTCGAAGGCCCGCTGCCATTGCGCCAGATCAACGGCGACAGCGGCGAGGTCTATCGCTACGGCTACGGGCTGGCGGCGGTGGATGCCAGTGGCCGCGAGATTCCCTACACCGTCTACATCCTCGAGGACACCACCGCGCTCGGGCGCCAGGTGGAAAGCTTCCGCTCCGCGCTCTGGCGCTACCTCGGCGGCGCCGGCGTGGTCCTGCTGCTGCTGCAGATGCTGGTGCTGCGCTGGAGCCTGCGCCCGTTGCGGGAGGTGATCGCCGAGCTCAAGCGCGTGCAGCTGGGGCAGTCATCGGGCATGAGCGAAGCGCACCCGCGCGAGCTGGAACCGCTGACCGACAGCATCAACGCCTTCATCGAAAGCGAGCGCGAGAACCTGGAGCGCCAGCGCAACACCCTTGCCGACCTGGCCCACAGCCTGAAAACGCCGCTGGCAGTGCTGCGCAGCCGGCTGGATGCCGAAAGCGGGGAAGCCGAGCTGCGCCAGGAGCTGGAGACCCAGCTGCAACGGATGAACGACCTGGTCTCCTACCAGCTGGCGCGCGCGGCGCGCTCGGGCCACCAGCTGTTCGCCGCGCCGATCGAGATCCAGCCGCAGGCCGAGCAGATCGTTGCCGGCCTGGAGAAGGTGTATGCGCGCAAGCGCGTGCTGTGCGAGTTCGAGATCGCCGAGGAAGCGCGTTTCCACGGCGAGACCGGCGACCTGCAGGAGCTGCTCGGCAACCTGCTGGAGAACGCGTTCAAGTGGGCCCGGGCGCGCGTGCTGCTGACCGTGGCCGAGGGCGAGACCGGCGCGGGCCGGCGCCCGGGCCTGTCGATCGTGGTGGAGGATGATGGCCCGGGCATCGCCGAGGAGCGCATCGGCCACGTGTTGCAGCGTGGCGTGCGCGGCGACGAGCGCGTCCACGGCCATGGGATCGGGTTGTCGATCGTGCAGGACATCGTGCGCAGCTACCGCGGCGAGCTGCAGGTGGACCGCTCCCCGGAACTGGGTGGCGCCCGTTTCGCCGTGATCCTGCCCGCGGGGCTGTGAGCCGCGCTCAGGCCGGCGGCGGCCCGTACAGCCGCTGCAGGTGGGCGGCGACCGCGGGCATCGCCGCGCGCAACCTCGCCGGGGCACTGAAGTGGTACTCGGTGCAGACCGCGAAGAACTCCTCGGGGGCCTCGGCGGCGTAGGCATCGATGGCGGTCTCGCCTCCGCCGTCGAGTTGCCGGCACAGGTCGTCGTAGGCGCGCTGGAAATCGCTGGCCCATTGCCGCTGCCAGTCGCGGGGAAGCGGCGGGGTGCCGTCGAGCACGCCGTCGAGCGCATCGAGCTTGTGCGCGATCTCGTGCGCGGCCACGCAGAAACCATCGCCCGGCGCGGCGATGTCGGCGCGCACGTCGGCCCACGACAGGATCACCGGCCCGCGCTCCCAGGCCTCGCCGATCAACTCGTCGTCCCATTCGTGCAGCACGCCATGCGCGTCCTGGTGGCTGCGCTGCACGCGGAAGGCGTCGGGATAGACCAGCAGTTGCGACCAGCCGTGCAGGCCTTCCGGCCCGAATTCAACCAGCGGCATGCAGCACAGCATCGCCAGCCGCATGCGCTGGACCTCGTTCAGGCGCAGGCCCTGCACCGGCGTGATCGCCTTGTCGCGCAGGAACACGCCGACCAGTGCCTGCATCTTCGCCTCGCGGTCGCCATCGAGGCCGCGCAACCAGGGCAGTCCGGCAAGCGCTTGGCGCCAGACGGCGGCGGAAGCGTCAGCGGGCGCGACGACGCGCCGCTTGAAGGGCCAGATCATCGGCGCGTGCGGCGTGGGCCCCGCGTCACCCGATCAGCGGATCATGCCCGGCAGGAAGCTGTGCCAGCGCGGCGCACTGGCGCGCGTGGTGCTGCCGTTGCGGCTGGCCGCGGCGGGCCTCGGCTTGGCGTCGCCCGCGCGGCGCGTGGGCACGGTGCCGGCTTCGGGCTCGTCGTCCGCACGGTCGCTGCCGGAGGGCGCCTCGGCCTGGCCGCCACCCTCATCCGGCCCCATGTGGCGCGACTCGGCCGCCACCGCAGAGCCAAAGCCCAGCAGGGAGAGACAGAGCAGCAGGCGCGGCAGGGTCGGGCGCATGAGGTCACCGAAGGAGGGCGGGGCGCACGGACAGTGGCCCGGTCCCGACTATATCAGGCCCGCCGGGCGGATTCTGTTGCGTCGCAACAGGCATTGTGGGCGCGCTTTACGCAGACTTCAGGGATGCCTACCGACAGCCCCGCGCCACTCACCGCGGCCGCGCTGCGCCGCGCCATGATCGCCGGCGCGCGCCGGGTCATCGCCGCGCGCGAGGAACTCAACCGCATCAATGTCTTCCCGGTGCCGGATGGCGACACCGGCAGCAACCTGGCCTCGACCCTGGGCAGCGTGCTGCAGGGCGCGCTCAGCCGCCGCAGCCGGCACCTGGGCGAGTTGCTGGTGGGGGTGGGCAACGATGCGATCGACGGCGCCCGCGGCAACTCGGGCGCGATCATGGCGCAGTTCCTGGTCGGCCTCGCGGAGCATGCGCGGGACGCGCCGGTGCTGGACGCCGCCACACTCGCCGCCGCGGTGCGAAACGGCGAGCGCAGCGCGCGCGCCGCGCTGGCGCAGCCGGTGGAGGGCACCATCCTCAGCGTGATCGACGCCTTCGCCGAGGCAATGGAGGAGGCGGCGCGGACGCCGGCGGTCGACCCGCGCGGCGGGTTCGCGTCGGCGCTGCAACAGGCGCGCGTGGCGCTGGCGCGCACCCCGACGCAGATGGCGGCCCTGCGCCGCGCCGGCGTGGTGGACGCCGGTGCGCGTGGCTTCGTGGACTGGCTGGAGGGCATCGCCGATTACCTCGAGGGAGGCCCGCGCGCGCTGCGCATGCGCGCGCCGGCGCCCGCCGCCAACGAGGCCGGCACGGTGGCGCACGTGCACGAGGACATCGATCCGGCGCGACGCTGGTGCACCGAGTGCCTGGTCACCGGCGAGGACATCGATCGCAATGCGCTCCGGGCCGCCCTGTCGGCGCTGGACTTCGATTCGCTGGTGGTCGCCGGCAGCGCCAGCAGGGTCCGCGTGCATGGCCACGCCGGCTCGCCGCAGCGGCTGTTCGATGCCTGCGCCGCGTTCGGCCATGTCGATGCGATGAAGGCGGACGACATGGTCCTGCAGCAGCGCAGCGCCGAATCGCCGGGCAAGGTCGCGATCGTCACCGACAGCGCGTCCGACCTGCCGGAGGCGATCGGGCAGCGGCATGGCATCCACGTGGTGCCGGTGCGCGTGAGCCTGGAGGGCCGTGACTACCTGGACAGGCTGGGCCTGACGGCCGGCGAGTTCTATCGGCGGATGGCGGTGAGCGCCCAGCTGCCGCAGACCAGCCAACCGCCCGCCGGCGACTTCCGCCGCACCTTCGAGCACGTGCTGGCGTGGCAGCCCGCCTGCGTCTACGTCGGCCTGGCGCGGCCGTTGTCGGGGACCCTGCAGTCGGCGGAGGCGGCCGCGCGCGCGCAGGTACGGCCACTGCACTGCATCGATACCGCCAACGTGAGCGCCGGCCAGGCCCTGCTGGCCTGGCGCGCCGGCGAACTGGCGGATGCCGGCGCCGACGCCGACGCGATCGTGCGCGAGTTGGCGCGCCTGCGCCCGCTCACCCACACCTTCGCAATGGCACGCGATATCCGCCACGCGGCGCGCGGCGGTCGCATTCCCGGCTGGGCGGTGCCGCTGGTGCGCCTCAGCGGGCTGACCCCGGTGGCGCGCGTCGATCCCGAGGGGCGCTTGAAGGTCGCCGGCGGCCTGCTGGCGCGCGCGCGCGCGCCGGAGGCATTCGCCCGCTACGTCGCCCGGCGGGTGCCGGCCGCCGCCGGATGGCGGCTGGTGGTGGGGCACGCGGATGCGCTGGCCGACGGCGAGCGACTGGTCACGGCCCTGCGCGGGCGGCTGCCGGTGGTCGAGGCGCAGCTGGTCGAAGTGGGGCCCGCGGTCGGCGCGCATGCCGGTCCCGGCACCTTGGTGGTGGGGCTGCAGCCGACGCCGGCATGACGCGGCAGTGGCAGCGGGCGCGGCTATGATGCGGCGATGCCGCCGATCGTCCACACCGTGCTGTTGCTCGTCGTCGCCTACCTGCTCGGCTCGCTCTCGGGCAGCCTGCTGCTCGGGCGCGCGCGCGGGATCGACATCCGCGAACATGGCAGCGGCAATGCCGGCGGGACCAATGCCTTCCGCACGCTGGGCGGCCGTTTCGCGCTCGGGGTCGCGCTGGTCGACATTGCCAAGGGCGTGCTGGCGACCTGGCTGGCACTGCGGCTCGCGCCGGTCGGGCAGCCGCTCAGCGTGAGCGGGCATGGCTACGCCGCGGCAGCAATGGCAGTGGTGGGTCACGTGTGGCCGCTGTGGCATGGCTTCCGCGGTGGCAAGGGCGCGGCCACCGCGGCCGGTGGCCTGCTGATGCTGTGGCCGTGGGTGCTGCCGCCGCTGTTGCTGGCGTGGCTGCTGGTACTGCTGGCGAGCGGCTACGTGGGCCTGGCCACGGTGCTGGCGGCGCTGACGGTCCCGCTGTGGGCGTGGTGGGGCGATGCCAGCCCGGAGCGCTGGGCATTCGCGATCGCGATGCCGCTGCTGCTGCTGTTCACCCATCGCGGCAACCTGTTGCGGCTGTGGCGCGGCGAGGAATCCCGCTTCGAACGCGCGCGCCTGTTGCACCGGCTGTACCGCCGCGGCCAGGGCTGACGTGCGCGACGCCTCGGAACGCCTGCTGCTGCAGCGGCTGGCCGGCGGCGCGGTCGGTGGCAGCACGCTGGCGCGCGAATCCGGACAGACCCGCGCGGCGGTGTGGAAGAAGATCGCGGCCCTGCGCGAGGCCGGCATCGCGATCGCGGCGGAGCCGGGCCACGGCTACCGGCTGGCGCAGCCGCTCGACCTCCTGGACGCCGATGCCATCGTCGCCGCGCTGCCCGCGCAGGCGCGGCAGGCGCTGGCACGGCTGGACATCGCCTGGACGCTGGCGTCGACCAACAGCGCGCTGCTGGCCGCAGAAACGCCCGCGCGCGGCTGCGCGGTGCTGCTCGCCGAGCGCCAGACCGGCGGTCGCGGGCGCCGCGGGCGCACGTGGAGTTCGCCACTCGCGGCGCATGTGTACCTGTCGCTGGCGCGGCGGTTCGACGGCGGGCTGGCCCGACTGGCGGGCTTGAGCGTGGTGGCCGGGATCGCCTGCTGCGATGCCCTGCACGCGCTTGGATTCACCGGGGTCGGACTGAAGTGGCCGAACGACCTGGTGGTGGTGGAGGCCGGCGCGCTGCGCAAGCTTGGCGGCGTGCTGGTCGAAGGGGCAGGCGAGAGCGCCGGCGCGGCGCGCGCGGTGATCGGCATCGGGTTGAACGTGCGGATGCCGCCGGCGACCGGCGCGGCGATCGACCAGCCGTGGACCGACCTGGCGGCGCTGGCGCCGGCGCTGCCACCGCGCAACGCCATCGTTGCCGGCCTGCTCGGGCAGCTGCTGCCCGCCCTTGAAGCATTCGATGCCGGTGGCCTCTCCGCCTTCCTGCCGCGTTACCGCGAATACGACGTGCTCGCCGGTTGCGCCGTGCGCGTGCACGGGGCGGCGGAGGCGTGGGAGGCCACCGCGCTCGGGATCGCCGACGACGGCGCCCTGCGCGTGCGCGATGCGGCCGGCACCGAGCGCCGCGTGCACGCCGGCGACGTGAGCGTGCGGGCGTGAGTACCTGGCTGTTCGACCTGGGCCATACCCGCGTCAAGTTCGCGCAGCTGCATGCCGATGGCGCGATCGGCGCGATGGCGGCGGTCCCGCATGGCGACGACGATGCATGGCTTGCGCGGCTGCCGCAGGGCGAGGTGGCCTGCATCGCCAGCGTGTCCGCGCCGCGCACCGCCGCCCTGCTGGATGGCCTAGCGCAGCGCTTCGTTCGCCTGCATCGCGCGCAGCCCGAGCCGCGGCTGGGGCCGCTGCGGATCGCCTACGCGCAGCCGGCCCAGCTCGGCGTGGACCGCTTCCTTGCGCTGCTGGCGCAGGCCGGGCAGGGCGCGGCGTTACTGGTCGGGGTCGGCACCGCACTGACCATCGACCTGCTGGATGCCGGGGGTGTCCACCGGGGCGGTCGCATCGCGCCTTCCCCGCAGCTGATGCGCGCGGCGCTGCATGCGCGCGCCGCACAGCTGCCGGAGGACGGCGGCGCCTACGCGGAATTCGCGGATGCCACGGCACCCGCGCTGGCGTCCGGCTGCGAGGGGGCGGCGCTGGCGCTGGTGCAACGCAGCCTCGATGCGGCGCGCGGGATGCTCGGCGAGGCGCCGGCCCTGCTGCTGCACGGGGGTGGGGCGGCCACGCTGCGCGAGCGCCTGCCGCCGCATGCGTGGCAGCCCGACCTGGTGCTGCGCGGACTGGCCCGCTGGCACGCGCTGCGCATCGCATAAACTGGCGCGATGCTGCTGCGCGCCACCATCGTCATGCTGGTCATGCTCAACCTCGGCGCCGCGCTGTGGTGGGCAAGCGGCCCGCATGCCCCGCCGGCGCGCGCGCAGGCCGCCGCGTCTCAGGCGCCGACCTTGCGCCTGCTGCACGAAGCGGTACCGACGCCCGCGCAGGCGTCTGCGGCATCGGTCGCGCCGATGGTCGAAGGTGAGGACGCGGTGGCCGCCGCCGAAGACGCTGTCGCACCGCCGATCGCCTCCGTTGCGGCTCCCGTGTGCCGGAGTTTTGGTCCCTTCGCCGATGCGGATGCTACGGAGCGCGCCCGCGCCGCGCTGGCGGCCGCCGGCGTGCAAGCCACCCCGCGCGAGGTTGCTGCGCGCACGGTGCGCGGCTGGAAGGTGGCAATGCCGCCCTTCGCCTCGCGCGAGGACGCAGTGGCGATGGCCGAGCGGCTGCGCGCGGCCGGCGTCAGCGACCTGTACGTGATGGGCGAGGGTCCCGAGGCCAACGGCATCGCGTTGGGCCGTTACGGCAGCGAGGACGCCGCGCGCAGGCGCCAGGCGGACCTCGGCAGCAAGGGCTTCCAGGCGCAGGCCGAGCCGCTGGGCGGCCCAATGCAGGCCTGGCTCGACGCGCGCCTTCCGCCAACCGTCGATGCCCCCGCGCTGGCGCGGATCGCCGGCTCGCGCGCGCTCGATTGCGCCCGCCTGCGCTGAGCGACACCGCGCGGATTTTCCGGCGTTGGTAGGCAACCGCTAGAATCGCCACAGCGCCGCTTTAGCTCAGCTGGTAGAGCAACCGCCTTGTAAGCGGTAGGTCGTCCGTTCGAATCGGACAAGCGGCACCACTCGCACCGCGATGCGTGGAACCGCCGCGTCGCCCAGCCAGGTCCAGCCCATGAGTCGCAAGCATCTCCCCGTGTCCGTGTTCGGCGTGCCCACCGACATCGGCGCCTCCCGCCGTGGCGCCTCGATGGGGCCGGAGGCGTTGCGGGTGGCCGGCCTGGTCGAGGCGATCGCCCGGCGCGGCGTCGAGGTCGAGGACACCGGCGACGTGGACGGCCCGCGCAATCCCGTCAGCGGCCCGGTCGACGGCTACCGACACCTGGCCGAGGTCACCGCGTGGAACCAGGCGGTGTTCGACGCCAGCCAGCGGGCGCTGGCCGCGGGGCGGATGCCGCTGATGCTCGGCGGCGACCATTGCCTTGCGATCGGCTCGATCGCCGCGGTGGCCGCGCATTGCCGCGCGACGGGAAAGGCGCTGCGGGTGCTGTGGCTCGATGCGCACGCCGACTTCAACACGCGCGAGATCACGCCGTCCGGCAACCTGCACGGCATGCCGGTGGCCTGCCTGTGCGGGATGGGGCCGGACCCGCTGGTGCAGCTGGGCGGCCACGCGCCGGCGATCACCCCCGCGCAGATCCGCCAGATCGGCATCCGCTCGGTCGACCCGGGCGAGAAGCGGCTGGTGAAGGAATACGGGCTGGACATCTACGACATGCGCTACATCGACGAGCGCGGCATGCGGCGGACGATGGAGGAGGCGCTGCAAGGCGTCGACGCCGACACCCACCTGCATGTCAGCTTCGACGTCGACATGCTGGATCCTGCGATCGCGCCGGGCACCGGCACCCGCGTTCCGGGCGGGGTGAACTACCGCGAGGCGCAACTGATCATGGAAATGGTGGCCGACACCGGGCGCATGGGCTCGCTGGACCTGGTGGAGGTGAACCCGGCGCTGGACAAGCGCAATGCCACCGCGCGTCTGGCGGTGGACCTGGTCGAGAGCCTGTTCGGCAAGTCCACCCTGATGCGTGACTGAACGCGTTCAGCCGTCTGCGCCGGAAATGGCGCACCATCGACGTCGGCTTCACGGGTGGATGGGGTTAATGGCCCCCACCCGGCACGTCAGGCGATGTGCCCGCCACCCCCGAAGGAGACCGCCATGAAGCGTTTGACCACCCTGTTGCTGCTCGCGATGTTCTCGATGTCCACCCTGACCGCCTGCAACACCATTGCCGGTGCCGGTAAGGACATCGAAAAGGCCGGTGACAAGATCGAGGACAAGGCCGAGGACTGCAAGGACGGCAAGTGCTGATCCAGCCGCGGGCTGTTGCCTGACACACGGAAAGCAAGTCGCAAGGATGCACGATGGGCCGGAAGGGATTCCGGCCCATCTTCTTTTCGGGGGAGATTTGGTTTAGGCGCGAAGCGCCCCCTCAGCGCCAGCGCGGCGGCGGATCCGGCACGAACTCGCCGGGAAACGCGCGCGGGCCACTGTAGGTGGCCTGATGGCGATGGCGGGGCAGGATGCCGTTGGCGACCAGGGTGCGGGCATCGTCGTAGCGCAACTGGCTGACCTGCTGCGGGCTCCGGCTGGCGGCGCGGAAGGCGGTCTGCCCC
>JAEWFT010000018.1 GCA_023388715.1 Pseudomonadota bacterium
CCCCACGTGAACGTGGGCACGATTGGTCACGTTGACCACGGCAAGACGACGCTGACGGCGGCGCTGACGAAGGTGGGCGCGGAGCGTTTCGGTGGCGAGTTCAAGGATTACTCCTCGATCGACGCCGCTCCGGAAGAAAAGGCACGTGGGATCACGATCTCGACCGCGCACGTCGAGTACGAATCCGAGACCCGTCACTACGCCCACGTCGACTGCCCGGGCCACGCCGACTACGTGAAGAACATGATCACCGGTGCGGCGCAGATGGACGGCGCGATCCTGGTGTGCTCGGCCGCTGACGGCCCGATGCCGCAGACGCGCGAGCACATCCTGCTGTCGCGCCAGGTCGGCGTGCCGTACATCGTCGTGTTCCTGAACAAGGCCGACATGGTGGACGACGCCGAGCTGCTCGAGCTGGTCGAGATGGAAGTGCGCGAGCTGCTCTCCAAGTACGACTTCCCGGGCGACGACACCCCGATCATCGCGGGTTCGGCGCGCCTGGCGCTGGAAGGCGACCAGAGCGAGATCGGCGTGCCGGCGATCATCAAGCTGGTGGATGCGCTGGACAGCTGGATCCCGGAGCCGGAGCGCGACATCGACAAGCCGTTCCTGATGCCGGTCGAGGACGTGTTCTCGATCTCGGGACGCGGCACCGTGGTGACCGGCCGCATCGAGCGCGGCATCATCAAGGTGGGCGAGGAAATCGAGATCGTCGGCATCCGCCCGACCCAGAAGACCACGGTCACGGGCGTGGAGATGTTCCGCAAGCTGCTCGACCAGGGCCAGGCGGGCGACAACGCGGGCCTGCTGCTGCGCGGCACCAAGCGCGACGACGTGGAGCGCGGCCAGGTGCTGTGCAAGCCGGGTTCGATCTCGCCGCACACCGAGTTCGAGGCCGAGGTGTACGTGCTGTCGAAGGACGAGGGCGGCCGTCACACCCCGTTCTTCAAGGGTTACCGTCCGCAGTTCTACTTCCGCACCACCGACATCACCGGTGCGGTGCAGCTGCCGGAAGGCGTGGAGATGGTGATGCCGGGCGACAACGTGAAGATGGTGGTCACGCTGATCAACCCGGTGGCGATGGACGAGGGCCTGCGCTTCGCGATCCGCGAAGGTGGTCGGACCGTCGGCGCCGGCGTGGTGGCGAAGATCACCAAGTGACGCACCGGCGCGCCCGGGCCTAGCCCGGGCGCCTTTGCCGGCGCGTCATCCCCGCGAAAGCGGGGATCCAGTTCCGACAAGCACCATCCCGCGAATGCGGGGATCCAGAACCAGTTGCGCATTCCGGCGGAAACCCGTTAGAATGCGCGACCACCGCGGCAGGCGCACGTCGCCTGCCGCCACCAGCGAAATGAGGGGCAGGACGCACCTCGTATTCGCCAGACAGGGACAGGTCGCATGGTGTCGCCCGCCCGGGGCTGCCCGGACGAGGTCGGCGCATGCGTTCACGCGTTTCCGTCTGGGGCGGGCCGGTATCAACCGGCCTGCCTTAGTTTTTGCAGTACACATGTGGCCCCGTGAGGGGTCGCGGACCACCGGGGTCCGGCGCACGACGCCGCCGTACCCGTCGCTCTTTAACCAGGGAATACCGTCATGGCGGACCAGAAGATCCGGATTCGGCTCAAGGCGTACGATCACCGTCTGATCGATCGCTCGGCCAGCGAGATCGTCGAAACGGCCAAGCGGACCGGCGCGCAGGTGCGCGGCCCGATCCCGCTGCCGACCAAGATCGAGCGCTACACCATCCTCGTCTCCCCGCACGTCGACAAGGACGCGCGTGACCAGTACGAGACCCGCACGCACAAGCGCGTGCTCGACATCGTCGACCCCAACGACAAGACCGTGGACGCGCTGATGAAGCTCGAGCTCGCGGCTGGCGTCGACGTCCAGATCAAGCTGACCTGAGGGCCCGGGCCATGACGACGAAGAAGCACTCGTTGGGCATCGTCGGCCGCAAGGCTGGCATGAGCCGGTACTTCACCGAGGACGGCAAGTCCATCCCGGTGACGCTGATCGAAGCCACCCCCAACCGCATTACCCAGATCAAGACCGTCGAGACCGACGGCTACTCCGCGGTCCAGGTGACTGCCGGCGTGCGCCGCGCCTCGCTGCTCAACAAGCCGCAGTCCGGGCACCTGGCCAAGGCCAAGGTCGAAGCCGGCCGTGGCCTGTGGGAGTTCCGGGTCGAGGACGAGAAGATCGGCGAGTTCGAGCTCGGCAACGAGATCCGCGCCGACATCTTCGAGGTCGGCCAGGTGGTCGACGTCCAGGGCGTGACCAAGGGCAAGGGCTTCCAGGGCACGATCAAGCGCTGGAACTTCACCATGGGCGATGCGACGCACGGCAACTCGCTGTCGCACCGTTCGCCGGGTTCGCTGGGCCAGCGCCAGACGCCGGGCCGCGTGTTCCCGGGCAAGAAGATGGCGGGCCACATGGGTGCCGTCCGCCAGAGCACCCAGGGCCTGGAGATCGTGAAGGTCGACGCCGAGCGTGGCCTGATCGCGGTCCGCGGCGCGGTGCCGGGTGCGCCGGGTGGTGACGTGGTCGTCCGCCCGACGAGCAAGGGAGCATGACGATGGAACTGGCCGTCAACAACAGCAGCAAGACCGTGTCGGTCTCCGATGAGATCTTCGGGCGCGAGTTCAACCAGGACCTGGTCCACCAGGTCGTGGTTGCCTACCGCAACGCCGGCCGTGCCGGCACCAAGGCCCAGAAGACCCGTTCGGAAGTCGCCGGCACCACCAAGAAGTCCAAGAAGCAGAAGGGCGGCGGTGCGCGCCACGGTGCGCTGACCGCGCCGATCTTCACCGGCGGTGGCGTCACCTTCGCCGCCAAGCCGCGCAGCTTCGAGCAGAAGGTCAACCGCAAGATGTACCGCGCCGCGGTCTCGGCGATCCTGTCCGAGCTCAACCGCCAGGGCCGCCTGACCGTGGTCGAAAGCCTGGACGCCGACGCGCCGAAGACCTCCGCCATGGTCGCGCGCCTGAAGGAGCTCGGCTGCGGGCGCCGCCCGCTGCTGGTGACCGAGGACGCGTCCGAAAACCTGTACCTGTCGGCCCGCAACCTGCCCTACGTCGAGGTCCGTGACGTCCAGGGCCTGGATCCGGTGTCGCTGGTCGGCGCCGACTCGGTGGTGATTACCGCCGATGCGGTCAAGAAGATCGAGGAGTGGCTGGCATGAACGACGCCAAGCTCTACAACGTGATCCGTGCGCCGCGCGTGTCCGAGAAGACCGCGCGCCTGCAGGAAGTCTCCAACCAATACGTCTTCGAAGTGGCGACGACCGCGACCAAGGCCGACATCAAGGCCGCCGTCGAGAAGGTCTTCGACGTCAAGGTCGAGGCGGTCAACGTGGTGAACGTGAAGGGCAAGTCCAAGGCCTTCCGTTTCCGCATGGGCCGTCGTCCCGACTGGCGCAAGGCGTACGTGACGCTGGCCGACGGCCAGTCGATCGACGTGATGGCCACGGCCTGAGGATCGATCCATGCCTTTGATGACTTTCAAGCCCACCACCCCCGGCCGCCGCAACGCGGTCCGCGTGGTCCATCCCGACCTGCACAAGGGTGCCCCGCACGCCGCGCTGGTCGAGAAGAAGAGCAAGACCGGTGGCCGTAACCACCACGGCCGGATCACCACCCGCCACATCGGTGGTGGCCACAAGCAGCACTACCGCATCATCGATTTCAAGCGCAACAAGGAGGGCATCCCTGCCCGCGTGGAGCGGATCGAGTACGACCCGAACCGCACCGCCCACATCGCGCTGCTGGTGTACGTCGACGGCGAGCGTCGCTACATCATCGCTCCGAAGGGGCTGAAGACCGGTGACCAGGTGATCGCCGGCCGCGATGCGCCCATCCGCACCGGCAACACGCTGCCGCTGACCAACATCCCGGTCGGCTCCACCGTGCACTGCATCGAGATGAAGCCGGGCAAGGGTGCCCAGCTGGCCCGCGCCGCCGGCGCCGGCGTGCAGCTGGTCGCCCGCGACCAGGGCTACGCCACGCTGCGCCTGCGTTCGGGCGAGATGCGCAAGGTCCCGGCCGAGTGCCGCGCGACCATCGGCGAGGTTGGCAACGTCGAGCACAACCTGCAGAAGCTCGGCAAGGCCGGTGCCAAGCGCTGGCGCGGCATCAAGCCGACCGTCCGCGGCGCCGCGATGAACCCGGTGGACCATCCGCACGGCGGTGGTGAGGGCAAGGCCGGGCAGGGCAACCCGCATCCGGTCACCCCCTGGGGCGTCCCGACCAAGGGTTACAAGACCCGCCACAACAAGCGTACGCAGCACTTCATCGTGCGCGACCGCAGGAGCTAAACGGCCATGGCACGTTCACTCAAGAAGGGCCCGTTCGTCGACCACCACCTGCTCAAGAAGGTGGAAGCGGCGGCCAACAACAAGAAGCCGATCAAGACCTGGTCCCGTCGCTCGATGGTGCTGCCGGAGATGGTTGGCTTCACCATCGCGGTCCACAACGGCCGCAACCACATCCCCGTGCTGGTCAACGAGAACATGGTTGGCCACAAGCTCGGCGAGTTCGCCCTGACCCGGACCTTCAAGGGTCACGTGGCGGACAAGAAGAGCCGATAAGGAGATGGCCATGTCCAACACCAACGAGGCGAAAGCCATCCTGCGCAGCGCGCGCATCTCGCCGCAGAAGGCCCGCCTGGTCGCCGACCAGGTCCGCGGCCTGACCGCCGAGCGCGCCGTGAACCTGCTGAAGTTCTCCGACAAGAAGGCCGCCGCGATGATCCGCAAGGTCGTCGAGTCCGCCATCGCCAACGCGGAGAACAACCAGGGCGCCGACATCGACGAGCTCAAGGTCACCACCATCATGGTGGACGAGGGCCCGACGCTGAAGCGTTTCATGGCCAGGGCCAAGGGCCGCGGCACCCGCATCCTCAAGCGCACCAGCCACATCACCGTGGTCGTGGGCGCGGGCAAGTAAAGGCGGAGTCAGACTATGGGTCATAAAGTTCATCCGACCGGCATTCGCCTGGGGATCTCCAAGGACTGGAATTCCAAGTGGTACGCCGGCAAGAAGCAGTACGGCGAGTACCTGGTTGCCGACCTCAAGGTCCGCGACATGCTTCGCAAGAAGCTGGCGCAGGCCGGCGTGTCGAAGATCTTCATCGAGCGCCCGGCCAACAACGCCCGCGTGACCATCCACACGGCCCGTCCGGGCGTGGTGATCGGCAAGCGTGGCGAGGACATCGAGAAGCTGCGCCAGCAGGTCAGCAAGATGATGGGCGTCCCGGCGCACATCAACGTGACCGAAGTGCGTAAGCCGGAGCTCGACGCGCAGCTGGTCGCCGAGTCGATCGCGCAGCAGCTGGAGCGTCGCATCATGTTCCGCCGCGCCATGAAGCGCGCCGTCGGCAACGCGATGCGCCTGGGCGCGCTGGGCATCAAGGTCCACGTGTCCGGCCGCCTCAACGGCGCCGAGATCGCGCGCTCGGAGTGGTACCGCGAAGGCCGCGTGCCGCTGCATACCCTGCGAGCGGACATCGACTACGGCTTCGCCGAAGCCCGTACCACCTACGGGATCATCGGCATCAAGGCCTGGGTGTACAAGGGCGAGATCTTCGATTTCGCCCAGGTCGGCCAGGAGAAGCAGGACGACAGCCCGCGTGGCGATCGTGGCGACCGCCGCGAGCGTCGTGAGCGCCAGCCGCGCGAATCGAGGTAACCGACCATGTTGCAACCAAAGCGAACCAAGTATCGCAAGATGCACAAGGGCCGCAACGACGGCCTGGCCTGGAGCGGCAACGCCGTCAGCTTCGGCGAGTTCGGCCTGAAGGCCAACGTGCACGGGCAGATCACCGCCCGCCAGATCGAGGCCGGCCGCCGTTCCATCAGCCGCTACGTCAAGCGTGGCGGGAAGATGTGGATCCGCGTGTTCCCCGACAAGCCCATCACCAAGAAGCCCATCGAGGTCCGCATGGGCAAGGGCAAGGGCAACGTCGAGTACTGGGTCGCCCAGATCCAGCCCGGCCGCGTGATCTACGAGATCGAGGGCGTCAGCGAGGAGATGGCCCGCGAGGCCTTCCGCCTGGCGGCTGCCAAGCTCTCGGTCACCACCCAATTCGTGACCCGGACGGTGCGCTGATGGACCTCAAGCAGATGCGTGAAAAGTCGGCCGAAGAGCTGCAGGCCCACCTGGTCGAGCTGCACAAGGAGCAGTTCGCCCTGCGCATGCAGCAGGCCACCGGCCAGCTGGCCAAGACCCACGAGGCGCGTCGCGTGCGCCGCGAGATTGCCCGGGCGAACACGCTCCTGGGCGAGAAGAAGTAAGGATCACGCCATGACCGACAACAATACAGAGAAGGCGCTGCGCACGGTCGAAGGACGCGTGGTCAGCAACAAGATGGACAAGACCGTGACCGTCCTGGTGGAACGCCAGGTCAAGCACGCGCTGTACGGCAAGTACATCCGCCGCTCGACCAAGCTCCACGCGCACGATGCCGACAACTCCTGCAACGAGGGCGACGTCGTCCGCGTGAAGGAAGTTGCCCCGATGTCCAAGACCAAGAACTGGAGCGTGGTTGAGATCGTCAGCCGCGCGGCCGAGTAAGAGGAGGCTGAACCATGATCCAGATGCAAAGCTACCTCGACGTGGCCGACAACTCCGGTGCCAAGGAAGTGATGTGCATCAAGGTGCTCGGCGGCTCCAAGCGCCGTTACGCCGCGATCGGCGACATCATCAAGGTCACCGTGAAGGATGCGATCCCGCGCGGCAAGGTCAAGAAGGGCGACGTCTACGACGCCGTGGTGGTGCGTACCCGCAAGGGCGTGCGCCGTCCGGACGGCTCGCTGATCCGCTTCGACGGCAACGCCGCCGTGCTGCTCAACAACAAGCATGAGCCGATCGGCACCCGCATCTTCGGGCCCGTGACCCGCGAGCTGCGGACCGAGAAGTTCATGAAGATCGTCTCGCTCGCGCCCGAAGTGCTCTGAGCGGAGGAAGGAAGAACATGAACCGTATCCGCAAGGGCGATCAAGTGATCGTCACCACCGGCAACAAGAAGATCAAGGGACAGACCGGCGAAGTGCTGCGCGTCGATGGCGAGCGCGTGTACGTCTCCAACCTGAACCTGGTCAAGCGCCACACCAAGGCCAATCCGCAGGCCGGCCAGCCCGGCGGCGTGATCGAGCGCGAGGCGTCGATCCACATTTCCAACGTGATGCTGCTCAACCCGGCGACGGGCAAGGGCGAGCGCGTTGCCACCAAGGTGCTGGAGAATGGACAGCGCATGCGCGTGTTCCGCTCCAGCGGCGAGGCCATCTGATGAACACCCGACTCGAGAAGTACTACAAGGATGAAGTGGTGCCGAAGCTGATGAAGCAGTTCGGCTACTCCAATCCGATGCAGGTCCCCAGGCTGACCAAGATCACGCTGAACATGGGCGTGGGCGAGGCGGCGACCAACAAGAAGGTGCTGGAGAACGCGGTGGCCGACATGGCCAAGATCGCCGGCCAGAAGCCGCAGGTCACCAAGTCGCGGGTTTCGGTCGCCTCGTTCAAGATCCGCGACGGCTGGCCGATCGGCGCCAAGGTCACCCTGCGCCGGGCCAAGATGTACGAGTTCCTCGACCGCCTGATCAACATCTCGCTGCCGCGCGTGCGTGACTTCCGCGGCGTGTCGGGGCGTTCGTTCGACGGCCGCGGCAACTACAACATGGGCGTCAAGGAACAGATCATCTTCCCGGAGATCGATTTCGACCAGGTCGACGCCATGCGCGGCATGGACATCGCGATCACCACCACGGCGAAGACCGACGCGGAGGCCAAGGCCCTGCTCGAGGCCTTCCGCTTCCCGTTCCGGAACTGAGAGAGCCCATGGCCAAGACTTCCATGATCAACCGCGAGGCCAAGCGCGCCAAGCTGGCCAAGCAGCACGCCGGCAAGCGCGAGGCGCTGAAGAAGATCATCTCCAGCCAGGACGCGTCCTACGAGGAGAAGATGGACGCGGCGACAAAGCTGCAGAAGCTTCCGCGCGATTCCTCGCCGTCCCGCCAGACCACCCGCTGCGCCCTCACCGGCCGTCCGCGCGCGGTCTACAGCAAGTTCGGCCTCGGCCGCAACGCGCTGCGCAAGGCGACGATGAACGGCGACGTTCCCGGCCTGCGCAAGGCCAGCTGGTAACGCGCAAGCGTTGGCAGCAAGACTCTGCTATGATGGGCGGCTCCCCGCCCTGAACAGCCGGGAATGCCAGGGGCCCGCAGTGATGCGGGCCTTCGGCCGCAACGGCCGCCGCGAACCGGCGTCCCCAATCCAGACAGATTTTCGCGAAAGCGGATATCGGTGCTACTCACAGGAACCTTCCCATGAGCATGACTGATCCCATCGCCGACATGCTGGTCCGCATCAAGAATGCGGCCGCGGTTGGCAAGCCGACGGTGAAGATGCCGTCCTCCAAGACCAAGGTCGCGATTGCCGGCGTCCTCAAGGACGAAGGCTTCATCGCCGACGCCCGGGTCACCGAGAACGGCGCCAAGGCCGAGCTCGAGATCGCCCTGAAGTACTACGAGGGCAAGCCGGTGATCGAGACCCTGAAGCGCGTGTCGCGCTCGGGCCTGCGCCACTACCGCGGCAAGGACGCGCTGCCGAAGGTCCTCAACGGCCTGGGCATCGCGATCATCTCCACCTCCAAGGGCATCATGACCGACACCCAGGCGCGCCAGCAGGGCGTCGGTGGCGAAGTCCTGTGCATCGTGGCCTAAGGGAGTAACGAGCATGTCCCGAGTCGCCAAGAAGCCCGTCGCCATCACCAAGGGCGTCGAGCTCAACGTCCAGCCGGAAAGCATCAGCGTCAAGGGCCCGAAGGGCACCCTGAGCGTGGCCAAGCCGGCTGGCATCGAAGTCAGCATCGAAGACGGCAACGCGTTGCTGTCGGCCAACGATCCGGCCCTCGTGCCGCTGACCGGCACCCTGCGCGCGATCGTCGCCAACATGGTGCACGGCGTCAGCAACGGTTTCGAGCGCAAGCTCGAGCTGGTGGGCGTGGGTTACCGCGCCGCCGCCCAGGGCAAGGAGCTGAACCTGCAGCTGGGGTATTCGCACCCGATCGTGTTCCCGGCCCCGGAAGGCATCACCATCACCACGCCGACCCAGACCGAGATCGTGGTCGCCGGCGCCGACAAGCAGCTGGTCGGTGAAGTGGCCGCCAAGATCCGTGGCTACCGCCCGCCGGAGCCGTACAAGGGCAAGGGCGTGAAGTATTCCGACGAGACCGTCATCCGCAAGGAAGCCAAGAAAGCGTAATCCCCCGGGACAACGCGCTTTCAGCTTTCGGAGAAGAGAACCATGGAAAAGAAGATCGCCCGCCTGCGCCGCGCCAAGTCGACCCGCGCCCGCATCCGCGAGCTCGGCGTGCCGCGCCTGTCGGTGCTGCGCACCGGGCAGCACCTGTACGCCCAGCTGTTCACCGCCGATGGTGCCAAGGTCCTGGCTTCGGCCGCGACCGTCGAGTCCAACGTGCGTGATGGCCTGAAGAGCGGCAAGAACACCGAAGCCGCGACCAAGGTCGGCAAGCTGATCGCCGAGCGTGCCAAGGCCGCCGGCGTCGAGAAGGTCGCCTTCGACCGCTCGGGCTACCGCTACCACGGCCGCATCAAGGCGCTGGCCGAAGCCGCGCGCGAAGGCGGCCTGCAGTTCTGATCTACCGGCGCCCGGGCCTCCCGCGGCGCCGCGCTCCACCTGCCGATGCGGGCTGCATCGGGCGCCACCGCCGGTTGCGGCGTTGGCGGGGCACCCGCGGTACACCACAACCATAAGCGGCGATGCCGCAAATCCCCAATCCAACACGAGACATCGAAATGGCAGAACAACGCGAATCCCGCGGCCGCGATCGCGGTCCCCGCGAGGAAAAAGTCGATGACGGCATGATCGAGAAGCTGATCGCCGTCAATCGCGTCAGCAAGACCGTCAAGGGCGGCCGCCAGTTCACCTTCACCGCGTTGACGGTGGTGGGCGACGGCGCCGGCAAGGTCGGCTTCGGCTATGGCAAGGCGCGCGAAGTGCCGGTCGCCATCCAGAAGTCGATGGAGTACGCGCGCAAGAACATGAGCAACGTCGAGCTCAACAACGGCACCCTGTTCCATCAGGTGAAGGCCGGTCACGGCGCCGCGCGCGTGTTCATGCAGCCCGCCTCCGAGGGTACCGGCGTGATCGCCGGCGGCGCGATGCGCGCCGTGCTGGAAGCGGTCGGCGTGAAGGACGTGCTGGCCAAGGCGGTCGGCTCGCGCAACCCGATCAACCTGGTCCGCGCCACGGTCAAGGGCCTGGAGTCGATGCACTCGCCGGCCAAGATCGCGGCCAAGCGCGGCAAGAAGCTGGAGGACCTGGTCCATGGCTAAGAACGAGGCCAACAACGGCGGCACCGTCAAGGTGCGCCTGGTCAAGGGCCTGCGCGGTTCGCAGGCCAAGCACCGCCTGTCGGTACGCGCGCTGGGCTTGAACAAGCTCAATGACGTGCGTGAACTCAAGGACAGCCCGCAGGTCCGTGGCCTGATCAACAAGGTCCACTACCTGGTCCAGGTCGAGGAATAAGACATGAAGCTCAATACGCTCAAGCCCGCTGACGGCGCCCGCAAGGAGCGCACCCGCGTCGGTCGCGGCATCGGTTCCGGCCTCGGCAAGACCGCCGGCCGCGGCCACAAGGGTTCGTTCGCGCGCTCCGGCAAGGGCAAGATCAAGGCCGGGTTCGAAGGCGGCCAGATGCCGATGTACATGCGCCTCCCCAAGATCGGCTTCCACTCGAAGATGGCCAAGGACGTCGCCGAGGTGATGCTGTACAAGCTGGATTCGCTGCCGGCCGGCGAGATCGACTTCGCCGCCCTGCGCGCCGCCAAGCTGGTGCCCAGCACCGCCAAGCGCGCCAAGGTCGTCGCCAAGGGCGAGGTCACCAAGGCGTTCACGCTGAAGGGCATCGCCGCGACCGCAGGCGCCAAGGCCGCGATCGAGGCCGCCGGCGGCGCGCTGGCGGAGTAAGCGGATGTCGCGAAACGCGGGAGCGTTGTCGGGTCTGGCGGGCGCTGGCAAGTTCACCGAACTGCGCCAGCGCCTGATGTTCGTCGTGGGCGCGCTGATCGTCTACCGCATCGGCTGCTTCATCCCGGTGCCGGGCGTCAACCCGGACGCGATGGTGCAGTTCATGCAGGGCCAGACGGGCATCGTGGACATGTTCAACATGTTCTCGGGCGGCGCGCTGGAGCGATTCAGCCTGTTCGCGCTGAACGTGATGCCGTACATCTCGGCGTCGATCGTGATGCAGCTGATGGTGCAGATCCTGCCCAGCCTGAAGGCGCTGCAGAAGGAAGGCGAGTCCGGCCGGCGCAAGATCACCCAGTACTCGCGCATCGGCGCGGTGTTCCTGGCGGTGTTCCAGGCCGCCGGCATCGCCATCGCGCTGCAGAACCAGGGCGCGGGTGGCGGCATCCCGGTGGTGTACAACCCCGGCCTGGGCTTCGTGCTGACCGCGGTGGTTTCGCTGACCGCGGGCACCATGTTCCTGATGTGGCTGGGCGAGCAGGTAACCGAGCGCGGCATCGGCAACGGCGTTTCGCTGATCATCTTCGCCGGTATCGTCGCCGGCCTGCCGGGCGCGGTGCTCAACACCCTGCAGCAGGCCAACAGCGGCGACATGCAGTGGATCGTGGTGTTCCTGATCCTGGCGATCGTGCTGGCGGTGACCTGGTTCGTGATCTTCGTCGAGAAGGGGCAGCGCCGGATCACGGTGAACTACGCGCGCCGCCAGGGCGGCCGCGGCGCCTACATGAACCAGAGCTCGTTCCTGCCGCTCAAGCTCAACATGGCCGGCGTGATCCCGCCGATCTTCGCCAGCTCGATCATCATGTTCCCGGCCACCGCATCGACCTGGTTCGGCCAGTCGGGCAGTTCCGGCACGGTCTGGCTGCAGAAGGTGAGCCAGATGCTGGCCCCGGGCGAGCCGCTGTACATGGTGCTGCTGGCCGCGCTGATCGCCGGGTTCGCGTTCTTCTACACCGCGCTGGTGTTCAACTCGCAGGAAACTGCCGACAACCTCAAGAAGTCGGGCGCGCTGATCCCGGGCATCCGCCCCGGCAAGGCGACCGGGGAGTACATCGACGGCGTGCTGACGCGCCTCACCGCGGCTGGTTCGGCCTACCTGGTGCTGGTGTGCCTGCTGCCCGAGGTGATGCGTACCGAGCTGGGCACCTCGTTCTACTTCGGCGGCACCTCGCTGCTGATCGTGGTGGTGGTGGTGATGGACTTCATCGCGCAGATCCAGGCGCACCTGATGTCGCACCAGTACGAGAGCCTGCTGAAGAAGGCAAACCTCAAGGGCGGGGCGCGCACGCGCTGACGCTTGGCCTCCCGGCCCGCCGGGAGGACCGTTTCGATCGCCGGCGCGGAACCAATGCGTCCGCACGGCAAATGGGCGACCTGCATGGCGTTTCCGGGTGCAGGTGGTTCCGGACCGATCCCCGCGCTGGAGTAGCGCGGGGGCAGGGCAGGGCGAAAGCCGTGCCGCTGCCAGTCCGGGGCCGTCGCCGGAGCATGGGCACACTCCCCATGCCGGGCCACTGCCTGCGGGCAGGGGCTTCCTGACAGACCGGAAAACTGCTAAAATTTCGTGTTCACCGCGCCGGATCGCCAGATTCGGTGCCATTTCGTATCGGAGATCGCCTCATGGCGCGTATCGCTGGCGTCAACCTGCCTGCCCAGAAGCATGTCTGGGTCGGGTTGCAAAGCATCTACGGCATCGGCCGTACCCGTTCCAAGCAGGTCTGCGAAGCGGCCGGCGTGGAGTCCTCCACCAAGATCCGCGACCTGTCGGAGCCGGAAGTCGAGCGCCTGCGTTCGGAAGTCGGCAAGCACGTGGTCGAGGGCGACCTGCGCCGCGAGATCGGCATGGCGATCAAGCGCCTGATGGACCTGAGCTGCTACCGCGGCCTGCGCCATCGCCGCGGCCTGCCGCTGCGCGGCCAGCGCACCCGGACCAATGCGCGCACCCGCAAGGGCCCGCGCAAGGCCATCAGGAAATAAGGAACAGACATGGCCAAGCCGGCAGCAAAGACCACCAAGAAGAAGATCAAGCGCGTCGTCACCGACGGCATCGCCCACGTGCACGCGTCCTTCAACAACACGATCGTCACCATCACCGACCGCCAGGGCAACGCGCTGAGCTGGGCGACCTCCGGCGGCGCGGGTTTCCGCGGTTCGCGCAAGTCGACCCCGTTCGCCGCGCAGGTCGCCGCCGAGAAGGCCGGCAAGGCCGCGCTCGACTATGGCGTGAAGTCGCTGGAAGTGCGCATCAAGGGCCCGGGCCCGGGGCGTGAGTCCGCCGTTCGTTCGCTGAACAACGTCGGCTACAAGATCATCAACATCATCGACGTGACGCCGATCCCGCACAACGGGTGCCGTCCGCCGAAGAAGCGTCGCGTCTGACGCCGGGGAGCAGAAGAAAATGGCTCGTTATATCGGTCCCACCTGTAAGCTCGCCCGCCGCGAAGGCGCCGACCTTGGTCTGAAGTCGCCGGCGCGCGCGCTCGATTCCAAGTGCAAGCTGGAGCAGAAGCCCGGCCAGCACGGCGCCACCATGACCCGCAAGGGCAAGCTGTCCGACTACGCCACCCAGCTGCGCGAGAAGCAGAAGGTCAAGCGCATCTACGGCCTGCTGGAGCGCCAGTTCCGCAACTACTACAAGAAGGCCGCGACCAAGAAGGGCAACACCGGCGAGAACCTGCTGCAGATGCTGGAAACCCGCCTGGACAACGTCGTCTACCGCATGGGCTTCGCCGTCACCCGCCCGGCCGCGCGCCAGCTGGTCAGCCACCGCGGCGTGACCGTGAACGGCAAGCCGGTCAACCTGCCGTCGTACGCGGTCAAGGCCGGCGATGCGATCGCCCTGTCCGAGAAGGCGCAGAAGCAGCTCCGGGTCAAGGAGTCGCTGACGGTCGCCGAGCAGATGGGCCTGTCGCCGTCGTGGGTCGAGGTCGACAGCAACAAGTTCGCCGGCGTGTTCAAGGCCGTGCCGGATCGCGGCGACCTGTCGGCCGACATCAACGAAGCGCTGATCGTCGAGCTGTACTCGAAGTAAGCCCATCACCGGCCCGTGCGTCCAGCGCGCGGGCCTGCAGGAGACACCACGAATGACGGTTACCGCCAACCAAGTGCTGCGTCCCCGCGGACCGCAGATCGAGCGCATTGCCGACAATCGCGCGAAGGTCGTGATCGAGCCGCTGGAGCGCGGCTACGGCCACACGCTGGGCAATGCCCTGCGTCGCGTGCTGCTGTCCTCGATCCCCGGCTTCGCCATCACCGAGGTCGAGATCGACGGCGTGCTGCACGAGTACACCACGGTCGAAGGCCTGCAGGAGGACGTGCTCGAGGTCCTGCTCAACCTCAAGGACGTCGCGATCCGCATGCACAGCGGCGAGTCCGACACCCTGGAGCTGAAGAAGCAGGGCCCGGGCATCGTCACCGCCGGCGACATCAAGACCAGCCACAACGTCGAGGTGCTCAACCCCGACCACGTGATCGCCAACCTGACCAAGGACGTGGCGCTGAACATGCGCCTGACCATCAGCCGCGGCTTCGGCTACCAGCCGGCCGCCGCCCGCCGCCGTCCGGACGAGGAAACCCGTGCGATCGGCAAGCTGATGCTGGACGCCTCGTTCTCGCCGGTGCGCCGCGTCGCCTACGCGGTGGAAGCCGCGCGCGTCGAGCAGCGCACCGACCTCGACAAGCTGGTCCTGGACATCGAGACCAACGGCACGATCGACGCCGAGGAAGCCGTGCGCGCCGCCGCCGACATCCTCACCGACCAGCTGTCGGTGTTCGGGGACTTCACCCACCGCGAGCGCGGTGCGGCCAAGCCGCAGGCGGGTGGCGTGGATCCGGTGCTGCTGCGCCCGATCGACGACCTCGAGCTGACCGTGCGTTCGGCCAACTGCCTCAGGCCGAGAGCATCTACTACATCGGCGACCTGATCCAGAAGACCGAAGTCGAGCTGCTCAAGACCCCGAACCTGGGCAAGAAGTCGCTCACCGAGATCAAGGAAGTCCTCGCCCAGCGCGGCCTGTCGCTCGGCATGAAGCTGGAGAACTGGCCGCCGGCCGGCGTCGCCAGCCACGGCATGATGGGGTGAGTGAACGCCGCTGAGCCGTTGCCCTCAGGCAACGGCTGGCGTTCGCGAACGTCCGGCGCGCTGCGCCGGGCCGGGGGTGCAAACGCGGCGCAAGCCGCGGCTCGCGCTCCAGTTCTTGCTCTTGATTCAGCTTTTCGCCGACGAACCCAAGTTCGCGGCTTGACCGGTCAAGGATGGCCGGTTCGGACCAGCGCAGTCCAGGCAGCAACGCCATTGATGGCGACAACGATCCGCAAAGTCCCAACCTTCATCTAGGAACCATCGCCATGCGCCACCAGAAAGCCGGTCGCAAGTTCAACCGCACCAGTGCCCACCGCAGCGCCATGTTCACCAACATGGCCGCCTCGCTGTTCAAGCACGAGCTCATTCGCACCACCCTGCCCAAGGCCAAGGAACTGCGCCGCGTCGCCGAGCCGCTGATCACCCTGGCCAAGGTCGACAGCGTCGCCAACCGCCGGCTGGCCTTCTCGCGCCTGCGCGACAAGGAAGCCGTGGGTACCCTGTTCACCGTGCACGGCCCGCGCTATGCCAGCCGCCCGGGTGGCTACCTGCGCGTCCTCAAGTGCGGCTTCCGCGCCGGCGACAACGCGCCGATGGCGTACGTCGAGCTGGTGGATCGCCCGCAGGCGAGCGAGTAAGCGCACCGCGCCAGCGTGTTGAAAAGCCCCGGGACTCCCGGGGTTTTTCGTTTCAGGGGTCGCTGGAGGATAATCACGCACGAGATTCCCCGGATGCGCGCATGAACCCGTTCCGCTGGTCGTTCCGCCAACAGTTCCTGCTGGGTTTCGCGATCTGCGCGGCGCTGCTGCTGTATGCGCTCTTCGTGCAGTTCAAGATGGGCATCCAGCCGTGCCCCTTCTGCATCTTCCAGCGCATCGCGTTCGCCGCGCTGGGCGTCGTCTTCCTGCTGGGCGCCCTGCACAACCCGCGCGGCGCGGGCGCGCGCAGGGCCTGGGGCGTGCTGGCGCTGGTCGCGGCCGCGGTGGGCGCCGGGATCGCCGGTCGCCACACCTGGGTGCAGCTGCATCCGCCGGAGATGCCCACGTGCTCGCCCGGCTGGAACTTCCTGGTCGAGCAGAACACGTGGCTGGGGGTGGTGCGCAAGGTGCTGCTGGCCACCGGCGACTGCGCCAACATCGACTGGCAGTTCCTTGGCCTGAGCATGCCGATGTGGAGCCTGGCGTGGTTCGCGACGTTGGGGCTCGCCGCGCTGTATGCGGGGTTCCGCCGGCGCGGGAAGCAGCGCTTCCATCGCTGACGCTTGCGGTGTGGCGGTCGCGCCACGATGATGCAATGCAACACGCTGCTGCCCAAGTCCCGGATGCCCCCGATCAACGCCATCGCCGCCATTCCCGCCCGGCATGAGGACGCCTGGAGCCCGGCCACCTGGCGCGACAAGCCGGCGACCCAGCTTCCGGTCTATCCCGATGCCGGCGCCCTGGCCGCGGCCCAGGAGGAGCTGCGCGCGCTGCCGCCGCTGGTGACCTCGCGCGAGATCCTGTCGCTGCAGCAGCAGCTGGCCGAGGCGCAGGAGGGCAGGCGCTTCCTGCTGCAGGGTGGCGACTGCGCGGAGACCTTCGCCGAATGCCGTTCGGACGTGATCTCCAACCGGCTCAAGGTGCTGCTGCAGATGAGCCTGGTGCTGGTGCACGGCCTCAAGCTGCCGGTGGTGCGGGTGGGGCGTTTCGCGGGGCAGTACGCCAAGCCGCGCTCCGCCGACACGGAAAGCCGCGACGGCATCACCTTGCCGTCCTACCGCGGCGACATGGTGAATGGACCCGAGTTCACCGCGCAGGCGCGCACGCCCGACCCTTCGCGCATGATCAAGGCGCACGCGCGTTCGGCGATGACGATGAACTTCGTGCGCGCGCTGATCGACGGCGGCTTCGCCGACCTGCACCACCCGGAGTACTGGGGCCTGGGCTGGGTGGAGCAATCGCCGCTGGCGGACGAATACCAGAAGATGGTGGCGGGCATCGGTGATGCCGTGCGCTTCATGGAGACGCTGGCCGGCCGCCAGATCCACAGTCTCGACCGGGTGGACTTCTTCACCTCGCACGAGGCGTTGCTGCTGCCCTACGAGGAAGCGCAGACGCGCCAGGTGCCGCGCGCCGACGGCTGGTTCAACCTCAGCACGCACTTCCCGTGGATCGGGATGCGCACTGCCGCGCTGGGCGGGGCCCACGCCGAGTATTTCCGCGGCATCCGCAACCCGGTGGCGGTGAAGATCGGGCCGTCGACGAGCGCCGACGACCTGCTGCGCCTGATCGACGTGCTCAATCCCCATGACCAGCCCGGCAGGCTCGGCCTGATCCATCGCATGGGCGCGCACGAGATCGCGCGCAGGCTGCCGCCGCTGCTGGAGGCGGTGAAGCGCGAGGGCCGCCGCGTGCTGTGGATCTGCGACGCGATGCATGGCAACACCGAGGCGACCAGCAACGGTTACAAGACCCGCCGCTTCGACACCATCCGCAGCGAGCTGGAACAGGCCTTCGACCTGCACGCGGCCGCCGGTACCCGGCTGGGCGGCGTGCACCTGGAGCTGACCGGCGAGAACGTCACCGAGTGCCTGGGCGGCGCCCGCGAGCTGACCGAGATCGACCTGCAGCGCGCCTACCGCACCACCGTCGACCCCCGCCTCAACTACGAGCAGGCGCTGGAGATCGCGATGCTGATCGTGCGCAAGCGCGGCTGCATCACCGCCTGACGGCGCGGCAGCGCGACCCGCGTCGTCGGGCGCTCGGGAAACGGGATGACCGCCCCGGCGCCGGGCGGCGCGGGGTCAGGCGGAGCGGCTGGCCCGCTTGCGGTCGACCTCGGTGCGCATCTTCTTGCGGATGCGGATCTGCTTGGGCGTGACCTCGACCAGTTCGTCGTCGTCGATGAACTCCAGCGACTGCTCCAGCGAGAACCGGATCGGCGGGATCAACCCTTCGTCGTCGTCCTTGCCGGCGGCGCGGAAGTTGGTGAGCTGCTTGCCGCGCAGGGCATTCACCGTGAGGTCGTTGTCCTTGCTGTGGATCCCGATGACCTGGCCTTCGTAGATCTCCTCGCCCGGCTCGATCAGCAGCCGGCCGCGCTCCTGCATCGCGATCTGCGCATAGGCCGGCGAGCTGCCGGTCGCGTTCGAGATCAGGACGCCGTTCTGGCGCTGGCCGATGGTGCCCTCGGTCTTGGGCGCGTAATGGTCGAACACGTGGAACAGCAGGCCGGTGCCGGCGGTCAGCGTCCTGAACTCGGTCTGGAAGCCGATCAGTCCGCGCGCCGGGATGATGTAGTCCATGCGCACGCGGCCCTTGCCGTCCGGCTCCATGTTCTGCAGCAGCGCCTTGCGCTCGCCCAGCCGGCCCATGACGCCGCCCTGGTACTGCTCGTCGAGGTCGACCACCAGCGACTCGTACGGCTCGGACAGCACGCCGTCGATCGGCTTGATGATCACTTCCGGGCGGGAGACGGCCAGCTCGTAGCCCTCGCGGCGCATGGTCTCGATCAGGATCGACAGGTGCAGTTCGCCGCGGCCGCTGACCTTGAACTTGTCCGCGTCGGCGGTGTCCTCGACCTTCAGGGCGACGTTGTGCTGGGTTTCGCGGGTCAGGCGGTCGCGCAACTGGCGGCTGGTGAGGAACTTGCCGCCGCTGCGTTCCTTGACCCCGGCGAACGGGGAGTCATTGACCTGGAAGGTCATGGAGATGGTGGGTTCGTCGACCGCCAGCACGGGCAGCTGCTCGACCGCGGACGGGTCGCACAGGGTGTCGGAGATGCCGATGCCCTCGATGCCCGAGAACGCGATGATGTCGCCCGCCTGCGCCTGATCGACCTCGATCCGCTCCAGGCCCATGAAGCCCAGCACCTGCAGCACCTTGGCGTTGCGGGTCTTCCCGTCGGCGGCGACCACGGTGACCTGCTGGTTGGTCCGCACCTTGCCGCGCTGGATGCGGCCGATGCCGATCACGCCCACGTAGTTGTTGTAGTCCAGCGAGGTCACGCGCATCTGGAACGGCCCGTCCGGGTCGACCGGCGGCGCGGGCACGTGCTCGCAGATCGCCTCGAACAGCGGGGTCATGTCGCCGGAGCGCACCGAATCGTCCAGCCCCGCGTAGCCCTGCAGGCCGCTGGCGTAGACGGTGTGGAAATCGAGCTGGTCGTCGTTGGCGCCAAGGCGGTCGAACAGGTCGAAGGTCTGGTCGAGGACCCAGCTCGGGCGCGCGCCCGGGCGGTCGACCTTGTTGACCACCACGATCGGCTTGAAGCCCATCGCGAACGCCTTCTGGGTGACGAAGCGGGTCTGCGGCATCGGGCCGTCCATCGCGTCGACCAGGATCAGCACCGAGTCGACCATCGACAGCACGCGCTCGACCTCGCCGCCGAAGTCGGCGTGGCCGGGGGTGTCGACGATGTTGATGCGCCACACCTCGCCCGTCTTCGGGTTGGTCCAGCGGATCGCGGTGTTCTTCGACAGGATCGTGATCCCGCGTTCCTTCTCGATGTCGCCGCTGTCCATCACCCGCTCGGCAAGCTGGGTGCGCTCGTCGAAGGTGCCGGACTGCTTGAGCAGCTGGTCGACGAGGGTGGTCTTGCCATGGTCGACGTGGGCGACGATGGCGATGTTGCGGAGGCGTTCGACGGACATTCTGGGAGGCTCGTTGAAACCGCACCGGCAACCAGGGAGGCTGGCGGGCGCGACGGGGGAGTGGAGGGAAGCCGGGTATTATAACCGCCCCGGCGCCCGCCGCCTGACCGAACGCAGGAGAGTCCCGTGTCCCTGACCGCCACCTTCGATACCGACCGCGGCCCGATCAAGGTCGAACTGCTGGCCGATAAGGCCCCGCTGACCGTGGCCAATTTCGTGAACCTCGCCCGGCGCGGCTTCTACGACGGCCTGAACTTCCATCGCGTGATCCCGGATTTCATGATCCAGGGCGGTTGCCCGGAAGGGTCCGGCCGCGGCGGTCCCGGCTACCGCTTCGAGGACGAGACCAGCAATGGCGTGTCGCACGAGCGCGGCATGCTGTCGATGGCGAACGCCGGCCCCAACACCAATGGCAGCCAGTTCTTCATCACCCACATCAAGACCGACTGGCTGGACGGCAAGCACACGGTGTTCGGCCGGGTGCTGGAGGGGCTGGAGGTGGTCGACGCGGTCAAGCAGGGCGATACGATCCGCTCGGTGACGATCGAGGGCGATGCCGACGCGGTGCTGGCGGCCAACGCCGACCGCGTGGCCGAATGGAACCGGCATCTGGCGGCCTGATCCAGAGGGACGTCGCTTACTTCAAGCGCAGGGTGTCGAGCATCGCCGAGACCCGGGCCTCGTCCCGCGGGTAGTAGTACTCGGCCGGGGCGTAGAACAATGCGAGCGCGAGGCCCCGCTCGTGCTCGAATGCGGCGGCCATCGCGCGGTATTTCAGTCCCGACTCGTTGTCCATCGCCATCTCGAAGCGCAGCCCCTCGCGCCCGCCGAAGCTGGCGGGTCGCAGGTTGCTGGTCGACACGTTGACCGCGCCGGCGGCGCGCATGCCGTCGACGATCAGGTCGCGCAGCTCGTCCGCGCGCATCCCGCGGTGGTAGAACGCGCCGTCCGGGCGCCGCCGGGTCTGCCGTTCGCCGAGGAAGATGAACTCCCTTTCGCGCACGTTCGAGATCAGGTGCAAGCTGTTGAGCTGCGGCCCGTCGATCGTCCACAACTGGTCGCGGAAGCCGGACATGCGGGTCCACTCCATCCCGGCATCGATGGTCAGCCTGCCACCGGCGGTGGTCGTGCCGGGGCTGACCAGCGGGCCGCCGGTGGAGCACCCTGCCAGCAGCGCCAGCAGGCACGCCAGCAGCGCTCCCCGCAGCAACGCGCGCGTGGTCGTCTTCATCGGGCGCCTCCCAGCTTTTCCAGTTCACGTTGCACGAAGGCGCGGTCCTCGGCTTGGGGCGCGTCCCTGAGGTAGCGCTGCAGCGCGGAGCGCGCGCCGGCGAGGTCGCCAGCGGCGCGGCGCGCGAATCCGTGCTCGCGCCATGCCGCCGCGGGCGCTTCCGGAAGCGCGATGGCCTGCGCGTAGTAGCCGGCGGCCCGGGCGCGGTCATCGTTCAACCCGCGCCGGCGATAGGCCTCGCCGAGGTAGAAGGTCAGCAAGCCCTTGTCGGCCGCAGGAGCATCCTGCAGCAGCTCGCCAATCACCAGGATCGAGCCGGCATAGCGGCGCTGGCCGAGCTCCTTGTCCAGCCACCCCTGCAGGAAGGGGCGGGTCGCCGCGCGATAGCGGTCGCGTCCGCGATCGGCCGGAGGATCAGGGATCGCCGCCGCCGCCGCACTGATGTCGTTCAGGCGCTCCTGCGAGGCGGGGTGGGTGGAGAACACCGGCAGGGGCCGGTCCCACTTGCGGGTCTGCTCCTCGCGCCACATCCGCGCCCAGACATCCGCGCCGGCGCGTGGTGCCCAGCCGCCCGCGACCACGTGCGCGAAGCCGAGGCGGTCCGCCTCGCGCTCCATGTCGCGCGAGTACTTGAGCAAGGTCGCCATGCCGGCAAGCGAGCCGAGCTGGGCAACGTTGCCGTAGCCACCACCGTAGGCGACCAGCGAAAAGGCGGACAGGAAGTTGCTCATGTCCTTCATCCGCCGCCATTGCCTGAGCGTGTGCAGGGCGGTGAAGTGGCCGGTCTCGTGCCCGAGCACGAACGCGAGTTCCGCCTCGTCCCGCATCCGTAGCAGGGCGCCGGTCCAGACCAGCATCAGCCCGTTGGGGGCCATGCTGGCGTTGAACTGCGGCACGTCCATGATGTAGACGCGCAGGTCGCGGCAATGCGGGCCGGCGGCCTTGCAGGCGACGCCGCGGACGTAGTCGTTGAGCGCCGCATCGCGCACCAGCAGCGGCGAACGCTTGAGCTCGGCCTCGGCGCGTTCCATCGCATACCAGAGCTCGGCCTCGTCGCTGCCGGCGACCGGCGTGGTGCCAGGCGCGTTGTCGCGGAGCGGCGCCTTCGAGGCGCATCCCGCCAGCGCAAGCGCGGCCAGTAGCGCAGGCAGCCATGGCAGCCTCATCGCGCAGGCTCCGCCGCGGTCGGGGTGCCGCGGATGCCGCGCAGCAGGTCGTCCGCGGTTTCGCGCGCGCCCTGCAGGTTGCGCAGGTCGCCGGTCTGGTCGACCAGCAGGTTGTGCCAGACCACCTGGCCGGTGCGCAGGTCTACCAGCGAGGCCAGGCCGACCTGCATCCCGCCGCCGATGTCGCCGCCCAGCAGCAGCAACCCGGCGATGCGCATCGCGGTGCGCCCGCCGCTGGCGTAGCTGTCGCGGACATAGGTGAACAGGCCGTAGTCGGCGCCGGTCGCCTCGCGGAACACCTGCACGCCGGGACCCAGCGTCCAGTCGAAGCGGCCGCGCTTGTTGCGCAGGCGGCCGGGCCCGGCGCGGGTGAACTGCAGGATGCTCATGGAGACGGCCTGGCTGAGCAGGTGCAACTGGCGGCGACGGTCCTCCGGCGCGATCCCGGGCGGCAGCGCGTAGTCGGCCACCATGCCGATCCCCTGCCGCGCCAGCACTTCGCGCGCCGCCTGCGGGTAGAGCAGGCGCGCGGTGCGGGTCCACTCCTGGCGGGGCTCGGCGACGCCGCCGGCGCCCAGTTCGGACAGCTCGATGTCGGGCTCGATCAGGACCACGCGACCGGACACCGCCAGCGGCTTGCCTGCATCGTCGCGCGCGGTCCGCACCTGGGTCGAGGCGCAACCGGACAGCAGTGCCAGCGCGGCCAGCAACAGCAATGCGTGCAGCCATCCATGCGGCTGTCGGTGGCGCGCGCGGGGGGCGGGCGGGAGGGGGCGCTGTGCTAACATTTGGGGGCTTTCTCCCACGTCATCGCCGCGTTCCAGCGGCCTCTCGAGGTTCCACGATGCCTCAGCTCGCAAGGCGCATGAGCCGCGCCAAACCCAGTGCCATCATGGCGGTCGCCGAGAAGGCCAAGCGCCTGAAGTCCGAGGGGCGCGACATCATCAGCTTCTCCATCGGCGTGCCCAACTTCCTGCCTGGCGAACACGTCTATGCGGCGGCCCGTGAAGCGCTCGCGAAGGACAGCGGCCAGTACGGCAGCAACCGCGGCACCGATGCGCTGCTGGATGCGTTCCTGGGCCACATCGAAGACCTGGGCCTGACCGGCTATACCCGCGCCAACTGCTCGACCGGCATCGGCGCCAAGCACATCCTCTACAACCTGGGCGAGGCGCTGCTGGACGAGGGCGATGTCATCGCCTTCCCGACCCCGTACTGGACCACCTACCTGGACATCGCGGAGATCCTGGATGCGCGCGCGGTGGAACTGCCGTGTCCGGCGTCGCAGGACTACAAGCTGACCCCCGCCCAGCTGGACGCGGCGCTGGCCGCGCACACGCCGAAGGTGTTCCTGTTCAACAACCCGTCCAACCCGACCGGGATGGTCTACACCAAGGACGAAGTGGCCGCGCTGGCCGACGTGCTGGTGAAGCATCCGGACACCTGGATCATCACCGACGACATCTACAACCGGATGCTGTTCGACGGGCTTGAGTACGCCAATTTCGTGATGTTCCGCCCGGAGCTGCGCGACCGTACGATCTTCGTGGACTCGCTGTCCAAGACCTACGGCATGCCCGGCTGGCGCGTCGGCTTCATGGCCGGCCCCGAGGTGGTCGCGGGCGCGGTGACGACGATGAATTCCAACCACATCACCAACCTGCCGGAAATCGTCAGCGCCGCCGCGGTCGCCGCGCTCAGCGGGCCGCAGGATGTGCCGGACCAGAAGCGCGACGAGTTCCAGGCCAAGCGCGACCAGGTGATGGCGGCGATGGACGCGATCCCCGGCGTGGTCTGTCCGCGGCCGCAGGGCGCGTTCTACGTGTTCCCGGACATCAGCTGCGCCTTCGGCAAGTCGCACAACGGCACCCCGATCGACAACGACGTCGACCTGTGCAACGCGCTGCTCGACGCCAAGGGTGTGGCCTGCGTGCCTGGCTCGGCGTTCGGCGAGCCCAACGCGCTGCGCATCAGTTACACCTGCCCCACGCCGCAGCTGGCGCCGGGGCTTGCGCGCATCCAGGAATTCTTCGCCGAGCTCACCTGAGCCGAGCGCCGTCCTTTCCACGTCAAGCCGCGCGCGTCGTGGCACCCCACAGGAGTCCCCAATGAAAGCCCCCGTTCGAGTTGCAGTGACCGGCGCCGCCGGCCAGATCGGCTATTCGCTGCTGTTTCGCATCGCCGCCGGCGAAATGCTCGGCCCCGACCAGCCGGTCATCCTGCAGCTGCTCGAGATCCCGGACGAGAAGGCGCAGAAGGCGCTGAGGGGCGTGATGATGG
>JAEWFT010000022.1 GCA_023388715.1 Pseudomonadota bacterium
GGGCGGCAGCGCGCGGCCGGCAGCTGCGCCGCGTGTCGGCGCCGGCGAGGCCCCGCGGCGCGCGTTGCCGATGGCCGCGCCGCGTCGCCCGGCGGCGTCCGCGCCGCTGCAGAGCGAGCACCGCTCCTCCGAGGAACCCTGAGGGAGCTCCCGGCGCGCCAGGAAGGCGACCAACGGCGCGCCGCCTCCCGAAATCTGGCGTAAAGTGGACCCGCAGCGTCACTGTGCGACGCAAAACCGGTAAGCTTCCTCCGCCGGCGCCCTGCGCGGATCCCCGGATCCCCCCTGTTCCGTTTGTCCCTGCAGGCGCCGGCACTTTTCCCGCCACTGGCCACGCGCCGCCCCGCCGCGCGATCCGCCATCGGCGCCGGGTCCAGAACAAAATGAGGGCCGGACGTCCCCCGACATCCGGCCCTCGAGCATCCTCGACCTGCGCAAAACCGGCCCCTGTTCAGTCCGGTTGTCGCCGTTGGGCGTGCCACGCCGAGTGCTGCATAGGTCACTGCAGGAAGCGTGCCAACCCGGCGGAAGCCGGCCCTGCGCCGGCCAAGCGGCGACCGTCCTAGAATCCGCAGCCATGCACGCACCCTTCCATCGCTACGACGTCATCGTGATCGGCGGCGGCCATGCCGGCACCGAAGCCGCGCTGGCGTCCGCCCGTGCCGGCGCGCGCACCCTGCTGCTGACCCACAACATCGAGACCGTGGGCGCGATGAGCTGCAACCCGGCAATCGGCGGGATCGGCAAGGGCCACCTGGTGCGCGAGATCGACGCGCTGGGCGGGATCATGGCCCGTGCGGCGGATGCGGCCGGGATCCAGTGGCGCACGCTCAATGCATCCAAGGGCCCGGCGGTGCGCGCGACCCGCGCCCAGGCCGACCGCGCGCTGTATCGCGCCTTCATTCGCCGCGCGGTGGAGACCCAGCCCGGGCTCACCCTGTTCCAGGCGGCCGTGGACGACCTGGTGATCGAGGGCGGCCACGTGCGCGCGGCCCTCACCAACACCGGCTTGCGCTTCGAGGCGCCGGCGATCGTGCTGACCGCGGGCACCTTCCTCGCCGGGCGCATCCACATCGGCCAGACCCAGTACGACGCCGGGCGCATGGGCGATCCGCCCTCGACCGCGCTGGCGGCGAAGCTGCGCGAAGGCGCGTTCGTGGTCGACCGGCTGAAGACCGGCACCCCGCCCCGCATCGACGGTCGCACGCTCGACTACGCCGCGATGAGCGAACAGCCCGGCGACGACCCGCGTCCCGTGTTCTCGTTCATGGGCCGCCACGCCGACCAGCCGCCGCAGGTGAGCTGCTGGATCAGCCGCACCACCGAGCGCACGCACGCCATCATCCGCGGCGCGCTGCACCGCTCGCCGATGTACAGCGGGCAGATCGAGGGCACCGGCCCGCGCTATTGCCCGAGCATCGAGGACAAGGTGGTGCGCTTCGCCGACAAGGACAGCCACCAGGTGTTCGTCGAGCCGGAAGGGCTGGGGGTGGTCGAGATCTATCCCAACGGCATCAGCACCTCGCTGCCGTTCGACGTGCAGCTGGACCTGGTGCGCTCGCTGGTGGGCTTTGCCGACGCGCACATCACCCGGCCCGGCTACGCGATCGAATACGACTACTTCGACCCGCGCGGGCTGAAGGCGTCGCTGGAGACCAAGGCGGTGGCCGGGCTGTTCTTCGCCGGCCAGGTCAACGGCACCACCGGCTACGAGGAAGCCGCGGCCCAGGGCCTGCTGGCGGGCGTCAACGCGGCGCGTTTCGCGCGGCAGCGCGAGCCGTGGAGCCCGCGCCGCGACCAGGCCTACCTCGGCGTGCTGGTCGACGACCTAGTCACCCAGGGCACGCGCGAGCCGTACCGCATGTTCACCAGCCGCGCCGAATACCGGCTGCAGCTGCGCGAGGACAACGCCGACCTGCGCCTGACCGGCATCGGGCGCGAACTGGGGCTGGTCGACGACGCCCGCTGGGCGGCGTTCTCGCGCAAGCGCGAGGCGATCGAGGCCGAGACCACGCGGCTTGGCGCGCTGTGGGCGGCGCCGAACAACGCGCTTGGTACCGCGCTGGCGCGCCACATCGGGGTCGAGGTCAGCCGCGAAACCAGTGGCCTGGACCTGCTGCGCCGCCCGGAACTGGATTACCCCACGCTGATGCGGGTGCCCGGCCTCGGGCCTGGCCTTGCGGATCCGCAGGCGGCCGAGCAGGTGGAGATCGGGACCCGCTACGCCGGTTACCTGGGACGCCAGCGCGAGGAGATCGCCCGCCAGCTGCGCAATGAGACCACCGCGATCCCGGACGGCTTCGACTACGCGGCGGTGCACGGCCTGTCCAGCGAAGTGCGGCAGAAGTTGCAGCAGGTGCGCCCGCAGACCGTGGGCCAGGCGCAGCGGATCCCCGGCATGACCCCGGCGGCGGTGTCGCTGCTGCTGGTGCACCTGGAGCGGGCCCGGCGCGAACGCGCGGCGTAGCGTACGGCCGCGCGCCAGCGCGATGCGCCGCAGCGCCACCTCCCGTCGGCGTATCCTGCGGGAATGAAGACCGCATCCGCGCTTGCCGCCGTGACCGCCGCGCTGCTGCTGGCTGCCTGCCAGCGCGCGCCCGAACCTACCCGTCCGTTGGCCAGCGGCGATTACGCCGTGCAGCCGTGGACGCTGTTCGCGGGCCCCGGCTCGATGTCGCCCGACCTGTCGCTGGCGCCGGATGGCCGCCTGCTGGTGAGCTGGCTCAATCGCCAGCCGGGCCGCCGCACCGCGATGCAGTTCGCCAGCTTCACCGAGGCGGGCGGCTGGCAGAGCCAGCCACGCACGATCGCGGTCGGACAGTCGCTGGTGGCCAACTGGGCAGACACCCCGCACATCCTTGGCACGCCCGACGGCGCGCTGTGGGCGCAATGGCTGCAGGCCGGCGGCGCCGGGCCCGCCGGCTACGACGCGATCCTCGCGCGCTCGCGCGATGGCGGCATGACCTGGACCCAGATCACGCGGATCAATGACGACCAGAGCGCCACCGAGCACGGGTTTGCCGCGCTGTGGCCGGACGGGGTCGATGCGGTCGGCATCGCCTGGCTGGACGGCCGCGCGCAGGCCGCCGGCGCGGGCGCCGCGCCGCATGCGCATTCGGGCGGTGCCACCCAGGTGCGCGCCAACCGCTTCGACCTCGACCTGCAGCGGGGCGCCGACGCGGTGATCGATGCGCGCGCGTGCGACTGCTGCCAGGTCGCGGTGGCGATGGCGGCGCAGGGCCCTGTGCTGGCCTATCGCGACCGCGGCGAGGACGAGCAGCGCGACATCGCCGTGGTCCGCCTGCGCGATGGCGCCTGGTCCGCGCCGGCGCCCGTGCACGCCGACGGCTGGAAGATCGACGCCTGCCCGGTCAATGGCCCGGCGATCGCCGCGCAGGGTGGCGAGGTGCTGGTCGCCTGGTACACCGAGGCGGGCGGCGTGCCGGTCGTGCGCCTTGCCCGCAGCAACGATGGCGGCGCCGGCTTCGACGCGCCGGTGGACGTGGCACGCGGCCCCGCGGTGCAGGGTCGGGTGGCGGTGGCGTTGGGAGCGGGAGAGGCGTGGATCGCCTGGCTGGAGGAGGACGCCGGCAGCCAGCGCCTGCTGCTGGAGCGGCATGCGCCCGACCTGTCGCGGCGCCTGCAGCGCATCGAGGTTGCCCGGCTGGCGGCACGCGGCCCTGCCAGCGGGATGCCGCGGATGGTGGTCGACGATGGCGGTGCGTGGCTGGCGTGGACCGACGTGGTCGACGGCGGCGCGCGCCTGCAGGGCGCGCGCATCGCCCGCTGATCCGCGCGCTCTCGCTCAGCGTTCCTTGGTCCAGTTGAGCGAGGCGCGGTTCTCCACCGTGCTGGATTCCACCTGGATGTCGAAGCCCTTGCGCAGCAGGTAGCGCAGCATCACCACCTGGCCGGTGCCGAGCAGGGAGACGCCGTAGCCGACGTACAGCCGCGGCGAGAGGTACTTGCCCACGCTCAGCACGCTGCTGCCCAGCGCGCGCGACTCGATCACCCCGGCATCGTCCAGCCCCAGCCGCCCGCCGAGTTCGGCGGCAAGCAGCCCGGTGCCCACGTTGAGCGCCGATTGCGCGGCGTTCAACTGGCGCGCCTCCGAGCCGGTCAGGCTGCCCAGCGGCCGCCCCAGCGTCAGCAGCGCCAGCGCCTCGGATTCGCTGCGGGCAGGATCGGCGTACACGCTCGCGTCGAGCGCGCTGGCGCGGCCGGAAATCCGGATGCCGGCGGTGACCTCGCCCACCTCGCGCTCGGCGCGCACGTCCACCCGCGGGTCGCCGACCGGCGAATTCGCCCACGCCAGGCGGCCGCGGGTGATGGTCAGGTTCTGCCCGTAGGCACGGTAGCGGCCGTCCACTTCGAGCACGCCGGTGCCGCGCATCGCGCCGCCCGCGGGCTGGCGCACCCGCAGGCTCCCGGTCAGGCGGCCATCCAGCCCGTAGCCGTCGATGCGCACCGCATCTCCCATCACCAGCGCCAGGTCCAGGTCGATCCCGGCGGGCGTCGCCTCGCGCCGCGGATTGGCCGGATCCAGCACCACCACGTCGGGCGAGGCCTTGACCCGCTGTTCGAGGCGGTCGAGGTGGATATCGGCCTCCGGGATCACCACCTCGCCGCTGACCTGCAGCGGCTGGCCGGCGCGGTAGCGCACCACCAGGTCGGGCGCGGCGACGGCGCGCAGCTGGCGGGTGTCGGAGAGCAGCACGTCGCGGCCGCGCACGTTCAGCACCAGGGGGGTGTCGCGGCTGCGCCAGTCGAGGGTGCCGTCGACGGCGAGGCGGCCGTCACCCGAACGCAAGCTGCCGACGATGCGCGCGCTGCCGTCGGGCTGCGCGTCCAGCCGCAGGTCGCCGTCGCGCAGGTCGATCCCCAGCGCCGGCAGCGAGGTCGCGAAGCCCTGCAGCCGCCCGCTGCCGCCAATCGCCGGTTGCCCGCGGGTACCGGCCAGGCGCAGGTCGGCGTCCAGGCGGCCGGTGGGGGCGACGATGTCGGGCGAGAACAGCTCCAGCCAGGTGAGCTCGTCGGTGCGCAGGCGCAGGGTGCCGTCCAGCGGCGCGTAGGCATCCCAGCCGGTGGCGATGCGCGCTCCCAGCCGGCCGTCGTCATCCAGCCCGGCCTCGACGGTGGCGTCGATCCGGTTGGGATCGAAGCGCGCCTGCACGATGAGGTTGCGGTAGGCGACCAGGTCGCGGCGCGAGCGCAGCGAATAACGCACGCCGCCGCTGGCCGAGGTGATGCGCGCCTCGCCGCGCCAGCGCGCGCCCGCGGGACGCAGCTGCGCGACGAGGTCCGCCGCGCCACTGAACACCCACGGGCGGCCGTCCTCGCGCTCCGGCAGGTAAGGCGAGAGCAGCGTCCACGGCAGTCCGGTGCCGGCGATGTCCACGCCGCGGCGCGGCCAGTCGGCGCTGGCGCATAGCGATCCGCCGCTGCCGGAGCGCAGGCAGGCCTGCGAGAGCGCGCCGTTGCCGTCATCCCAGCTCCAGCGCGCCGGGGCCTGCAGCGACCACGCCACGCCGCGGGTGGGCGCCAGCTGCAACGTCTCCAGCGCGCCCTGCCAGCGCGAACCCTGCCTGGCGGCGGTGCCGGTGGCCGCCAGCACGCCCACCGCGCCCTGCGCGCCGACGTCGAACGCCAGCCGCTCCACCGCTCCGGTCAGGGTGGCGCGCAGCCCATCCAGGGCGACGCCGGCCTGCAACGCGCTGGCCTCCACCTGCAGGCGGCCGCCGCCACCGCGCCACGGCAGCTGCCCGCGCGCGGACAGCCGGGCCGCCCGGTAATCGCCGAAGGCAAGGTCGCTGCCGTCGAGCGCCACCTGCACGTCCGGAGCGGTGCGCGGCCCACGCAGCTGCAGGGTGCCACGCAACAGGCCGCGGCCGGCGGGCAGCAGGTCGTTCAACTGCAGCGGCGCGAGCGTCACGTCGACGTCCATCGCCGCGGCGATGCGTCCGCGCGCATCGATGCGGCTGCCGCCCAGGGTCAGCGCCACCTCGCCCGCATAGCGGTTGCCGTCGATTTCGAGCTGGCCGCGCCCGCCCAGCGCGCGCCCGCGCAGGGTGCCGCCAAGATCGCGCGCGTCGACCTGAGCCACCAGGCGGCCGTCGTCTCCCACGCTTCCGCTGCTGCGCAGCTTGCCGCGCACCGCGCCGGGCCAGTCGGGGGCGAAGTAGCCGGGGTCGAAACCCGCCAGGGTGGCGTCCGCCTGCCATTGCAGGTGCGGCGACCAGGCGACCACGCCGGTCGCATCCAGCTGGCCCTGCGGCATCCGTGCCTGCAAGGCGTCGACCTGCAGGCGTGCACGGTCGCCACGCCCGGCCAGCGCCACCGTGGCCCGCTCGCCGCCGCGCCGCAAGCGTGCCTGGCCCTTGACCGCCCACCGCTCGGGCGTGCCGGCGATGCCGACGTCGGCATCGCCGTGGATGGCGGTGGCACCGTCGCTGGCCTGCCAGCGCACGCCGCGCGCGTTGAGTGCCAGCCGGATCGGCGGGCTGCGCCCGGATTTCGCCGCCACTTCGTTGAGGTCGACCACGCCGTTGGCGGTGACGCGGCCACCGAGCACATCGACCACCAGCGGCTGCAGCTGCAGGCGCTGGTCCTGCAGCTGCAGCTTTGACGGTTGCACGACGGCCACCAGCTCGCCACGTGCGATCCGCCCGCGCACTTCGGCGCTGCCACCCACGCCCTCGGCCGCGACATCGAACGCCAGCGGAGTGCCGTCGCTGCCCGCCAGCAGGGCCGGATCCAGCGCATCCGCCTTGCCGCGCAGCACCCAGCGCGGTGCGTCCTTGTCGCCGCGCAGGGTGAGCGTGAGCCGGGCCGGGCCGGGCATCCTGCCGGCGAAGGCGACGTCCATCCGCGACAGGTCGCCCTTCGCCACCAGGCCCAGCCGCGGCGCCGTGCGTCCCGCCGGCGCCGGCAGCACCGCGGTGGCCAGCAGATCGGCGCGGAAATCCTCCCGTGGCACGTAGTCACCGTGCAGCGCGAACTGGCCGCGGTTGCTCGCGACCTGCAGCCGTTCCACGTGCAGGCGTCCGCTGGACGCGTGCAGGCCGCCGCGCGCACTGGTAATCGCCAGCAGCGGTTCGCCCTCTCGCAGCACGTCAAGCCGGCCGATGCGGATGGCATCCGCGCGCAGCGCCAGCGGCGGCTCGATGCGCGGCAGCACGTCGGGCCAGCGCGGCAACTCGAACGGTGCGTCGCCGCGCGGCAGGTCCAGGCGCGCACCGCTCACCGACAGCGCGTCCAGCCGCAGGGTCCTGCCCAGCAGCGGTCGGATCGCCGGATCCAGCACCACGGTGTCGGCATCGAACACGATGCGGCCCATCGCGCAGCTGGGGGTGGCCGTGGGCACGCACTCCGGGTCGCGCTGGCGCGGCATCGAGAAGTGCACGCCGCGCAGCGTCATCGGGCCGGATGCGGGGCCTTCGGCCTGCTTCCACGTCAGCGTGGTGCCGGCGGGCAGACGCGCGACGATCTGCGCCAGCAGCATGTCGCGCCCGCCGATTGTCATCAGCAGCCAGTACAGAAGGCCACCGACGAGCACGCCCAGCGCCACCGCCACCACGCCGCTGCGGATCGCCAGCCGGCGGCGGCGCGCGCGACGGCGTTGCCGAAGCTCGGTGGCATGGGCGTCGCGCTGTTGCTGGCTGGCGTCCGCCGGCAGCGGCTCCATCCCGTAGCGGCGGTAGCGCCGGTAGCGCTCGCGCCAGTTCACAGGTCGGCGCCGATATTGAGGTGCAGGGTGAACGGCGAGTCCGGCGACTTCAGTCCGCGGGCGATGTCCACCCGCACCGGTCCCACCGGCGAGCGCCAGCGCAGGCCGGCGCCAACGCCCACGTGCATGTCCGGCGAGGTGCCCTCGAACGCGCTGCCGGCATCCACGAACACCGCCGCGCCCCACGGGCCACGGAAATAGCGTTCGTACTCCAGGCTCAGGGTGAGCACGCTGGAAGCGCCGGTGTAGAAGCGGCCGCCGGCGGTGGTCACCTGCGGGCCGATCTCGTTGCGGTCGTAACCGCGCACGCTGCGGTCGCCGCCGGCGTAGTAGCGCAGGCTTGGCGGCAGCGCCAGCACGTCGTCGGTGAAGGTATGCCCGATCTCGCCGCGCGCCAGCAGGCGGCTGGCAGGGTCGAGGCCATGGAACCACGCCGCACTGGCGTGCAGCTGGGCGAAGGTGGCATCGCCATCGGCGCCGCCCTTGCCGCCGCGCAGGGTCAGGGTGCCGCCGATGCCGCGGCGCGGTGCCAGCCGCTCGTCGACATCGATGTACTCGGCGCGCAGCGCGGGGTACACGAAGCTGGCGTAGGTGAAGGGGGTATGCGAGTGCTCGCGGGTGAGCTCGTCGACCACGGTGTAGGCCCAGCGCTCGCGCAGCACGTGCGCCGATGCGACCAAGGTGAGGTAGTCGTTGTACTGGCCGCTGCGGCTGGCGATGAATTCCAGACGGCGGCTGTCGACGTAATCGGTCTGTTCGTCCGCGGCCTGCAGGCTGGCGCTGTACCAGCCGTCCAGCCACGCGAACGCGGGCATGCGGTATTGCAGGGTCAGGGTCTTGCGCTTGTTGGCGTAGTCGAGCTGGCCCAGCGCCTTGTGCCCGCGGCTGTTGAGGTAGCGCCGCTGCACGCCAAGGCTCACGCCGGCGCCGCTCTGCGTGCCATAGCTCAGGCCGGCGCTGTAGATGCTGCGCGGCGCCGGCGACAGCGTGACCGCCACCGGCACCTGCCGGTCCTGCGCCGCGTCCGGGACCGGCTGCACGTCCACCAGGCCGAAATAGTCCAGCCCCACCAGCGAGCGCCGCAGGCGTTCGAGCTTGTCCTCGTCATACGGCTCGCCCGGCGACCAGTTCACCAGTCGCTGCAGCAGCCGCTCGCGGATGATCGCTTGCGGCTCCTGGGTGAAGGTCGCGCTGCCCAGCAGGTAGCGCTCGCCGCTAGTCCAGCGCAGGTCGATGTCGGCGGCCTGCTCGGCGCGCGTCACTTCCACCCGCCGCGACGCGAACTGCGCGTCGAAATAGCCGCGGCTGGCCAGCGCGCGGCTGACCGCGTCGCGGCTGTCGTCGTAGCGCGCGTGGTCGAGCGCCTCGCCGGGGCGCGGCGCGAACGCCGCCAGCGCCTCGCCTACGCGCGCGTCCGCGCGGCCCGGTCCGGCGACGTCCACCCGGTAATCGCGGACCCGAACGGGTTGGCCGGGATCGATCCGCACGACCACGGTGATGCGGCCGCCGCTTCCGTTGCCATTGCGCTCGCGCTGCGCCTCGCTGGCGTCGCGCGCGGCCTCCGCTTCATCGTCGTCGCCGACCACCGCCACCGGCCCGGCGCGGTCGCTGCGATGCACGCTGATCACCGGCGCGTAATAGCCGAACGGCTCCAGCGCCTCGCGCGCCTCGTCCGGGGCGATCCGCAACAGGTAGCTGAGCCTGCGCGCGCCCAGTTCATCGCCGGTCTCGTCGTGCAGCGACAGCGCCGACAGCACGTTCTGGCGCATGTCCTCGTCCGCCAGCCCCTGGATTTCCAGCTTGCCCACTACCACCGCCTGGGCCGGCAGCGCCACCAGACAACAGGCGAGCGCGAACGGCAGGCGAAGTCGGGGCGGCGTCATCGCGCCAGCATACGGCCGCGGCGTCAACGCCGGATAACGGCTTCGGGTCAGCCGCTGAGGTGCTCGATCGCCGCCACACTGCCGAGCCGCTCCGCCAGCCGCTGCAGCAGCGCCAGCCGGTTGGCGCGCACCGCCGCATCGTCCGCGTTGACCATCACCGCGTCGAAGAAGGCATCGACGTGCGGGCGCAGGCCCGCCAGTCGCGTCAGCACGCGGCTGTAGTCGCCGGCGGCGAGCGCGGCGTCGATGTCGGGGCGCGCGGCTTCCACCGCCTCGGCCAGCGCAAGTTCCGCGGGCTCGGCGAGCAGCGCCGGATCCTCCATCGCTGGGATCGCGATGTCGGCCTTGCGCAGGATGTTGCCGATGCGCTTGTTGGCGGCGGCCAGCGCGGCGGCCTCGGGCAACTGCGCGAACGTGCCGATGGCGTCGAGGCGGCGGTCGAAGTCGTACAGCGAGGCCGGCCTGCGTTCGGCCACGGCATTGAACTGCGCGGCGGGCACGCCGCGGTCGGCGTAGTAGCCACGCAGCCGCTCGACGATGAAGTCGTAGACCTCGCCCGCGTCGGCCTGCACGCTGCTGGCCGCCAGCCCCGCGTTCGCCGTCGCCAGCAACTGCTTGAGGTCGAGGTCGAAACCGCTCTCGATGATCGTGCGCGCCAGCCCCAGCGCATTGCGCCGCAGCGCGAACGGATCCTTGTTGCCTGTCGGCTTCAGCCCGGCGGCAAACCCGCCGGCGAGGGTGTCCAGCCGCTCGGCGATCGCCAGCACCTTGCCCAGCGTGGAGGCGGCGATGTCATCGGCGGCGAAGCGCGGGCGGTAGGCCTCGTCGATCGCCAGTGCGACTTCCTCCGCCTCGCCCGCCTGCCACGCGTAGTAGCGGCCGGCGATGCCCTGCAGCTCCGGGAATTCGTTGACCATCCGCGACTGCAGGTCGTTCTTCGCGAGCTGCGCCGCGCGGCGCGCCTGCGCGGGGTCGGCGCCGACCTGCGTGGCGATGGCGTCCGCAAGCGCCACCACCCGCGCCACCTTGTCGGCCACGCTGCCGAGCTTGGCCTGGTAGGTGACGCTGGCAAGTCCCTCGCCCATCGCCGCCAGGCCCTGTTTAAGGTCCTCGTCGAAGAAGAAGCGGGCATCGGCGAAGCGCGGGCGGATGACGCGCTCGTAACCGGTGCGGATCTGCCCCGGGTCGCTGGATTCGATGTTAGCGATGCCGATGAAATGCTCGGTGAGCGCGCCGCGGGCATCCAGCACCGGAAAGAACTTCTGGTTGGCCTCCATCGTCTCGATCAGCGCTTCCTGCGGCACCGCCAGGAAATCGCGCTCGAACGCGCAGGCGACCGCCACCGGCCATTCGTTGAGGCAGTTCACCTGCGCAAGGTTGTCCGCTTCGATCCGCGCGCTGCCGCCGCTGGCGTGCGCGGCGCGCTCGACCTCGGCGACGATCCGCGCCCGGCGCTCGTCGGGATCGACCAGCACCCGGGCGGCGCGCAGCGCCTCCACGTATTGCAGCGGGTGCGCGATGGGCAGGGCCTGCGGCGCGTGGAAGCGATGCCCGCGGCTCTCGCGACCGGCGCGGATGCCCAGCGCCTGCACGTCCGCCACCTCGTCGCCGAGCAGCGCCACCAGCCAGTGCAGCGGCCGCGCGAACCCGTAGGCATGCGGGCCCCAGCGCATCGGCTTGGGAATCGGCATCGCGGCGAGGGCGTCGTCGAGCACCGCCTGCAGCAGGTCCAGCGTGCGCGCACCGGGCGTCACCGCGCGATGCACGAAGCGCTCGCCCTTGGCGTCGCTGGTCCGCTCCAGCTGCGTCCACGCGCCCCCAGCCTTGGCGGCGAAGCCCTCCAGCGCGCGGGTCGGCTTGCCGTCCGCATCCAGCGCGATGTTGAGGTAGGGACCCAGCATCTCGGATTTCTGTTCGGGTTGCTCCGCGGCCACGCCGGGCAGGAGCACCGCCAGCCGCCGCGGGGAGTACAGCGGCCTGGCATCGCCGCGCTCGACCGTAACGCCGCGGCTTTCCAGCGCGGCGATCACGCCATCGAAGAGCGCCTGCGCAAGGCCAGGCAGCGCCTTGACCGGCAATTCCTCGGTGCCAAGCTCGATCAGCAGCGGTTGCATGCTCATGCCGCCACCTCGGCCGCCGCCTGCCGCAAGCCGGGGAAGCCCAGTTTCTCGCGCTGCGCGAAGTAGGCCTCGGCGACCGCCTGCGACAGCCTGCGCACGCGCAGGATGTAGCGTTGGCGTTCGGTCACGCTGATCGCGCGGCGCGCGTCCAGCAGGTTGAAGCTGTGGCTGGCCTTGGTCACCTGCTCGTAGGCCGGCAGCGGCAACCCGGCGGCGACCAGCTTCAGCGCCTCGGCCTCGCAGGCATCGAAGCGGTGGAACAGTTCGGCCACGTCGGCGTGCTCGAAGTTGTAGGCGCTCTGCTCGACCTCGTTCTGGTGGTAGACGTCGCCATAGGTCACCGGCGCGCCGTCGGGCCCGTAGGTCCAGACCAGGTCGAACACGTTGTCGCAATGCTGCAGGTACATGCACAGGCGCTCGAGGCCATAGGTGATCTCGCCAAGCACCGGCCGGCATTCCAGCCCGCCGGCCTGCTGGAAGTAGGTGAACTGGGTGACCTCCATGCCGTTGAGCCACACTTCCCAGCCCAGACCCCACCCGCCGAGGGTGGGTGATTCCCAGTTGTCCTCGACCAGCCGCAGGTCGTGCACCAGCGGGTCGATGCCCAGCGCCTTCAGCGAAGCGAAGTACAGCTCCACGATGTTGTCCGGCGAAGGCTTCATCGCCACCTGGTACTGGTAGTAGCGCTGCAGGCGGTTGGGGTTCTCGCCGTAACGGCCGTCGGTGGGGCGGCGCGACGGCTGCACGTAGGCCGCGTTCCACGGCTCCGGCCCAAGCGCACGCAGGAAGGTCGCGGGATGGAAGGTGCCGGCGCCCACTTCCAGGTCGAGCGGCTGGATCAGCACGCAGCCCTGCGCGGCCCAGAATGCATTGAGCTTCTGGATGAGGTCCTGGAAGGTGATCGCGACGGCCATGCACGCGGGGCTTGCAAAGGGGCCGGCTAGTATAAGGCGCACCCTTCCGGGCCCCCGCCGATGACCGCGCCGTTCCTGATCCTTGAAACCGGGCAGCCGCTTGCCTCGCTGCGGCGGCACGGCAGCTTCGCGCACTGGATCCGGGTCGCGGCCGGGCTGGGGCGCGACCAGGCGGTCACCGTCGATGTCCAGCGCGGCGCGGACCTGCCGCGGCGCGAGGGGTTCGCGGGCGTCCTGGTCACCGGCTCCGGGGCGATGGTCACCGACCGCCACGACTGGAGCGAGCGCAGCGCGGACTGGTTGCGCGACGCCGCCCATGCCGGCGTGCCGCTGTTCGGCATCTGCTATGGCCACCAGCTGCTGGCGCACGCGCTGGGCGGCGAGGTCGGCGACAACCCCGGCGGCCGCGAGATGGGGACCGTGGGCGTCGAGCTGCATGCGGCGGCGCAGGACGACCCGCTGTTCGCCGGGCTACCGCCGCGCATCGACGCCCAGGTTACCCACCAGCAGAGCGTGCTGCAGCCACCGCCGGGCGCGACCGTGCTGGCGGCCAACGCGCACGACGCCCACCACGCGTTCCGCTGGGGCGAGGCCGCCTGGGGCGTGCAGTTCCACCCCGAGTTCAGCGCCGGGCACATGCGCGGCTACATCCAAGCCCGCGCCGATGCCCTGGCCGCGGAAGGCGGCGATCCGCGGGCGCTGGCGCAGCAGGTGCGCGCGGCCCCGGAGGCGCGCCGGCTGCTGCGCCGCTTCGTCCGCCACGCGCGGCGTTGACGCGGGGCTCCGGTATCCTGCGCGCATCTTCGCGAGGACTTCCATGGACATTCGTGCGTTGCCGGTCGGGCAGGGCCTCACCTGGTTCAAGCAGGCGATCGACCTCGGCGGCAAGAACCCGCGCGCGGTGTTCGGCGCCGCGCTGCTGCTGATCGGCGCGCTGTACGCGGCGGCGATGCTGCTGGCGCTGGCGCTCGCCACGCTGGTCATGGGCGGGCAGGCGGCGGACGCCGGCAGCGGCCCCGGCTTGACGATGGCGATGTGGGTCGCCCTGCCGCTAATGCTGCTGGTAATGCTGCTGGTACCGATCCTGCTCGGCGGGCTGATGCACGTGATCCGCGAGGCGGAGGCCGGTCGCCCGGTGCGCGCGCGCGACGTGTTCATGCCCGTGCGTGAGCCGCGTGGGCGCCGACTGGCGCTGCTCGGGCTGTTGCAGGTGGCGCTGGCGGCGGTCGGCGCGGCGCTGATGATGGCGGTGGCCGGCGCCGACTACTGGCGCGACTACGTGGCCGCGATGCAGTCGGCGATGCAGGGTGGGGTGCCGGCGCAGATGCCGCAGCCGCGCAACGCCGGCCTGCTGTTCCTGGTGCAGCTGGTCTTCAACTACTTCAGCTACGCGATGATGCTGTTCGCGATCCCGCTGATGCTGTTCTCCGGCAGCGGCTTCGTCGAGGCGCTGCGCGACAGCCTGCGCGCGGCGGTGCGCAACGTCGGCGCCAACCTGTTGGCCGGCCTGCTGTTCATCGGCGCGCTGCTGGTGGCCAGCCTTGTCGTGTTGCTGGTGGGCGGGCTGGCGTCGATGGTCGGCAGCTTCATCCACCAGGCGCTGGGCGGGCTGCTGCTACTGGTGGTGATGCTCGGCTTCGCCAGCGTGGTGCTGGTGGTGGTGGCCGGCGCCGCCTACCTCGCCTGGCGTGACACCTTCGGCGAGGGCGCGTTGCCGCCGCCGCCGGCCGCGGACAGCCGCCACGGCATCGAGGTCTGAGCCTTCAGGACGCCGGCTGGCGCCGCGCAAGCATCGCCGCGGCCAGGATCCCCGCTTCGTACAGCAGGCACATCGGGATCGCCAGCATCAGCTGGCTGATCACGTCCGGCGGGGTGACGATCGCCGCCACCACGAAGATCCCGACGATCGCGTAGCCCCGCGCCTCGCGCAGCTGCGCCGGGCTGACCCAGCCCAGCAGCACCAGCACCAGCATCGCCACCGGCAGCTCGAAGGCCAACCCGAAGGCGAGGAACAGCACCAGCACGAAGTCCAGGTAGGCGTTGATGTCGGTCATCATCGCCACGCCGTCCGGGGTGACCTTGGCCATGAAGCCGAACACCGCCGGCAGCACCAGGAAGAAGGCGAACGCGCAGCCGGCGTAGAACAGCAGCAGCGCCGAGCTGAGCAAGGGCAGCGCCAGCCGTTTCTCCCGCTTGTACAGGCCGGGCGCGACGAACGCCCAGGCCTGGTAGAGCAGCCACGGCATCGCAAGCACCACCGCCACGAAGAAGGCGAGCTTCAGCGGCGCGAAGAACGGCGAGGCGACTTCGGTGGCGATCAGCTGGCCGCCCGCGGGCAGCTTCTCCAGCAGCGGTTGCGCCAGCCACGCGTACAGGGTGTTGGCGAAGGGCAGCAGGCACAGCAGCACCAGCAGCAGCCCGCCCGCGGAGCGCAGCAGGCGCGCGCGCAGTTCCAGCAGGTGCGCGATCAGCGGGCGCTCGGCGTCGTCGGCGGCCTCAGTCATCACGGCGCGACTCGTCCGGCGCCGGCTCGGGCGGCGCGTCGGCCGGGCGCGCGATCGCCTCGCGCACCGCCTGCACGTCTTCGCGCAGCTGCGTTTGCGTTTCCTGCAGGTGCCCGCGGACCCCCGCCTCGGCGTCGCGCATGGCCTCGCGCCCGGCCTGCAGGCTGCGCTTGAGCTCATCCGCCGCTAGTTCGTTCTCCAGCTCGGCCTTCATCGAGAACCAGTGCGCGCGCGCGCGGCGCACCCACAGGCCGGTGAAGCGGGCGGCCTTGGGCAGGCGCTCGGGGCCGAGCACGACCAGCGCCACCAGGGCGACGATCAGCATCTCGCCGAAGGAGAAATCGAACATCGGGCGCGGGCGGCGCCGTCAGCGGGCGACGTCGTCGCGGTCGCGTTCCGGCTGCTGGTCGGCGGCCGGCGGCGTGCCGTTGCCGATCCGCGGTGGCGGCGTATCGTCGCTGCCGCGCATGCCCTTCTTGAACTCGTCCACCGCCTTGCCCAGGTCGCGGGCGCCGCCGGTGAGTTTCTTGGTGCCGAACACCAGCACCACGATCAGCAGCACGATCAACCAGTGCCAGATGCTGAAGCTGCCCATGGACGTCCCGCCTGCAAGGAGTGTGGCGTGATTCTACCGCCGCGGCTCAGGGCCGGGTGGCAGGATCCAGCGGCGTGGTGGTGGCGGGGTTGTCGTTGGCCAGCGGCTTCACCTCGGCCGCGCCCGGCTCGGTCGCCGGCTTGGGCGGCGCGGCGTTGCCGTGGCGGGCGTAACCGGCAGCGGCGGTGGCTTCCTCCAGCGCGTCGCGGAACCCGGCGATCGCCGACGATGCCTGCGGCGCGCGGCCCTCGAACACCATCCGCGGGGTCACCCCGGCGCCATAGGTGCTGCGGTTGGCGCCGTTGTCGATGGAGAGCACGGCGCCATCCAGCGCGACGCCGGCAAACAGCCCGCGCGCGCGCGACCACGACCAGATCTCGGCCTTGAGCTGGCCATCGGTGGCGGCGGCGGCGTTGCGCCCTACCGGCCCGGCGGCGATCCCGGCATCCGCGCCCAGCGTGACCTTGCCGTTGACGATCGAATCCAGGCTGCGCTCGTTGCGGAACACCAGCACCAGGTCGGCCGACTGCACGCCCGCCTGCAGCCCGAAGCTGGCGCCGGCCAGCTTCACGAACACCGGGTTGGACCAGGTGCCCTGCGGGGTCTTGACCGCCATCAGCCCGAGCCCGCGGCGGCCGCCGAGCATGAAACCGGCCTTGATGGTGTCGGGAATGACCACGATCGCGCGCGCCTCGTCGAGCAGGCGGTCGGGGATCGCCGCCTCGGGGATCGCCTGGATCTGCTGCAGCACGCGCACCGCTTCGCTGGCGCGGACATCCTCGCGCTGTCCGGCGAAGGCGCTGCCGGTCACGAGCAGGGTGGCAAGGACCAGGGCCAGTCGGCGACGGGGCATCGGCATCGCAATCTCCAGGAAAGACGTGTGGGCTGTGCGCATCGTGGGGCGCCGGCCATGAATCGAGTGTAAGCCAGCCCGGAAGATCCGCGCCGCGTGCGATCCTATGCCGATGCATTCCGGCCCCGATTCCGCGCCCGCAGGCGATGCGCGTCCCGCGCTGGTCCTGGTCAACCTGGGCACCCCCGCCGCGCCCACCGCGCAGGCCGTCCGCCGCTATCTGGCGCAGTTCCTGCACGACCACCGCGTGGTCCAGCTCACCCGCTGGCTGTGGTGCCCGCTGCTGCACTTCGTGATCCTGCCGCTGCGCAGCCCGAAGGTGGCCAAGAAGTACGCGCAGATCTGGATGGAAGGCGGTTCGCCGCTGGCGGTGCATACCGCCGCGCTGGCCGCCGCCGTGGCCGATCGCATGCCGCGGCGGCGGGTGCTGCACGCGATGCGCTACGGCGAGCCGTCGGTGGCCTCGGTGTTGGGGCGGCTGCGCGACGAGGGCGTGCGCCGCGTGCGGGTGCTGCCGCTGTACCCGCAGTATTCCACCACCACCACCGCCAGCGTCGCCGACGCGGTGGCGGCGTCGGCACTGGGGCTCGAGGTCGAGGTGCTGCACGACTACCACGTGGATCGCGGCTGGGCGGCGGCGGTCGCCGACTCGATCCGCGCGCACTGGGACGCGCACGGCCGCGGCGAGCGCCTGTTGCTGTCGTTCCATGGCATCCCGCGACGGCTGGTGGATGACGGGGATCCGTACGCCGACCAGTGCGAGGCCAGTGCGCGCGCGATTGCGGAGGCGCTGGGGCTCCCGCGCGCGGAGGTGCTGCTGACCTTCCAGTCGCGCTTCGGGCGCGAGCGCTGGCTGGAGCCCTACACCCAGGCGACGCTGGAAGCGCTGGCGGGCGATGGCGTGCGGCGGGTGGACGTGGCCTGCCCGGGCTTCGCGGTGGACTGCCTGGAGACGCTGGAGGAGATCGCGGTCGAGAACGACGCCGCCTTCCGCGCCGCCGGCGGCGAGGCGCTGCGCTACATCCCCTGCCTCAACGGCAGCGACGCCCATGCCGACGTGCTGGCGGCGCTGGCCGATGGCGAGGGCGGCTGGCGCTGATGCGCGAGATCGAGCTGCAGGTGCCGCTGGGCCGGATCGCGGCGCTGCGCAACGATGGCAGCGGCCCGCCTGTGCTGGCCCTGCATGGCTGGCTGGACAACGCGGCCAGCTTTGTGCCGATGGCGCCCTGGCTGCAGGCACTGGACCTGGTCGCGATCGACCTGCCGGGCCATGGCCGCAGCGCGCACCTGCCGCCGGGCGCCGATTACTCCTTCCCCGGCACCATCGCCAGCGTGCTCGACGTCGCCGACGCGCTGGGCTGGGAGCGCTTCGCCCTGCTCGGGCATTCGATGGGCGCCGGCATCGCCAGCCTGGTCGCCGCCGCATGCCCGCAACGGGTGGACAGGCTGGTCGCGATCGAGGCGCTGGGCGCGCTGGCGGATGCCCCGGAGCACACGGTGCAGCGCATGCGCGAGGCGGTCGCCGCCGAACGTGCCACCCACGGCAAGCGCCTGCGTGTCTTCCCCGACGTCGACACCGCGGTGCGCACGCGGATGCAGGCCAGCCGCGTCCCGGGCAGCGGGCTGGAGGCGCCGCTGGTACGGCTGCTGGTCGAGCGCGGGTTGATGGCGGTCGAGGGCGGGCTGGCCTGGAGCAGCGACCGCAGGCTGACCCTGCCAAGCTTCACCCGGATGACCGAGCCGCAGGTCGAGGCGCTGGTGGCCGGCATCGCCTGCCCGACCCTGGTCATCTTCGCCGAGCCCGCCCAGCCCTACCTGCCCGACGACGTGCGCCGCCGCCGGGCGGCATTGCTGCCGCGCGGTGAGTTGCAGGTATGGCCGGGTGGCCACCACCTGCACATGGACCAGCCGCAGCGGGTCGGCGAGGCGGTCGCGCGCTTCCTGGCCGGCTGAGCCGGCGCGTCAGCCGCCGCTGCCGGTGCGCAGCGCAAGCTGGGTGCCACGCGCGTCGACAGCCAGCTGGTAGATCGCCTGGCGGTGCTGCTTGCGGTACACGAGGGTGGTGCTGCCATCGCGTTGCAGCGCCATCTCCCGCGTCCAGCCTGCGGCGGCCATGCTGTCTTCCAGTTCAGCGGCCAGGGTGCGTATTGCGGCCGGGCTGGACAGGTTGACCATCTGCATGCCGCCCACGTCCATCACCGAGGCGACCCGGCGCGCGCGGGGGAGGTAGACGTCGCCGGGCAGGTCCGCCTGCAGCGTGATGCCCCCATCGGCTGGCGTGGCCATCGGCTCCGGACCGCCGGCCGCGCCCTCGCCGGCGCTTTCCAACGCAGCGAGCGCGGCGTCTTGGGTGCGGTGGCAGGCTGGCACGCCCGCGACGGCTGCGGACACCGCAAGGGACAGCAACGCCTGGCGCGAGGGCTTCATGGCAGCGATTCCGGTGGGTTGCCGGAAACTACGCGATCACCCGGCGGGACCGGCCAGCAGTTGCCGCAGGCGTGCCTTCAGTCGCCGACCCTCGGCATTGAACCAGGCGCGTTCCGCCCGCCAGTCGGGGAAGCGCGCCTCCACTTCCGCCCAGAAGCGCCGCGAATGATCAGCGTGCAGGAGGTGGCACAGCTCGTGGACCAGCACGTATTCGAAGGCGGACGGTCGCGCCAGCACCAGTGCCAGGTCCAGGCTCACGGTGCCGTCCGGCGCCAGTGAGCCCCACTGCGATGAGGTGCGCTTGAACACGACCCGGCGCGGCGGGCGCGGCAGGCTCGCAAGGTAACCCGGCAACCAGCGGCCGACGTCGGCGCGACCCTGCGCCTCGTAGAAATCGCGCAGGGCGCGCCGCAGCGCCGGGTCGCCGGCGGAGGCAGGCGTTTCGAAGACGAGGGTGCCGTCGGTGTCCAGCAGCAGCCGCGAGGCGCGGCCGCCGGTCCAGCGTACCGGCAGGTCGCGGCCACGCAGGGGCAGGTGGGTGGTGGCGCCACGCTCCAGTGCGGCCTCGGCATGGATCGCGAACACGGCGACCTGCGCCGCCAGCCATCCGCGGTGGTCCGCGAGGAAGCGCTCGCCGGCCACCAGGCTGGCCCGCGCGGGCAGGGTCAGGCGCGCGCCGCGTTCGTCCACGATGAGGCGGATCCGCCGCGCGCGCGGGTCGCGCACGCGCAGCACTTCGATCACGTGGTCATGCGCGACCTGCACCGAGACGGTGTCCCGCTGCAGCGCGGGCTTGGGCGTGGAGCGCAGGGGAGGCGGCAGGCGGAACAGCGAACGCATGCGACAAGTGTAAGGCGGGCATCGCAACACCATGCGACGAATTCGCCACGCGCCGCGAAGTCGCCGTGCCCGATGCGCCGGCTGCCGCGCTACTCGGCCCTGGTGAGCTTGAACGCCTTTTCCAGCACCGCGAACAGGCGCTTGAACTCGCCGGTCATCAGCGCGAAGCGCGCCTGCAGTTCGGCGACGATGTCGTCGCGTTCGGTGGACTCCATCTCGTCCACCGCGCCGTCCAGCAGCTTGAACTTGCGCACGATCAGGTCCTCGCCGATCACGAAGCTGACATGGTCGTCGAGCACCAGCGCCAGCCGCGTGCACTGCTTGCCGGCCTCCAGATGCTTGCCGATTTCCTCGCCGGACAGCTCCATGCGCTGGATCTTCACCACGGCGCCGGTGTCGGTGGGGTCGCGCAGCTCGCATTCGTCGCCCAGCGCCAGCCCGTCCGGCAGCGCATCGCCGGCCAGCCAGCCGGTGAGGATGGCGCGCGGCGCCACTTCCGCGTTCAGCGGCAGCGCCGGGAAGCTGCCCAGCGCGCGGCGCACTTCCGAGACCACCGATTCGGCCGACTTGCGCGAGGAGGTGTCCACCGCGATCACGCCCAGCTGCCCGTCGAGCAGCGCGTCGCTGCGCACCGGGCGCACGAATGCGCGCGGCAGCAGCTCGGTGATCAGCTCGTCCTTCAGCCGCTTGCGGGTGCGGCCGCCGGGCTTGCGGCCTTCCTTCTCCTCGATCGCGGCCAGCTTCTTCTGCAGCAGGTCGTTGACCACCGCGCCGGGCAGCAGCTTGTCCTCGCCGCCAACGGTGAGCCAGCGCGCGCCGTCGCTCCGGTGCTCGAAGCCGTCGTGGTGCTGGCCCAGCGGCGGCACGAAGCCACGCGAGGACAGCTCCAGCGGGCCGACCGGCTTGAGCGCGCATTCGGCCAGCTGCAGTTCGAGGTCGGACAGGTCGAGCGAGGACGGGAAGCGGAACAGCGTCAGGTTGCGAAAGAACATCAAGGATCCTGGTTGTGCTCCTCCGTTGCGATCAGCGGAGGGTGGGGGAGGAGTGGAGCAAGAGCGACGCACTCCCGACGGCCCCTGCAGGCAGGGGCGGCGCGGAATGCTAGTCGGAGGGCGACTCGCCGCCCGCCAGCCACGCATGCGCATCGGGCAGCGCGGACGCGCCGCGCGTGCCGAGCGAAAGGAAATCGAACAGCTTCGGGTCGCTGAGCTGCGACGGGCGGATGTCGCCAAGCGCGCGCGCCATGGTTTCCACCCGTCCCGGGGATTCCTTTTCCCACGCCTCCAGCATCCGCTTGACCTGCTTGCGCTGCAGGTTCTCCTGCGATCCGCACAGGTTGCAGGGGATGATCGGGAAGGCCTTCGCCTCGGCGTAGGCTTCGATGTCGGCCTCGCGCACGTAGGCCAGCGGACGGATCACCACGTGCTTGCCGTCGTCGCTGAGCAGCTTGGGCGGCATGCCGGACAGCTTGGCGTGGAAGAACAGGTTGAGGAAGAAGGTATTGACCAGGTCGTCGCGGTGGTGGCCCAGCGCGATCCTGGTGAAGCCGTTCGCCTCGGCGTACGTGTACAGCGCGCCGCGGCGAAGCCGCGAGCACAGCGAGCACATCGTCTTGCCTTCCGGGATCACCCGGCTGACCACCGAGTAGGTGTCCTGCTCGATGATGTGGAAATCCACGCCGAGCGAGCGCAGGTACTCCGGCAGCACGTGCTCCGGGAAGCCGGGCTGCTTCTGGTCGAGGTTGACCGCGGTGATGCTGAAGTCCACCGGCGCCTTCTTCTGCAGCTGCAACAGAACGTCCAGCAGGGTGTAGCTGTCCTTGCCGCCGGACAGGCAGACCATGACCTTGTCGCCGTCCTCGATCATGCCGAAGTCGGCGATCGCCTTGCCCACCTGGTGGCGCAGGCGCTTGGCCAGCTTGTCAGCCTCGCGCTTGCGCTTGAGGGCCACGGGCTGGGGTTCGGCGAGGGGCAGGTCGACGGCGTGCATGGGCCGACCAGTTTACCCGCGATGGCCGCCGCGACGCCGCGCTATGCTCGGCGCATGAACCAGCCCATCGATCCGGCGGAACTTTCCCGCCTGGCCCGCCGCGTGGTGGAGATGCGCCAGGAACACCGCGACCTGGACCACGCGATCGCGCGGCTGCAGGCCGACATCGCCGCCGACGAACTGGCGCTCAAGCGGATGAAGAAGCGCAAGTTGCAGCTCAAGGACCAGATCGCCTGGATCGAGAACGCGATGATCCCGGACGAGCCGGCCTGAGCCGCTGCACGCCGCGCGCAGCGTCGCCCCGCGCTCCAATATCGGCTAGGGCGTACAGGCCGGCTATTCGCCGGCGGGCAGGCCCTGCGGCGCGGCAGCGGCCGGCGTGGCGCCGGCGCCGGTGGTGTCCGGGCTGACCTTTTCGATGGTGTGGCGCAGCTCGCGGCCGAGCACCACGCGGGCGTCCTTGGCCCAGCCCTTGAGGCGCTCGTCGAACACCAGCTTGCCTGCCTCGTCCGGCCAGACCAGGCGCAGCTCGCGCAGCTTCTGGATGAAGCCGCGGAACAGGCCCTTGTCGAAGAATTCCGGCGCGGCCGGCGCGTACAGCAGCGACAGCCGCTGCGCCGCCTGCTGGCACAGGGTTTCCAGTTCCGCCGAGCCCAGCGTGCCGGAACCGTTCTTCACCAGCACCGAGATGGCGATGTAATAGCGCTCGAACGCCTGTTGCAGCGGATGGCCCAGGCCGCGCAGGCGGAACACCTCGTCGGACTGGCCGGCGTTGCGCTGCAGGATGCCGCCGTCGTCCTCGCCCACCTGCTGCAGCAGGCCCTCGCGGATGAACAGGTCGACGGTGCGGTCGATGCGCTGGGCGAAGCCGTCCTCGTCCCAGGGCAGGAACAGCTCGGCCTGCAGGAACGGATACAGCGTGCGGCCGATGCGTTGCAGCTGCGCGCGCCCCATGCGGCGGTTGTTCTGGAAACAGACCGCGATCCACGCCGAGGCGGTGAACAGGTGCAGCACGTTGTTGCGGAAGTAGCTGATCACCACCGCGGTGTCGCCATCCACGCTGAGGACGTCGCCCAGCGGGTGGCGGGTGCGGGTGATCAGGCCAATTTCCTCGCCATGGGCAACGATCTCCTGCGGCGAATGCGGGGTCACGGTGACGTGTTCGGAATACGGCACTTCCGCCAGCAGGGTCTTGCTCAGCGCGATCTGCGCCAGCAGGTCGGTTTCGCCCATCGCGTGCTTGGGCGTGGACAGCAGGGCCAGCGCCAGCAGGTTGATCGGGTTGACGTCCGCGGCGCGGTTGACGTTGACCTGGATGCGCTGGGCCAGCGCGTCGACGGTCTCGGCGAACCATGCCGGCTTCTCGTCGTCGGGGACGGGCTTGCCGTCCCAGCCGGTGGCCAGCTCGGCCAGCACCTCGTTCAGGCGGATGCGCTCGCCGAAATTCACCACCACCTGGCCGTAGTTGCTGCGCAGCACCTTGGGAATGCCGGTGAGCAGCTGCCAGATCGATTCCTTCTCCTTGGGCTTGCCGGAGAGCTCGTCGAGGTAGCTGGTGCCCTCCATCAGCTTCTCGTAGCCGATGTACACCGGCTGGAACAGCAGCGGCCGGGTCGGCTGGCGCAGGTAGGCGCGCACGGTCATCGCCAGCGAACCGCCCTTGGGCGGCAGCAGCCGACCGGTGCGCGAGCGCCCGCCCTCGATGAAGTATTCGATCGAGTACCCACCGGCCACCAGCTGCGCCATGTATTCGCGGAACACCGCCGAATACAGCGCATTGCCCTTGAAGCTGCGGCGGGCGAAGAAGGCGCCGCCCTTGCGCAGCAGCGTGCCGACCACCGGCAGGTTGAGGTTGATGCCGGCGAAGATGTGCGGCGGCACGACGCCGTGGTTGTACAGCAGGTAGCTCAGCAGCAGGTAATCCATGTGGCTGCGGTGGCTGGGCACATAGACCACTTCGTGTCCCGGCGCCTCCTGCTTGAACTGGTCGAGGTGGTGGACCAGCACGCCGCGGTAGATCCGGTTCCAGACCGGGGTCAGCAGCACGCTGGCCGAGCGCACCACCGTGTTGGAGTAGTCGGCGGCGATTTCCCAGAAATAGCCGTTCGCCTTCTTCCATGCGTCCGCCGGCTTGCCGCCGTCGCGCCGCGCCTGGTCGGCGATCGCGTCCTTCACCGTGGGCGCCGAGAGCACCTTGTCGGCCAGCATGCGCCGGGTCGACAGGTCGGGGCCGATCACCACCTCGCGCAGGCGGCGGAAGTGGGTGCGCAGGACGCGCGAGAGCTTGCGTACGGTGCGCTCGGGCGGCAGCTGTTCGGCCACGATCCCGCGCAGCGACACCGGCGGCGCGAACTGCACAAGCGTATCGCGGCCATTGAGCAGCAGCGCCAGCAGGCGCCGGAAGCGGCCCACCAGCGCCCAGTTCTCCGAGAACAGCACGCTGAACCAGCCGCTGTTCCGGTTGGGTGCCTGGCCGACGAAGATCGAGACGGGCACCAGCGCCACGTCCAGCGCGGGGTCGGCCCGGTGCGCCTCCAGCAGCCGTGCAAGAGAACCCGAATGGGTCTTGTTCTCCGGCCCGGGCACCAAGCCCAGCACCTTCAGCGCGTTGCCATGCCGGCGCGAAAGCGCCACATAGGCGCGCTTGCGGCCCAGCGGGTCGCCGGGGATCGGCTGCAGCGGCGACGGCAGCCCGGCCTCGCGGCAGGCGCGCTCCAGGATCAGCGCGTTGGACAGGCCGTAGTCCTCGAGCACGTAGCAGACCGGGCGGCCGTCGTCGTAGCTGCCGGCATCCTTGGGTTCGATGTCCAGGGTCAGCCACGGGTCGATCAGGCGCCCCATCAGGCGCGTCCACAGCGGGCGCTTGCCGGCGGGCGCACGCGTGCCGGGCGCGCGCGGCGCGGCGTGCGCGTCAGCGGGGGCGGGCGCGGACTGCAGGAACTCGGGGACCGGCAAGCCGGACGCGTCCATGCCGGGGTCATCGGGCACGCCGGCGTCGAACAGGCCGGGTTGCCTGGGAAGGTGGGGGCGGTTCGGCATCGGCGTCATTATGGCCGACAGGCCGTGACCCGGGCCAAGCGGACCGGCGCGGGGGCTTCGGCTAGCGTGCGCCGGCAGGGGCTGGGGGGACGGCCGACGCGCTGGCCTCGGCGCGGGCGACGTAATCGGCGAGGTACCAACGACCGTCGATCCGCACCACCGGCACCACCGCGTCGATCGGGCGCCCGGCCAGTGCGTAGCGGACGCGCAGGCGCGCGCTGTCGCCGGTCTGTTGCACCAGGGTGGCCTGCATGCTGCGCATCGCGGCGTCGAGGTCCAGCCCGTACTGCCGCCGCAGCTGGTCGATCAGGGTGGCGAAGAAGGGGGTCAGCCGGTTCAGGGTCTGGGCCATGCCGAGGCTGGGGTAGAGCTTCTCGCCCTGCGTGGCGGGAATGCCGGTGCGGCGCGCGGCGGCGGCCAGGGCGGCGAAGAACGGATCCGCGCGGGCCGGGTCTGCCAGCGGCGCGCGCGTGGCCCAGTGGCTGGCGGCGGCGATCGCCTGGCTGATGTGTTCGCGCTCATGCCCGCTGTAGCCGGGGTCGGTCTGCACGAACTCGCCGCCGAACACGGCCAGGGCGCGGATGGCCTGGTCGATGTCGCCGTCGGCGTTGGCGAACTGTCCGCGGAACGTCGCCATCAGCGCCTTCTCCGCCCCGGGCGCCTGCAGCGCCGCCAGCATCCTCGGGATGCGGCTGTCGAGCGGCAGTTCGTCCAGCGGCCAGCGGCTGCCGCCCCTGCGCCAGGCCTGCTCCACACGATCGAACAGGGCGGGCGGCACCGCCAGCCGCGCGAATCCCAGCCCGTCGCGGGCCAGCAGGCGGTCGCGCAGCACGTGCACGGCATCGACTGGCCGGCGGGCGGGTTGCGGCGGTAGCGCCCGGGCCTGGCGGGATTCCGCCGGCGCACCGGGGGTGGCGGGGCGCGGCTGGCAGCCCGCCAGCAGCGCGGCAATGCACAGCAGCAAGGCAAGGCGCGGCAGGTGGGCAGGGCGGTCGCGCATCGTCGGCACGAGGGGGAGGCGCTCGCAGTGTCCGTGCGCGAGCCCCGGCGATGCAAGCCGTCGCGGGCAAAAGAAAAGGAGGCCTGGGCCTCCTCAAGTCCGGCCGAAGCCGAGGGACAACAGTTGTGGCATGGCTCCGGCCGAGGCCGGATGCTGGCAGGCTACCGGCCCTGCTGACTTAAAGCAATAGGTGACGTAACCATGCGTAACCTATTGATTTTCAGTAGCTGCACCGCCCGGACTCAAGTGCCTGCAACCGCTGCGGGTAGCTGCTGGCCAGCAGCTGGCGCCACGCCTGCCAGCCGGCGCGGCCGGCCGCGGCATCGGCGGCGTCCACCGACTTGTCGACCCGGGTGTAGTGCAGGCCGAGGTAATCGATGCCCGCCTCGCGCAGCGCATTGCGCATGTTGCTGATGTTGCGCTCGCCGTCGTCCACCAGCACCACGCGCTCGTAGCGCAGCCCCAGCCTGCGCAGCAGGTCCAGCAACACCAGTCCCTTGTCCTGGCCGGTGGTCATGAACACGCCCTGGTCGTACACCACGCGCACCGGGTCCGCGCCGGGCGCCTTGCGGAAGTCCCAGCTGCGGCCATCGGTCGACGCGCCCAGCGGTTGCGGCAGGCGGTAGCCGACGTCGCGCAGCGTGCGCAGGGTGCCGCCGCGGTACAGCGGATTGCGCGAGGTCAGCAGCAGGGTGTCGGCCTGCAACCTGTTCACCAGCGCGGGGCCATCGGGCTGGGTCGGTTGCTGGCTGCCGGCTTCGTAATTGAGCGCGATCACGTCGAACAAGCAGGGCACCTTGCCGGGGTCGGCGGGGGCCAGCGTCTTCTGCCATTCGTACCAGGCATCGCTGCCGAAAAAGCCGGCCGAGGTCAGCAGGGTGTCGTCGATGTCCAGTACTAGCAGGGTGCGGCGCGGCGATTGCGCGAGCGCCGGCGCGATCGCCGCAAGGTCGGTGACCTGGCGCACGTCGGAGGCGACGGGCCCGGCGTTTCGCAGCGGTGCTGCGCTGCACCCGGCCAGCACGACCAGCAACCCGGCCAGCAGGGTGGGGGAAAAGCGGCGCATGGGCGGCTCCTGGGGGACGTGCGGCAAGTGTACGGCGCGCGCGGCGACCGTCATTCCGCCAGCAGCGCGCGGATGTTGGCGAAGCCGGCGCTGCGGCGCTCGGCCTTGTGCGCGGCATCGGCCACCGGGTCGGCGCCGTCGCGCTGCAGCTCCGCCGCCGGCAGTTCGTCGATGAAGCGGCTCGGCTTCAGCCGCAGGCGGTCGCCCCAGCGCTGGGCCTCCCTGGCGTGCGAAAGCCACAGTCGCTCCTTGGCGCGGGTGATGCCGACGTAGAACAGCCGGCGCTCCTCGTCGATCCGGCCTTCCTCGATGCTGGCGTCGTGCGGCAGGTTGCCGTCCTCGACGCCGACGATGAAGACGTAGCGGAACTCCAGGCCCTTGGCGGCGTGCATCGACATCATCCGCACCTGGTTGCCGGCGTCGCCCTTGTCGGCGTGGCTGAGCAGCGCCAGCGCGGCGGCCAGCTCACCCGGGCCGCTGGTGCGCGGGCCATCGAACCAGTCGGCCAGTTCGTCGAGGTTGCGCCGGCGCGCCTGGAACTGCGCCTCGTCCTTGCACGACGCGCGCAGGGCGGCGAGCAGGCCGGAGCGCTCGTTCAACTTGCGCACCAGTTCCGCAGGCGCCAGCGTGCGTGCGTCCATGCGCAGGCCGCGGACGATGTCGGCGAACCCCTGCAGCGCGTTCGCCGCGCGGGCCGGCAGCTGCTTCGACAGGCCGATCGATTCGGCCGCGCGCGACAGCGGCAGGTGCGCGTGGTTGGCCAGTTCCCCCAGCCGCTGCAGGGTGGTGGCGCCGACCCCGCGGTTGGGCGACTGCACCGCGCGCAGGAAGGCGGCATCGTCGTCGGGGTTGGCCAGCAGCCGCAGCCACGCCAATGCATCCTTGACCTCGCCGCGGTCGAGGAAGGCGGTGCCGCCGCTGAGGTGGTAGGGGATGCGCAGCAGCTGCAGCGCCTTTTCCAGCGCGCGGCTCTGGTGGTTGCCGCGGAACAGGATGCAGAACTCGCTCCATGGCGCGGCGCCGCCCTGATTGGACAACTTCTGCGCGGTGAACTGGATCTCCGAGGCGACCTTCTCCGCCTCGTGCGCCGCGTCCTTGCATTCCCAGACGCGGATGCGCTCGCCGTCGGCGGCATCGCTCCACAGGGTCTTGGGGTGTTCGTGGGGATTGTTGGCGATCAGCGCGTTGGCCGCGCGCAGCACGCGATTGGAACAGCGGTAGTTCTGCTCCAGCTTGACGATGCGCAGCGCGGGGTAGTCGCTGCCCAGCTGCAGCAGGTTGTCCGGGTTGGCCCCGCGCCAGGCGTAGATGCTCTGGTCGTCGTCGCCCACGCAGGTGAACTGGCCGGGCGCGCCCGCCAGCGCCTTCAGCAGCCGGTACTGGGCATCGTTGGTGTCCTGCGATTCGTCCACCAGCAGGTAGCCGATGCGCTCGCGCCAGCCGGCCAGTGCTTCCGCATCCGTTTCCAGCAACTGCACCGGCAGCCGGATCAGGTCATCGAAATCCAGCGCGTTGAAGCTGGCCAGGCGTTGCTGGTAGAGCGCGTAGACCGTGGCCGCCTCGCGCTCGCGGTTGCTGCGCGCGGCCGCCAGCGCCTGTTCCGGCGACAGCCCGGCATTCTTCGCGCGCGAGACCAGCTGCTTCATCGCCTCGACCGCATCGGGCTTGCTGCCGGCGGGCAGCAGGTCCTTCACCTGGCGCCCGGCATCGTCGGCATCGAAGATCGAAAAGCCGCGGCGCAGGCCGAGCTTGGCGTGGTCGACCTGCAGGATCTTGAGCCCCAGCGCATGGAAGGTGCTGATGGTCAGTTCCTGCGCGCCGTCGCCGCGGATGCGCTTGGCAACGCGCTCGCGCATCTCGCGCGCCGCCTTGTTGGTGAAGGTGATCGCGGCGATCCGCCTGGCGGGGTAGCGCCCGGTCTGGATCAGGTGCGCGATCTTCTCCACGATCACCCGGGTCTTGCCGCTGCCGGCTCCGGCCAGCACCAGCAGCGGCCCTTCGGTATGCAGGACGGCTTCGCGCTGGGGGGGATTGAGGCCATGCATGGGGCGGCGATTGTAGCCTGCGTCCCGCGGGGTGCAGGCGCGCCCGCCGGTAGAATCCGCCGATGGCCGCCGTCGTGCGCGGCGCGGAGGCGGTGATGGCGAAGCGGACCACGATGGCCGTGGCTCTGGTGCTGGCAACACAGCTGGCGCATGCCGCGCCGCCGGCGGCCACGCCGCCCGTGCCCGACCCGGTCACGATGACCGAGGGCTTCCTTGCCGCGCATCCCGACCTGCGCTGGCGCAACGAGGGCCTGCGCGCGCACCAGGCCGGCCAGTACGGCGTGGCGATGACCCGGCTGCTGCGCGCGGCCCGCTTCGCCGACAAGCCGGCGCAGGCGATCATCGCGGAGATGCACTGGCGCGGGGTCGGCGTGCCGCAGGACCGCGCGCTGGGCTACGCCTGGATGGACATCGCCGCCGAGCGCCTGTACCCGGCCTTCCTCGCGCACCGCGAGGCGTACTGGGAGGCGCTGGGCCCGGCCGAGCGCGAGGATGCGATCGCGCGGGGGCAGAAGGTGCTCGCGGAGTACGGCGATGACGTGGCCAAGCCGCGGCTGGAGGAGGTGCTGCGGCGCGAACGGCGCAGCGTGACCGGCAGCCGCACCGGCTTCGTCGGCAACCTCACCATCATTCCCTACACCGGGCCGCTCGCCGGCACCGGGATGACCGTTTCCGGCCACGAGTACTACGCCGAGAAGTATTGGGAGCCCGTGGCCTACTGGGCGCACCAGGACACCCTGTGGAACGCGCCGCTGCGCGGGAGGGTGAAGGTGGGCGAGCTCGAGAAGACCGACGCGCGCGACGCCACGCCGCCGGCGGTCGGGGATCCGAAGGACAACGACTGAGACCGGCATGGCCAAGCTCTATTTCTATTTTTCGGCGATGAACGCCGGCAAGACCACGACCCTGCTGCAGTCGGCGCACAACTACCGCGAGCGCGGGATGCGGGTGGCCATCCTGACCCCGCGCCTGGACCATCGCGACGGCAGCGGGGTGGTCGCCTCGCGGATCGGGCTGCAGGCCGAAGGCATCGCGTTCGGGCGCGACGACGACCTGCAGCGCGTGGTGGAAGCGGACATCGCCGCGCACGGCCCGCTGCATTGCGTGCTGGTCGACGAGGCGCAGTTCCTCACCCGCGCGCAGGTCTGGCAGCTGAGCGAAGTGGTCGACGCGCTGCGCATCCCGGTGCTGTGCTACGGCCTGCGCACCGATTTCCGCGGCGAGCTGTTCGAGGGCAGCCAGTACCTGCTCGCCTGGGCCGATGAGCTGTCGGAGATCAAGACGATCTGCCACAGCGGCAGGAAGGCAACCATGACGGTGCGCGTCAACGAGGCCGGGCATGCGCTGCAGGCGGGACCGCAGGTGGAGATCGGCGGCAACGAGCGCTATGTCTCGGTGAGCCGCGAGGAATTCAAGAAGGTGATGCGCGGCGAGGCGGTGATCCAGCCGCTGCAGGCGACGCTCCCGCTCTGACACCGCCCGCGCCTGCGCGGCAGGCGTCGCGGATGGCGCTGATCGCGCGCCGGACGGAGCCCCCCTCCGGCATCGCCAGCTGCAGCTCCGCCAGCAGCGCGTCCAGCTGCAGCCGTGCGGCGCGTGGCTGCTGTCGGCAGGCGGCCTCCGCGGCGTAGGCGCGCGCCAGCCACGACGCCTTGCGCTGCTCCACGTCGTCGCCTGCGATGCGTCCCTGCGCGGCGAGGTCGGCGCCCGCATCCGCGGCCCCGTGTCGCGCGCGGAAGCGCGCCAGCGAGATCAGCGCCTGCCGGGTATGCGAATGGGCGTCGCCATAGCCGGCCCGGGTCAGGCGCACCGCGTTGCGCAGCGCCGCCTCGGCCTCCGCGGTGCGCCCCAGCGCATCCAGCACCTCCCCGCGCAGGCGTTCGTTGTCGCCCACCAGCGGGTGCGTGGCGCCGTACTGGCGGAGGCGCATCGCGCCGGCTTCGTCCAGCAGCTCCAGCGCCTGGGCGTTCTCGCCGATGCTGGCCAGGATCATCGCCATGTTGAACAGGCCGCCGGAGGATTGGCCTTCGTGCGGTGTCGCGCGCCAAGCCTCGATCGCGCGGCGCTGGTACTGCAGCGCGCGCGCGGTGTCGCCGCGTTCCCAGGCGGTGATCGCCAGGCTGTTGTACGCGCGCGCCATGTCCGGGTGCATCGGGTCCAGCCGCGTCCGCATCCAGCCCAGCGCGTCCAGGAAGATGGTTTCCGCCTCGCTGAAGCGACCCAGGTCGACGTAGAGCGCCGCCAGCTGGCGGTTGGCATCGATCGCCTCCCGGTGGCGCGGACCCCGCAGTTCGCGCGCCAGCTGCAGCGACGCCCGGCAGTCGTCCACCGCGCCGGTCACGTCGTCCGCCGCCCGCTTGAGCGAACAGCGCGCGCGCAGGATGTCGATCGCCAGCGGATGGTGGCCGCCCGCGTGCCTGCGCAACTGCGCCAGCGCCGCGTCGAGGGTAGCGATCGCGGCGCGGGTGTCGCCGCGGTCCGACTCCAGGGTCGACAGGTCCAGCATCGTCTCCACCACGCCCGGCACGTCGCCAAGTCCGCGACGCAGCTGCAGCGCGCGCTGGTGCAGCTGCTGCGCGGTGGCGGTGCGGCCGAGCTCGCGGTGGCAACGGCCGAGCTGGGCATGGAAGGTGGCCGCCTGCGACGGCAGGCGGCCTTCCTCGTCCACCGCCAGTGCCTGCAACGGCTGCATGGTGGCCACGCAGCCACGCAGGTTGCCCAACTGGCGGTGGACGTTGCCATGCAGCGCGGCGGCCTCGAGCCGCAGGCTGTCCGGCGCCTCCGGCAATTGCGCCAGCAGCGCGGCCTGGCGGCGCAGCAGGTCGTCGGCATCGCGGTAATCACCCAGCCCCAGCTTCAGCCGCGCAACCACCCCGTAGAGTTCCGCGCGCGCCTGCGGCTGCCGCGCCAGGCTGCTTTCGCCGCGCAGGATGCCCATGTCGAGCAGGCTGCGCAGGTCGATCGGCGTGTTGGGCGACGTCCCGGCGTCCTGGAACAGGTCGGCCACGAAACGCTGCATGGCCAGCGCGCGCGTGGTCTCGCGCTCCGCGCGCTGCGCCTGCCAGGTCACCACGCCGAGCGCGCCCAGCAGCAGGGCAAGGGTCGCGCCCGCGGCGGCGATCCCCCAGCGGTGGCGGCGCACGAACTTGCGGGCGCGGTAGCCCATGCCCTGGCCGCGCGCCAGCACCGGGCGCCCCCGCAGGTAGGCCAGCAGGTCCTGCGACATCGCTTCGGCGGACACGTAGCGCTGCGCGGGATCCTTGGCCAGTGCCTTGAGCACGATGTTGTCGAGGTCGCCCGCCAGTTCGCGCCCCAGCTTCGCCGGCGTGTACGGCGGGGTGGTGGCGGCGTCGGCGCGCGTGGCCGCCTGCGAGGGGCGCTGCGGCTCGCCATCGAGGATCGCCTCCTCCCACTCCGCATCGGTCTGCCGCTTGAGCCGGTACGGCTTGCTGCCGGTCAGCAGTTCGTACAGCACCACCCCCAGCGAATAGACGTCGGTCATGGTGGTGACCGGTTCACCGCGGATCTGCTCCGGCGCCGCGTAGTGCAGGGTGAACGCGCGCACCCCGGTGCGGGTCTGCTCGGCGGGCAGCGCGTCGACATCGAGCAGCTTGGCGATGCCGAAGTCCAGCAGGCGCACGTGGCCCTCGGTGGTGACCAGGATGTTGGACGGCTTCAGGTCGCGGTGGACGATGAGGTTGGCATGCGCATGGCTGACCGCCTCGCAGACCTGGCGGAACAGGTCCAGGCGCGCGGGGATCGGCAAGGCGCGCTCGCGGCAGTAGTCGGTGATGGCGTCGCCTTCCACGTATTCCAGCGCGAGGTAGGGCTGGCCGTCGCGGGCGATGCCGGCATCCAGCAGGCGCGCGATGAAGGGGTGCGCGAAGCGGGCGAGGATGTCGCGCTCGCGGTCGAAGCGCTGGCGCAGGCCGGTGCTGGCCAGCCCCGGGCGCAACAGCTTGAGGGCGACCCTGCGCTCGTACAGGCCGTCCGCGCGCGATGCCAGCCAGACCTGGCCCATCCCGCCCTCGCCCAGCAGCCGCTCCAGCCGGTAAGGCCCGAGCCGGGTGCCTGCGTGCGACTCCAGTGGCAGCCCGGCCAGCGGTTCGCTCAGGAAGCCGGCGTCGTCCTCCTCCAGCTGCAGCAGGCGCTCGAGTTCGTCGGCCAGCGCCGGATCGTCACGGCGGTGCGCGGCAAGCGCTGCGGCGCGCTCGCCCGGCTCCAGCTCAAGCAGCGCATCCAGCAGCGGCGACAGGCGGCTCCAGCGTTCGGCGTCCATTCGCCAACGGCCGCGCCGACGCTACCCGCGTCAGGTGCGGGGCGCCTCGTCGAGCGATGCCAGCAGGAACATCCGCGCCTTCTGCCAGTCGCGCCGGATGCTGCGTTCGGAGCGTTCCATCAGCGCGGCGATCTCCACCTCCGAAAGCCCGGCGAAGTAGCGCAGTTCCACCACCTGCGCCAGCCGCGGATCGACCTCGGCCAGCCGGCCCAGGGCGACGTCCAGGCCCAGCATCTCCTCGTCCAGGCGCAGGCCGCCCTCCAGCTCCTCCGGCAGGTCGGTGACGCGGTGCAGGTCGCCGCCACGCTTCTGCGCCAGCCGCTGGCGGGCGTAGTCGACCACGACCGAGCGCATCGCGGACGCGGCGTAGGCGAAGAAATGCGCGCGGTCGTCGAACTGCGCCGCCCCGTTGCCGCGCCCGGCCAGCTTCAGGTAGGCCTCGTGGACCAGCGCGGTGGCGTCCAGGGTGTGGCCATGCTGGCCCGCCAGCTGCCGTCGCGCCATGCCATGCAGCTCGCGGTAGAGCGTCGCCAGCACGTCGTCGAGCGCGCCACGGTCGCCGGCGCGGGCGGCTTCGAGCAGGACGGTGATGTCACCGGGTTGGTCCATCGCCACGCCACGACCGGGGGAGGCGCCGAATATAGCGAAACCGACCGCTCAGCGTTGGCAGTGCCCGCACCAGACGCTCGCACGCTGGCCGATCGCGGCCTGCCTGAGCGCGCGTCCGCAGCGCGGGCAGGGCGCGCCGCCGCGTCCGTACACCGCCAGTTCCTGCTCGAAGTAGCCCGGTGCGCCGTCGGGGCTGATGAAGTCGCGCAGGGTGGTGCCGCCGCGGGTGATGGCGTAGGCCAGGATCGCGCGCACCGCGTCGGCAAGCGCGCGATAGCGCTCGCGCGAGACCCTGCCTGCCGCCCGCACCGGCGAGATCCCGGCCCGGAACAGCGCCTCGGCGGCGTAGATGTTGCCCACGCCCACCACCACCGCCTGGTCCATCAGGAAGGCCTTGACCGGCGCGCTGCGCCCACGGCTGCGCTGGTACAGGTAGTCGCCGTCGAACGCGTCCGACAGCGGCTCCGGGCCCAGTCCGGCCAGCAGCGGATGCAGGGTGCCCGGCGGCTGCCACAGCAGGCAGCCGAAGCGGCGCGGGTCGTTGAAGCGCAGCACGGACCTGCCCAGGATGATGTCGACGTGGTCGTGGGCACGCACGGGCGTCGCGGCGGGCAACACCCGCAGGCTGCCGGACATGCCCAGGTGGAGCAGCGCGCTGCCGGCGGCGGTGTCCAGCAGCAGGTACTTGGCGCGGCGGCGGATGGCGTCGATGCGTTGTCCCGGAAGCTGCTCGGCAACTTCCGGCGGGATCGGCCAGCGCAGGTCCGGGCGGCGCAGGAGCACGCGCTCGATCCGGCGGCCCTCAAGGTGCGGCAGCAGGCCAAGGCGGGTGGTTTCGACTTCGGGCAACTCGGGCATGCGGGCATGATGCCGTTGCCGGCGTTCAGCGGCACGTCGCGGGCGCATGGCATCATGCCAGCGCGCCGCCATGGCGCTCACGAGACCCCCGCGCAATGCCCGCCTCGCTTGTCGATTTCCTTGCTTCCGGCCTGCTGCAGTTCGGCTGGGGGCAGATGCTGGTGTACCTCCTGGTCGTCACCCAGATCACCATCTTCACCGTCACCCTGTACCTGCACCGCAGCCAGGCGCACCGAGGGGTGGATTTCCATCCGGCGATCGCGCACTTCTTCCGTTTCTGGAGCTGGCTGACCACCTCGATGATCACCAGGGAGTGGGCGGCGATCCATCGCAAGCACCACGCCCGTTGCGAGACCGAGGAAGACCCGCACAGCCCGATGCACAAGGGAATCGGCACCGTGCTGTGGAAGGGCGCGGACCTGTACCGCGAGGCGCGCAACGACCGCGCCATGGTCGAGTACTACGGCAAGGGCTGCCCCGACGACTGGATCGAGCGCCACCTCTACACCCGCCACGCTACCCTCGGCGTGGTGCTGCTGCTGGTGGCGAGCTTCGTCCTCTTCGGCGCCAAGGGCGTGGCCGTCTGGGCGATCCAGATGGCATGGATCCCGTTCTGGGCGGCCGGCGTGATCAATGGCCTGGGCCACTGGTGGGGCTACCGCAACTTCCAGACCACGGACACAGCGACCAACCTCACCCCGTGGGCGGTGTGGATCGGCGGCGAGGAACTGCACAACAACCACCACGCGTTCCCGTCGTCGGCGCGCTTCTCCATGCGCCGCTTCGAGTTCGACATCGGCTGGGCCGCGATCCGGCTACTGCAGGCGTTGCGGCTGGCCAGGGTGTTGCGGGTCGCGCCGACCCTGGACCTGCGCCCCAACATCGCGATGCCCGACGCGGAAACGCTGAAGGCGCTGCTGGCCCACCGTTTCCAGGCGATGACCGATTATCAGCGCAACGTGCTCAAGCCCGCCCTGCGCGAGGAAGCCGCGGCCGCCGGCGCCAGGCTGCGTTCAATGCTGCCGCGCCAGCTGCGCAAGGGCATGGCCGACGACGGCCGCTGGCTCAACCCGGAGGCGCGCGCGCAACTGCAGGCGTGGATCGATGCGCGTCCGCGGATCCAGGCGCTGATCGAACACCGCAGGCGCCTGAGCGACGTGCTGGAAGCGCGCGGCCATGATGCCGCCGAGCGCCTGCACCGGTTGCAGGCCTGGTGCGCCGAGGCCGAGGCCAGCGGCGTGCGCGCGCTGCAGGACTACGCAGCGCGCCTGCGCGGCTACGCGCTGGTGCCGGCCTGATGCGTGCCCGCGCGCTGCTGTTGCTGCTGTGCCTGCCGCTCGCCGCGCAGGCCCAGCTGCTGCGCAGCGCCGATTACCTGGCGAGGATGGACGCGGATGGCGATGGCCGCGTCTCCCTGGCTGAATACCAGGACTGGCTGAGCTACGCCTTCGAGCGGATGGACGCCAACCGCGACGGCGTGCTGCAGCCCCATGAACAGCCCGGCGGTCGCGGGCAGCCGATCACCCGCGCCGAGCACCGCCAGCGCATCGCCGAGCGCTTCCGCCGGCAGGACAGCAACCGCGACGGCAGCCTGGACGCCAGGGAGCTGGCCGCGCCGCCGCGCTAGCCGGCGCTTACCGGACCCAGGCGCGTGCGCCGGCGCCCGCCGGTTGGGTATGGTGGCGGGACCGCCGCTGCCGGAGTCCAACTTGAAACGACCGGTCATGGTTGCCATCGCCGGCATCGCGGTCGCCTTGGCGGGCTGGATCCTGTGGCAGCAGGCGCGCGGCCCGGTACTGCCGGGCTACCAGGTGCAGGCCGCGCCGCTGGTGCAGACGGTCGTGGCCACCGGGCGCGTGGTGGCGGTGTCGCGGGCGCAGGTCGGCAGCCCGCTGACGGGCGTGGTGGTCGAGCGCCGGGTGCGCGAAGGCGATGCGGTGGCGCCGGGCGACGTGCTGGCGGTGTTGCGCGCGGATGACCTGAACGCCGTGGTGCGTGAAGCCGAGGCGGCGCTTGCACAGCTGCAGCAGGCACGGCGGCCGCAGGCGCAGGCGGTCCAGCGGGAGGCGGACGCGCGCCTGGCCCAGGCCAGCCGCGAAGTGGCGCGCCGGCGCGACCTGTTCCAGCGCCAGCTGATCGCCCGCGAGACCCTGGAACAGGCGGTGCAGGCGGAAACCGTCGCCCGCTCGGCGGTCGAGCAGGCGCGCATCGCCGCGATGGCCTCGGGCCCGGGCAGCGCGGAGGAAGCAGCGATCCGCGCGCGCCTGGCCAACGCCCGCGCGCAACTGGCCAAGACCACCCTGCGCGCCGAGGTCGCCGGCGTCGTGCTGACCCGCAACGCCGAGCCCGGCGACCTGGTGCAGCCGGGGCGGGTGCTGTTCGAAATCGCCCGCGCCGGTGCCACCGAGGTGCTGGTGGCGGTCGACGAGAAGAACCTGGGCGTGCTGGCGGTGGGCCAGGGCGCCGAGTGCGTCGCCGACGCCTATCCGCAGCGCGCGTTCCCTGCCGTCGTCAACTTCATCGCGCCGCGGGTGGATCCGCAGCGCGGTTCGGTGGACGTGCGCCTCGCGGTGGATCCCGTGCCCGGATTCCTGCGGCAGGACATGACGGTGTCGGTGAACATCCGCACGGGGCGGCGCGAGCGCGCCATCGTGGTGCCCAACGATGCGCTGGCCATCAACGAGACCGGGGAAGCCGTGGTCTGGGGGGTGGAAAACGGCCGCGTGCAGCCGCGTCCGGTCACGCTGGGGCTGCGCGGCCTGACCCGGAGCGAGGTCACCGCCGGACTGCGGGCCGGGGACTGGATCCTGGCGGACTCGGGGGCCGCGGTGGCGGAGGGCGACCGCGTGCGGGTCAGCGCCGTGGACGCACCCACCGATGCCGGGGCGTCCGCCACGCGCAAGGAATTGCCGGCCAAGCTGGACTGAGCGATGTGGATCGAATGGACCATCGCCATCCGGTTCCTGCGCGAGGGCAAGGCGCAGAGCACATTGATCCTGGTCGGGATCGCGGTGGGGGTGGCGGTGATCATCTTTCTCACCGCGTTAATCACCGGGCTGCAGGACAACATCATCGATCGCACCCTAGGCACGCAGGCGCACATCCGCGTGCAGCCGTCGGAAGAGGCGAACCGCATCCTGCCTGCGCCACCCGGCGTGGTCCAGTTGGTGCTGGAGAGCAAGCGCGCCCAGCGCCTGCGCTCGATCAACAACTGGCAGCAGGTGCGCGACGTGCTCGACACGCTGCCGCAGGTCACCGCGGTCTCGCCGGTGATTTCCGGGCCGGCGTTCGCGCGCCGCGGCGAGGCGCGGGAGTCCGTCGCGCTGGTGGGGATCGATGCGGCGCGCTACCAGCGGATCATCCCGATCGCGGATGACATCGTGGAGGGCAGCTTCAGGATCGGCGCCGGGGATGCGGTGATCGGCAGCCAGCTGGCGGCCGACCTGGGCCTGCGCGCGGGGGACAAGCTGCGCCTCGATGGCGGCCAAGGGCGGGACAGCGTGGTCAACGTGGCCGGCATCTTCGAGCTGGGCGTGCGCGAGCTTGACGCCCGCTACGTCTACCTCGACATGAAGCAGGCGCAATCCCTGCTCGACCTGCCGGGCGCCGCCACCGTGATCGACGTGACGGTGGACGACATCTTCGCGGCGCAGCCGCTGGCGGCCCGGATCGCGCGGCTCACCGGGCTGAAGTCGGAAAGCTGGATGGAGACCAACAGCCAGCTGATGAACGCGCTGCGCTCGCAGAGCCTGTCCACCCAGATGATCAGCCTGTTCGTCGCCCTGAGCGTGGCGCTCGGGATCGCCAGCGTGCTGTCCGTCAGCGTGGTCCAGCGCACCCGCGAGATCGGCATCCTGCGGGCGATGGGCACCACCCGCCGGCAGATGCTGCGGGTCTTCCTGGTGCAGGGCGCGGTGTTCGGGCTGGCCGGCTCGCTGCTGGGCGGGGCGGCCGGGTACGCGATGCTGCTGGCATTCAACACCCTGGGGCCGAAGCTGTTCCCCATCCCGCTCGATCCGTGGCTGCTGCCGGCGGCGGCATTGCTGGCAACGGTCACCGGGGTGGTGTCGGCGGCCATCCCGGCGCGGCGGGCGGCGGCGCTCGACCCGGTGGAGGCGATCCGCCATGGCTGAGGGCAACGCCAACCAGGAAGTCCTGCGGCTGGACGGGCTGCGAAAGAGCTACAACGTCGGCAAGCCAACCGAGGTCGAGGTCCTGCATGGCCTGGACCTGCGGCTGCAGCGCAGCGACTTCGCCGCATTGGTCGGCGCCTCGGGGTCGGGCAAGAGCACCCTGCTCAACCTCATCGGGTTGCTGGACCAGCCCACCTCCGGCGAGCTATACCTGCTGGGCGAACCCACGCGGCGGTTGCACGATGAACGCCGCACCGCGCTGCGCGGCAGCGCGATCGGGTTCGTGTTCCAGTTCCACCACCTGATCCAGGCCTTCACCGCGCTGGAGAACGTGCTGATGCCGCTGATGGTGGCTGGCGGCAGGCCGAGTACGCAGCAACGCAAGCAGGCGCTCGACCTGCTGGCGCAGGTGGGCCTGTCCGGGCTGGACGGGCGCAAGCCGGACCAGCTTTCCGGCGGCCAGCAGCAGCGCGTCGCGGTGGCGCGGGCGCTGATCGGGCGGCCATCGCTGCTGCTCGCCGACGAACCCACCGGCAACCTCGACAGCGGCTCCGCCGCCGAGGTGTTCGAGCTGTTCCGCACGTTCAACCGCGAATTCGGCTGCGCCGTGCTGCTGGTCACCCACGATGCGCGGCTGTCCGAGCGCTGCGACCGCACCATCGAGCTGGTCGACGGCAGGATCGCCCGCGACTCCGCGCCGGCAACGGGCTGACGGGGCCGCCACCCCCGAACGTCGAATGGCCGCCGCCGCGGCGCGCTGCCAGAATCGACCCACCATGGCGCGGGGGCACCTTATGGAGGCGATACCCGGGCTGGACCTGAGCCAGCCGCCGTTCGACATGCTCGACGAGGCCGGGCGCGCGCGCGTGCAGGCCTGCGTCGACATGGGCTACCACCCGCGCGGCGAGACCATCATCGAGGGCGGCGCGCCCTCGGAGCAGGTGGTGCTGATCCTGAAGGGCCATGTCCACGCTTTCGACCTCGATGGCGCCGGCCACGAGCAGCGCTTCGCCGACTACGGCCCGGGCGACATCTTCGGTGCGTGGGCGGTCATGGCCGGGCGCGCGCGCCACAGCTACCGCGCCGATACCGACGTCGTCAGCTTCCTGATCCCGGCCGCGGGCTTCCGCCGGCTGATGGAGGACTATCCCGCGTTCGCCGCCTGGTTCCGCGAGGGGCTGGCGGTGAAGGGCTCGCTGTCCCAGCGCGAGCGCGGTGGCGAACTTGCCGAGCTGATGGTGACCCGCGTCGGTGCCGCGCAACTGGCGCCGGCCGTGCACGTCGCCGCCGGCGCCAGCATCGCGCTGGCCAGCGCGCGCATGCGCGAGGAGCGCGTGGATTGCCTGCTGGTAGACGATCCCGCGCATCCCGAACCCGGCATCGTCACTCGCACCGACCTGCTCGACGCGCTGACCCGGCATGGGATGCCGGTGGACGCCCCCGTCGGCCCGCTGGCCAGCCGGCCGCTGGTGGCACAGGACATTGGCGACGTGCTGTTCCAGGCGCTGGTGACGATGGCCGAGCGCCGCATCGAACGGGTGGTGGTGCGCGATGGCGGCAACGTCGCCGGCACCCTTGGCATGGCCGAAGTGCTGTCCCACTACGCCAGCCATTCGCACCTGGTCAGCCTGCGCCTGTCGCGCGCGCGCTCGCTGCAGGAACTCGCCGACGCCGCGCGCGGGATGACGCCGCTGGTGCGCAGCCTGCACGCGCAGGGCGCGCGGATGCCGGCGCTGATGCAGCTGGTCAGCGCGCTCAACTCGCAGGTCATGGAGCGCCTGTTCGCGCTGCTGGTGCCGCCGGAGCTGCAGCCCCGCATGTGCCTGCTGGTGCTGGGAAGCGAAGGCCGCCGCGAGCAGCTGCTGAAGACCGACCAGGACAACGCGCTGGTGGTCGACGACGCGCTGGAGTGGCCCGCGCTGGCGGACACGATGGCGCGCTTCTCCGAGGCGATGGGCGACGTCGGCTATCCGCCGTGCCCGGGCGGCGTGATGGTCGGCAACCCGCACTGGCGGCTGCGCAGCGAGGCGTGGCAGGCGCGCATCCACCACTGGCGCTCGCACTTCGACGCCGCAAGCGCGATGGACCTTGCGATCGTGCTGGACGCGCGCCCGGTGGCGGGCAACCCGGCGCTGTTCGCGCCACTTGCGCGGCAGCTGCACGCGCTCGGCGAGGACGAGCGCCTGCTGCGCGCCATGGCCGGGGCGGTGCTGCAGTTCGAGGCGCCGCTGTCGTTCTTCGGCCAGCTGCGGCAGGGCGAGCACGGCCTGGACATCAAGCGCGGCGGCATCTTCCCGATCGTGCACGGCCTGCGTTGCCTGGCGCTGCGGCATGGCATCGACGTCCGCAACAGTTTCGAGCGCTGCGACGCCCTGGTGGTCGCGGGCGCGCTCGATGCCGGACTTGGCGGTGACCTCAGCCAGACGCTGTCGGTATTGCAGCGGCTGCGGCTGGACGCTCAGCTGTCCGCGCTGGATGCCGGCCGCGCGCCCGACAACCTGCTGCAGCCCGACGCCCTGCGCAGGCTCGACCGCGAGCTGCTACGCGACGCCCTGCGCGTGGTGAAGGGCTTCCAGCAGCACATCCGCGGCGCGTTCCGGCTGGACGGCTGACGCGTGCAACCGCTTGCCCGCTGGTGGTTGCGCCGTCGCCACGGGCAGGGCGAGTGGGCCGCGCTGCTGGCCCCGCCGCCCGCCGGCGAATGGGTCAGCCTGGACCTTGAAACCACCGGCATGGACCCGGCGCGCGACCACATCCTCAGCCTCGCGGCGGTGCCGGTGCGCGACGGCCGGATCCGGTTGTCCGAGCGCTTCGAGCGCCGGGTGCACACCGCGCGCGACTTCGGGATCGACTCCATCCGCCACCACCGCATCACTCCGGGCGAGGCGAGCGGGGGGGAACCGGTCACCGCCGTGGTGCGCGCGTTCCTGCACTGGCTGGGTCCGCGGCGCGTGCTCGGCTACTACCTGGGCTTCGACCTCGACATGCTGGCCCCGCACGTACGCGCGCTGACCGGCTTCGCCCTGCCCAACCCGCGCTTAGACCTGGCGGATGCGTACTTGGCGCGGCAGCGGCGCAGGCATCCGGATGCGCCACCCGACCTCAGCTTCGAACACATCGCCCGCAGCCTTGGCGTGCCGGCCATCGGCCGCCACAGCGCGCTGGGCGACGCCACCACGGTCGCGCTGTGCTGGCTGGCGTTGCAGCGCGCCGAAGGTCGCTGAGTACCGCAACATCGGGCTTCACGGGAATTCCGCTTGGGTTGCGCGGCGGCCGCATGGTTGCGCGATGCGAAGCCTCGCTCGCATCCTGTGGCGGATGGAAGGCCCGCGGCCGTCGCGGACCGGAGGCAGTCCGATGGGTGCACCGCAGGCGAACAAACCGGGCAGCGGCGGCCTGTCGGAGGCCGAGGCGGCGCGGCGGCTGCAGCGCGACGGGCCCAACCTGCTGCCGCAAGCCGACCGCCGCAACCGCTGGCGGATCATCGGCGCGGTGCTGGTGGAGCCGATGCTGCTGCTCCTGCTGGCGGCGGCCGGCGTCTACATCCTGCTTGGGGATCCGCGCGAGGCGGCGGTGCTCGGCGCCTCGGTGGTGCTGGTCATCGGCCTGACGGTGCACCAGGAATTCAAGTCGGAACGCGCGCTGCAGGCGCTGCGCGACCTCAGCAGCCCGCGCGCCAGCGTGTTGCGCGATGGGCATGTGCACAGCCTGGCGGCGCGTGACCTGGTCGTCGGCGACCTGATCTTCATAGCGGAGGGCGACCGCGTTCCGGCCGACGCGCGCCTGCTCTCCGACAGCGACCTGGTGCTGGACGAATCCATGCTCAGCGGCGAGTCGGTGCCGGTCAGCCGCTCGGCCGGCGATCCCGACGGCGAGGCGCGGATCGTGCATGCCAGCACCCTGGTGGTGCGCGGACGCGGCACCGCGGAGGTGACCGCGGTCGGCGCGCGCACCACGGTGGGTGGCATCGGCACCGCGCTGCGTTCGGTGCGCGCGCCGCGCACGCCCATGCAGCGGGAGATGCGCAGCACGGTGCTGCTGTTCGCGGCGCTGGGGGTCGGCACCAGCGTGCTGGTGACGCTGCTGTACGGCGCCACCCGCGGCGACTGGCTGCAGGCCGTGCTGGCCGGCATCACTCTGGCGATGGCCAACATCCCCGAGGAATTCCCGGTGGTGCTCGCGGTATTCCTCGCGCTGGGCGCCTGGCGCATGGCGCGGCACAAGGCGCTGGTGCGGCGCCCGCCCGCGATCGAGGCGCTGGGCTCGGTGACGGTGCTGTGCACCGACAAGACCGGCACCCTGACGGAGAACCGCATGTCGCTGGTGGAGCTGGCCGCGGGCGACGAACATGTTGCGCCCACCGGGGCGCTGTCACCGCGCCTGCACGCCCTGCTTTCCTGCGGCGATGCGGCGAGCCCGGCGCAATCGCTGGACCCGATGGAGCGGGCGATCGCCGCGGCCATGGCGCAGCACACGAGCGCGGACGGGCCGGAATCGCAAGGCGCGCGCATCCGCGAGTACCCGTTCTCCAGCGAGACCCTTTCCACCACGCATGTCTGGCGACCGCCCGGCGCGGCGTGGCTGCGGGTCTGCTGCAAGGGCGCGCCGGAAGCGGTGGCGACCCTGTGCGGGGTGGATGCGGAGGAACGCGCGGCGATCCTGCGCGAGGTGGGGGCGATGGCGCGCCGCGGCCTGCGGGTGATCGCGACCGCGGAGGGGCGCTGGGATGGCGAACCCGGCACGCTGCCTGCCGCGCCCGGCGGCTTCGCGCTGGAATGGCGCGGCCTGCTCGGGCTGGCCGACCCGCTGCGGCAGGGGGTGCGCGAGGCGGTGGACGAAGCGCGGCAGGCGGGCGTGCGCGTGGTCATGCTGACCGGGGACCACGTGGAGACCGCCCGCGCGATCGCCGAACAGGCCGGCCTGGCGCGGACCGGCGAGGTCCTGCTCGGCAGCGCGCTGGAGGACCTCGAGGGCGCGCAGCTGTACCAACGGGCGCGCAACGTCGACGTGTTCGCGCGGGTCAAGCCGGCGCACAAGCTGCGCCTGGTCGACTCCCTGCGCGAGGGCGGGCAGGTGGTGGCGATGACCGGCGACGGGGTCAACGATGCCCCGGCGCTGGCGGCCGCGCACGTCGGCGTGGCGATGGGCGGACGCGGCACCGATGTCGCCCGCGAGGCGGCCTCGATCGTCCTGCTCGACGACAACTTCGTCACCGTGGTGAAGGCGATCCGCCACGGGCGCGCCATCTACGACAACATCCTGCGCGCCATCCGCTACATCCTGGCGGTGCACGTGCCGATCACCGGCCTGGCGCTGCTGCCACTGCTGGTCGGCGGCCCATTGGTGCTGACGCCGCTGCACGTCGTGGTGCTGGAGATGATCATCGACCCCGCCGCCACCCTGGTGTTCGAGCGGGAGCCCGCCGACCCGGACATCATGCGCCGCCCGCCGCGGGCGCCCGGCCAGCGCCTGCTCGACGCCAAGACCCTGCTGGCCAGCCTGGCGCAGGGCGGGATCGTGCTGGCGGTGGTCGCCGTGCTCTACCTGGTCGGCTGGGAGCGCGGCCTTGAGGCCCCGCAGCTGGCGGCCGCGTCGTTCACCGCGCTGGTGGCCGGCAACCTCGGGCTGATCGTGCTCAACCGGGCGGACGCGCCGGGGCAGCACTGGTGGCGGCAATCCAATCCGGCCTTCTGGACCATCGTGGTGGCGGCATCGTCGCTGCTGGTGATCGTCATCGGGCTGGACGCGCCAAGCCGCTGGTTCCGCTTCGCGCCGCCGCCGCCCGGATTCCTCGCCGCGGCGGTGCTGCTGCCGTTGCTCGCACTGGGCGTGGTCGAGGTGTGGCGGAGCGTGCGGCGCAGGCCGGCGTCGTCGCTTGCCTGAATCCCCGAAAGAGAACGCCGGCGCGGGGCCGGCGTCCTGCTTCCGCGGGGTGCGTCGCTTGGCCTCAGTGATCCGATGCCTTGGACGCCCCCAGGCCCGTTTCCGAGCGGATCTGCTGCGCCTTGAACGCCGCCCGGTCCTGCTGCGCGCGGCCGCTGCGGTCGGTGACCGAGAACAACCAGATGCCGACGAACGCCAGGGTCATCGAGAACAGCGCGGGCGAGGTGTAGGGGAACGGCGCGCTGCCGGCTGGATTGCCGAGCGTGGCTTCCCACACCGAGGGGCTGAGCACGGTCAGCGCCACCGCGGAGACCAGTCCGAGGAAGCCGCCGATGACCGCGCCGCGGGTGGTCATGTCCTTCCACAGGATCGACAGCAGCAGCACCGGGAAGTTGGCCGAGGCCGCCACCGCGAACGCCAACGACACCATGAAGGCGATGTTCTGCTTCTCGAAGGCGATGCCCAGCAGCACCGCCAGCACGCCCAGCGCCAGGGTGGTGATGCGCGAGACCTTCAGTTCCGAGGCGCTGTCGGCCTTGCCGTGCTTGAACACGGTGGCGTACAGGTCATGGCTGACCGCCGATGCCCCGGACAGGGTCAGCCCGGCGACCACCGCGAGGATGGTGGCGAAGGCGACCGCCGAGATGAAGCCAAGGAAGATGTCGCCGCCGACCGACTGCCCCACCAGCACGGCGGCCATGTTCTTGGCACCGTCGCCGCCGAGGATCTTGCCGGCGGTGACGTCGGCCATCTCCGGGTTGGTCAGCACCAGGGTGATCGCGCCGAAGCCGATGATGAAGATCAGCAGGTAGAAGTAGCCGATCCACGTGGTCGCCCACAGCACCGACTTGCGCGCTTCCTTGGCGTCGGGGACGGTGAAGAAGCGCATCAGGATGTGCGGCAGGCCGGCGGTGCCGAACATCAGCGCCATGCCGAAGCTGATCGCGCTGATCGGGTCCTTGATGAAGCCGCCCGGCCCCATGATCGCCTGCCCGGCGCGCGCGGCCTCGTCGGGACTGGCGCCGCCGTTGGTCGCGATCTGGGTCTTCACCCGCACCGCGTCGGCGAACATCGCCTCGAAGCTGAAGCCGTAGTGCGCCATGATCATGATCGCCATGAAGGTCACGCCGGACAGCAGCAGCACCGCCTTGATGATCTGCACCCAGGTGGTGGCGGTCATGCCGCCGAACAGCACGTAGACCATCATCAGCGCGCCAACGATCACCACCGCGATCCAGTATTCCAGCCCGAACAGCAGCTTGATCAGCGAGCCGGCGCCGACCATCTGCGCGATCAGGTAGAACGCCACCACGACCAGGGTGCCGGAGGCGGCGAAGGTGCGGATCGGGCCGTTCTTGAACCGGTAGCCGGCGACGTCGGCGAAGGTGAACTTGCCGAGGTTGCGCAGCCGTTCGGCCATCAGGAACATGAGGATCGGCCAGCCGACCAGGAAGCCGGTCGCGTAGATCAGCCCGTCGAAGCCGTCCACCATCACCGCCGCGGTGATGCCCAGGAACGACGCCGCCGACATGTAGTCACCGGCGATCGCAAGGCCGTTCTGGAAGCCGGTGATGCCGCCGCCGGCAGTGTAGAAATCCGCCGCCGAGCGGGTGCGGCTGGCGGCCCACTTGGTGATCCACAGGGTGGCGACCACGAACGCGGCGAACATGCCGATCGCCAGCCAGTTGGTGGGTTTCTGCACGGTTTCGCCCACGTCGGGCGCGGCGAAGGCGACGCCGCAGGCGAGCAGGCCCGCGGCAAGCCAGGCGATGCGATGGCGGCGGCTCATGCGCGGGCCTCCTGCAGGACGTCATCGACCATGCGGTCGAACTCGCTGTTCGCGCGCCAGACGTAGAAGGCGGTGATCAGCACGGTGAACACGATCAGCCCGAGCGCGATCGGGATCCCGAGCGTGGTGACGCCGGCGCCGATGCGCCGCGCCAGGAACTCCTTGTCGAACGCGATCAGGCCGATGAAGCCGTAATAGGCCAGCAGCATCACGATGGTGAGGGTCCAGCCCAGCCGGTTGCGGCGCGTGCGCAGCTGGTGGTAGCGGGGGTTGGCCTCGATCCGGGCCAGCAACGGGTCGGGTGTGGCGCTCATCGGTGGTCCCTCGCTCAGAAGCTGTACTTGACGGTGGTGTGGATGCGGCGCAGGTCGCCCTCGGCGCCGCTCTCGAGCTCGCGGTTGCCCCAGCTCAGCTCGGCGCCAAGGTCGAGCTTCGGCAGCGGGCTGTAGATGAGGTTGGCGCGGATCGACTGCGCCGATTCGGTGAGCACGAGGCCGGTCAGGTCGATGTCGTTGTCGAACTGCGCGCGGGAGAGGATCAGGTTGCCGCGCAGCTTCGGGTCGAACACGTGGCGCCAGGCGACGAAGCCGGCCAGCACGCCGGTCGGCTCGATGTCGGACCCGGAGGCATCCAGCACGCCGTCGGCGCCCAGTGCGAAGCCGACGTACCGGCCGATCCCGCGGCCACCGGTGAGCATCCAGCGGATGTCGTCGCTGGCGCCGGCGTTGAACTTGCCCGACAGGCTGAGCCCGTAGCCGGTGCCCTCCGCCTGCGAGATCGCGGTCTCGTGGCGGAGCTGGCGCACCAGGCCGGCGACGCCGACATGGCCCCAGTCGCCCTTGGCGGTCCAGCGCGCGGTGAGGTCGGGGAATGCGTTGTCGTCGCTGATGGTGCGGGTAGCGCTGCGCCAGCCGGTGACCACCGTTTCCGGGTTCTCCAGCGACACCGACCAGAGGCCGCTGGTGTAGCGCAGCTGCGCCTGGCGCACGAAGGTGGTGCCTTCGGTCGGCCCGACGAAATCCACCGCGTCCGGCAGCGCGGCCACGTCCTGGAAGTTCGACCAGGCCTGCCCGGCCAGCCACTTGTCCCACTGCACGTAGGCCTGGCGCAGGGTCACGCCATGGGTGTTGGTGGCGACCTCGTTGCCGAGGAACGCGGTGCTGCCGCCGCCGAAGAAGTCCATCTCGAGGTAGGCGCGCGCCTTCCTGCCCGCGACGTCCGAATCGGCGGCCAGCCAGAAGCGCGACCACTGCGCGTGCCAGTCGGTGTCGCCGTTGGATTCGGACAGGCCACCGACCGGGATGCTCGACGGCAGGTAGAACATGCGCCCGGCGGTCCCGTCGGGGATTTCGCCAGCATTGGTGTCGGTGTACATCGCGTCCAGCTTGACGAAGCCGCCGAACGAGAAGCGCGAGCCGGGGTTGCCGGCGGTCAGGATCGGCGTGGACTGGATCGCCGGCTTGCCGTCGGCGGCCGCGGGAGCTGCTGGCGCGACCTTGATGTCGTCGAGCGCGGTCTGCGTGCGCGCGATCGTCGCCTGCTGCGACTGCATCGCCTGCAACAGTCCCTGCACCTGCTGCTCCAGCTGCGCGACCCGCGCCTCCAGTTGCTTCTCCTTGGCCGACTGCGCCAGGGCAACGCCCGGCGCCAGCAGGGCCGCGGCCATGGACAGCGCCAGCAGGTTGCGGATATGCATCGCCGACATCGTTCCCCTCCCGGAAGTTCGGAAGCTGCAGCCTGCGCCCGCGCCCGTGCGGCGGATATTCGCCTTTGGTCGAAGGTGCCGATTTCCTGCGACCAAGGTCTAAGCGTCGACGGGCGCCGGCGCCCGGGCCTTGCGGCACACTGCGATCACACCGGCGGCGATCGCCGCACGCGTGCGTCACAGGCTGAAGGAGGCAACATGAGCGAGATCTATCCCGTTGAACCCGGCTTCGCCGCGCAGGCGCGCAGCAACCCCGCCGAGCATGAGCGCGCCTACGCCGCCTCGGTGTCCGGCGACGACGGCTTCTGGTTGGACCTCGCCCGGCGGCTGGAGTGGTTCAAGGCGCCGACCCGTGGCAAGGACGTCAGCTTCAACGTCGAGGATTTCCACATCCGCTGGTTCGAGGACGGCGAGCTCAATGCCAGCGTCAACTGCCTGGACCGCCACCTCGAGAAGAACGGCGACAAGGTCGCGCTGATCTTCGAGCCCGACAGCCCGGACACGCCGTCCGAGCGGATCACCTACCGACAGCTGCACGCGCGCGTGTGCAGGCTTGCCAACGCCCTGCGCGCGCTGGGCATCGGCAAGGGCGACCGGGTGACGATCTACCTGCCGATGATCCCGGACGCCGCGGTGGCGATGCTGGCCTGCGCGCGGATCGGGGCGGTGCACATGGTGGTGTTCGGCGGCTTCGCCCCGCACTCGATCGCCGACCGCGTGGCCGACTGCGGCAGCAAGCTGATCATCACCGCCGACGAGGGCCTGCGCGGTGGCAGGAAGGTGCCGCTGAAGGCGAATGTCGACGAGGCGCTGAAGCTGCCCGGCACGCAGACGGTCGAGACCGTGCTGGTGGTGCGCCACACCGGCGGGGCGGTGGACATGCAGATGCCGCGCGACCGCTGGTTCTCCGCGGTAGTCGACGAACAGCCGGACACCTGCGAGCCGGAGCGGATGGCGGCCGAGGATCCGTTGTTCATCCTCTACACCTCGGGCAGTACCGGCAAGCCGAAGGGCGTGCTGCACACCACCGCCGGCTACCTGCTGTGGTCGGCCTACACCCACGAACTGGTGTTCGACCTCAAGCCGGACGACGTCTTCTGGTGCACCGCCGACGTCGGCTGGGTGACCGGCCACAGCTACATCGTGTACGGGCCGCTGGCCAACGGCGCGACCGAGGTGATGTTCGAGGGCATCCCCAGCTGGCCGGATGTCTCGCGCTTCTGGCAGATCATCGACAAGCACCAGGTCACCATCTTCTACACCGCCCCGACCGCGATCCGCGCGCTGATGCGCGAGGGCGACGCGCCGGTCAAGTCGACCTCGCGCGCCTCGCTGCGCCTGCTCGGCAGCGTCGGCGAGCCGATCAACCCGGAAGCGTGGCGCTGGTACTACGAGACCGTCGGCGACAGCCGCTGCCCGGTGGTCGACACCTGGTGGCAGACCGAGACCGGCGGCACCCTGATCGCGCCGATCCCGGGCGTCACCGACCTCAAGCCGGGCTCGGCGACCAAGCCGCTGCCGGGCGTGCAACCGGCGCTGGTGGACGCCAACGGCACCGTGCTGGAGGGTGCCACCGAGGGCAACCTGGTCCTGCTGGATTCCTGGCCGGGGCAGATGCGCTCGGTCTATGGCGACCACCAGCGCTTCATCGACACCTACTTCCGCACCTATCCCGGCACCTATTTCACCGGCGACGGCTGCCGCCGCGACGAGGACGGCTACTACTGGATCACGGGCCGCGTCGATGACGTGATCAACGTCAGTGGCCACCGGATCGGCACCGCCGAAGTGGAAAGCGCTCTGGTCGCGCACCCGAAGGTGGCCGAGGCCGCGGTGGTCGGCTTCCCCCACGACATCAAGGGGCAGGGCATCTACGCCTACGTCACCCTGATCGGCGGCGAGCAGGAATCCGAGGAACTGCGCAAGGAGCTGGTGGCGTGGGTGCGCAAGGAAATCGGCCCGATCGCCACCCCCGACTTCCTGCAATGGGCGCCGGGCCTGCCGAAGACGCGCAGCGGCAAGATCATGCGCAGGATCCTGCGCAAGGTCGCGGAGAACGCGCCGGACCAGCTGGGCGACACCAGCACCCTGGCCGACCCGTCGGTGGTCGAATCGCTGGTGCAGAACCGCCGCGATGCCTGAGCGAGGCACATGACCACCCTGCTGATCGCCGACGACCACCCGCTGTTCCGCGAGGCATTGCGGGGGGTCGCGCTGCGGCTGTTGCCGCAGGCCGGGATCCGCGAGGCGGAGGATGCCGCCGGCCTGTACGCGATGGTCGATGCCAACCCGGATGCCGACCTGCTGCTGATGGACCTCAACATGCCCGGCGCGCATGGCTTCTCGGCGCTGGTGCACCTGCGCGCGGTGCACCCGCAGCTGCCGATCGTGATGGTGTCCGCGCGCGAGGAGCCGGAAGTGGTGCGGCGGGCGCTGGACCACGGCGCGGTCGGCTTCATCCCCAAGTCCGCCGATGCCGCCACCCTGTCGCGCGCGCTGCGGCAGGTGCTCGATGGGGAACGCTGGCTGCCGGAGGCGGCGCTGGCGGCGCCGGCGATCTCCGAGGACGAGCGCGCGGTGGCCGCCCGCGTGCGCGAACTCACGCCGCAGCAGTTCCGCGTGCTGCAGATGCTGGGCACGGGCCTGCTCAACAAGCAGATCGGCTACGAGCTGGGTGTTTCCGAGGCGACGATCAAGGCGCACATGACCGCGATCCTGCGCAAGCTGGGCGCAAGCAACCGCACCCAGGCGATCCTGATGGCCGGGAAGCTGGCGGTCGATCCGGAATCGGTGGTCGCCTTCGCCGGTGAGGACTGATCAGCCGCGCACCGCGGCCAGGAACGCACGCAGGGTAGCCGGCCGCGCCGGCTTGGTCAGCACCCGGTAGCCGCGTGCACGCGCTGCCTGCTTCAGCGTGTCGCTGCCGTCGGCGGTGAGCAGGGCGCCGGGGATCTCGCCACCGGCGGCCGCGCGCAGCACGTCGAGCGCGTCCAGGCCATCCAGGCGATCATGCAGCTGGTAGTCGACCAGCAGCACCTCGATCCGCACGGACCCGGCGATTCGCGCCAGCGCCGCGTCGACGGTCGGGGCCGTGGCGACCTCCACGCCCCAGCGTCCCAGCAGCAGGGCCATCCCGGCGAGGATCTCGGGGTCGTTGTCCACGCACAGCACGCGCAGGCCATGCAGGGCGGCGTCATGGCTGAGCGGCTGCGGCGCGGGCGCCTGCGGCAACGGCAGCGAAGCCTCCGGCACCCGGATCGCGAACACGCTGCCGCGCCCCACCCGCGAGCGCACCCGCAGCGGGTGGTCGAGCACGCTGGAGATGCGCTGGCAGATCGACAGGCCCAGCCCGAGGCCGCGCTGGCCGCGCTCGCCGGGCTGGTCGAAGCGCTGGAACTCCTCGAAGATCTGCTCGAGATGGTGTTGCGCAATGCCGGGGCCGGTGTCCCACACCTCCAGCCAGATGCCATCGGCGCGGGGCCGGGCAGCCATCAGTACGCCGCCCGCGCTGGTATAGCGCAGCGCATTGCCAAGGAAGTTCTGCAGCGCGCGCCGCAGCAACCGGCGGTCGCTGCGCACTGGCAGTTGCGCGGGCGCGTGCACCCGCAGCGCCAGCCCCCGCTGCGCGGCAATCGGCGCGTACTGCGCCTGCAGCTCGCGCAGCAGTTCGCTGGCGTCGAAATCGGCCGCCACCGGCTGCAGCACGCCGGCATCCAGCCGCGAGACGTCCAGCAGGCCGTCCAGCAGGTCCTCGGCCGCGCGCAGCGAGGCGTCCACCCGCGCGGCCAGGCGCCGCTGCTCGTCGGCATCGCCGCCGGCGTGCAGGGCGGACGCGAACAGGCGCGCGGCGTGCAGCGGCTGCAGCACGTCATGGCTGATCGCGGCCAGGAAGCGGCTCTTGCTCTGCTGCGCGGCTTCGGCCTCGCGGGTGCGCAGCTCGACGCGTTGTTCCAGGGTCTCGTTGACGTCGCGCAGTTCGCGCTCGACCCGCTTGTAATCGGTGATGTCGCTGTAACTGGTCACGTAGCCGCCGCCCGGCAGCGCGCGGCCAAGGATCTCGATTACCTGGCCGTTGCGGCGCACCCTTTCGAACGCATGCGGGGTGCCGGCGCGCATGTGCTCCAGCCGGCGTGCGATCTGCGCGTGCGCATCGCCGTCGCCCAGCTCGCCGCGGTCGGCGTTCCAGCGCATCAGGTCGGCGACCGGGCGGCCGACGTAGAGCATGCCGTCGGGATAGCCGAACAGCTGCTGGTAGCGCCCGTTCCACGCCACCAGCCGCATCTCGGCATCGACCACCGCGACCCCGTGCGGGATGTTCTCCAGGGTCGAGGTCAGCACCTCGCGGTTGAAGCGCAGGGTGCCGGTGGTCTGGTCAAGCAGGCCCACGACCTCGCCCAGCTCCATCCCCGACCCGCGCAGCACCGAGGTCATGGTGATGCGCGCGGAGGCCGCGCCCAGCGCCGAGGCAAGCAGGCGTTCGGTGTGCTGCACCAGCGCACGGTCTGCCAGCTGCGCCGGATCCCACGGCGTGCCGCGTCCGGCGGCATATTCGGCGAACGCGCGGCGTGCATGGGATTCGCCAAGGATGCGTTCGGCCAGGGTCAGCAGTTCGCTGCCGCGGACCTTGCCGGCCCAGCCGCCGCCGGCGGCCAGCACCGGGCGGTGCGCATACGGATCGAGGTAGTCGGTGGCCGCCAGCTGGTCCTGCAGCAGGGGACGGAACCGCATCGAGACGAACACGAACGCCGCCACGTTGGCCAGCAGCGACCAGAACACGCCGTGGGTCAGCGGATCCCAGCCACGCAGCCCGAACAGCGCCTGCGGCTGCAGCCACGCCAGCCCGAACGGCCCGTCCTGCATCCAGCGCGGCAAGGTGCCATCCGATCCCAGCAGCGCCGGCAGCAGCAGGCACCAGGCCCACACCGCCGCGCCGCCCAGCACGCCAGCGTAGGCGCCTGCACGGCTGGCGCCTCGCCAGTAGAGACCGCCGATCAGCGCCGGCGCGAACTGGGCCACCGCGGCGAAGGCCAGCAGCCCGTGCTGGGCCAGGAACGGCTGACCCAGTGCATGCCGGTGGTAGGCGAACGCGGCGGCGGCCAGCACTAGGATCGCGGCGCGGCGCACCAGCAGCACCCGTCGCTCGATGTCGCGGCCCGGGCGCAACAGGCCGCGGCGCAGCAGCAGCGGCAGCACCAGGTCGTTCGAGACCATGGTCGATAGCGCCACGCTGGCCACGATCACCATCCCGGTCGCCGCCGACAGCCCGCCGATGTAGGCCAGCAGCGCGAGCCACTCCTGCCCCTGCGCCAGCGGCAGCGCCAGCACGTAGCTGTCGGCGCCGGCCGCGCCCACGTCCGGCAGCGCCTGCCCGGCCAGCGCGATCGGCACCACCACCACGCAGATCAGCGCCAGGTAGCCGATGAACATCCAGCGCGCGGGGCGCAGGTCGGCGGCGTCCTCGCACTCCACCACCGCCACGTGGAACTGCCGCGGCAGGCAGATGAGCGCGGTGAAGGCCAGCAGCGTCTGCGCCAGGAACCCGGGTGGCAGGGTGGTGCTGGAAAACGCCGCGCGTCCCGCGTCCACGCGCGCGGTCAGGGCGCCGTCGCCGGGCAGCATCCACAGCGCCAGCACGCCGACCGCCACCAGCGCGAACAGCTTCACAAGCGACTCCAGCGCGATCGCCAGCACCATCCCGCGGTGGTGCTCGGTGGCGTCGATCCGGCGGGTCCCGAACAGGATCGCGAACACCGCCAGCATCGCCGCGATGTACAGCGCCGGATCGGTGTACCACTGCAGCCCCGGCGCCCGCCCGCTGAGCACGCCGATGCTCATCCCCACCGCCTTGAACTGCAGCGCCAGGTACGGGATAGCCGCGACCACCGCGATCACCGCGACACTGGCAGCGAGCCCGCGCGCGCGGCCATAGCGCGAGGACAGGAAGTCGGCGATCGAGACGATGCGGTGGCGGTCCGCGGCAAGCACCAGCCGCTCCAGGATCCGCCAGCCGAACAGCAACAGCAGGATCGGCCCCAGGTAGATCGGCAGGTAGCCCCAGCCCGAGCGCGCGGCGGTGCCGGCCGCGCCGTAGAACGTCCACGACGAGCAGTACACCGCCATCGCCAGCGCGTACACGGCGGCGCGCGCGCGCGGGCCGCGCGCCCAGTCCGGGTGGCGCTCGCCCAGCCAGGCCACGGTGAACAGCAGGCCGACGTAGGCCAGCGCCACCAGCAGCAGGAGCCAGCCGGACATCATGCGGTTGCCGCGTCCTCCCTCGGGTTGCCCGAAGTGTACGGCCACCCGGGCATTCGCCCGACGCGACCCGGCCAACGAAAAAGGCCCGCATCGCTGCGGGCCTTTTTCGTCGCATCCGTGAGGATGGATTACTTGATCTTGCCTTCCTTGTACATCACGTGCTTGCGGACGACCGGGTCGTACTTGCTGACCTCCATCTTCGCCGGGGTGTTCTTCTTGTTCTTGTCCGTGGTGTAGAAGTGGCCGGTACCGGCCGAAGAAATCAGGCGGATCTTGTCGCGCTTGGACGGCATGGTTCAGTCCTCCTCAGACCTTCTCGCCCTGCTTGCGCAGGTCGGCCAGAACGGCGTCGATGCCGTTCTTGTCGATGGTGCGCAGCGCGGCGGTGGAAACACGAAGCTTGACCCAACGGTTCTCGGAGGCCACCCAGAAGCGGCGCTCGTGGAGGTTGGGCATGAACCGGCGGCGGGTCTTGCGATTGGAATGCGAGACGTTGTTGCCGGAAATCGTACGCTTGCCGGTGACTTGGCAGACTTTGGACACTGTGCACCTCGATGGTGTGTGGGGTGTCGCCCGTAGCCCGGGTGACGGCGGCCCTGGCGGCATGGATCACGCCATTGCGGGCGGATCGGGCGCGACAGGAGACGCTGCAGGACGCAGCGAGCCGCGCATTATGGGCGGGTTTTCCTTTGCAGGCAAGTACTTGGCGGATCGGCGCGGGAAGCGAGGGTCAGCGCGCCTTGGCGGCGCCCGCTTCGGCGATGTACGCCCGCACCTGCGACTCCAGCACCGGCAGCGGCACCGAGCCCTGCGCCAGCACGGCGTCGTGGAAACTCCTCACGTCGAACCTGGGGCCCAGCGCGGCCTCGGCTTCCCGGCGCAGGCGCATGATCATGATCTCGCCGAGCTTGTAGCTCAGGGCCTGGCCAGGCCAGCTGATGTAGCGGTCGACCTCGGTGGTGACCTCGTGCTCGGACAGCGCGGTGTTGTCGCGCAGGTAGGCCAGCGCCTGCTCCCGGCTCCAACCCCTGGCGTGCACGCCGGTGTCGATCACCAGCCGCGCCGCGCGCCACATGGCGTAGGTCAGCCGTCCGAAATCCTCGTACGGCGTCTCGTAGATGCCCATTTCCTTGCCCAGCCATTCGCTGTAAAGGCCCCAGCCCTCGCCGTAGGCGCTGATATATTGCTTGCGGAAGCCGGGCAGCGCGCCCTGTTCGTTCACCAGCGACTGCTGCAGCGAATGGCCCGGCGCCGACTCGTGCAGGGTCAGCGCCGGCAGGTTGTACAGCGGCCGGCTGGGCAGGTCGTAGGTGTTGAGCCAGTAGGTGCTGGCGCCACCGCGTCCGGCGGTCCAGAACGGCGCGATGTCCGGCGGCACCTCGACGATCGCGAAGCGGTTGCGCGGCAGGGTGCCGATGATCTTGCCGATCTCGCCGTCGACGCGCTTGCTGATCCAGGCCGCTCGGTGGAGCAGCTCCTGCGGCGTCCTGGCATAGAACTGCGGGTCGCCGCGCAGGAAGGCGAGGAAATCGGCGAAGCGCGTCTGCGGCGAGCGGCCCTTGAAGCCGAGCCCGTCGATGATCGCGTCCATCTCGGCGCGGATCGCGGACACCTCGGCAAGCCCGATCGCATGGATCTCGTCGGGCGACAGGTCCAGCGTCGTGTACTTGCGGATCTGCTCGCGGTACCACGCCTTGCCGTCGGGCATCGCCTCGGCGGCCAGCGTGGTGCGCGCGCGCGGCACGTATTCCTCGCGGAAGAAGGTGAGCAGCGTGCCGAACGCGGGGATCACCGCATCGCGGATCGCGGCGCGCCCTTCCCCGCGCAAGGCTTCCTGCTGCGCGGCCGGAATGCTGGCCGGCATGCGCTTGTAAGGCGCCCACAGCGCGGCCTGCTCCGGCTGCGTCAGCGTCGCCACCATCGCGATCGAGGCATCGCGGCCGTCCAGCACCGCGCGCGGCACCGAGAAGCCGCGCGCAAGGCCGGCGCGCATGTTGGCGATCTGCTGGTCGAAGTGGCGCGGCACGTCGCGCAGGCGCGCGGCGTAGGCGCGGTAGGCCTCGGCGTCGCGCAGCGGCGCCTGCGCCATGAACCCGAGGTTGGCCCAGAACGAGCTGTCCGCGTTGAACGGCATCTCGTGGTCGCGGAAACGGATCGCCGCGGCCATGTGCTCGATCTGCGGCCGATACACCGCCAGGTCCACCCGCGCCTTGGGCGAGAGCGCCGCCGCGTCGATTTGATCGAGCTGTCGCAACACCCCCTCGAGGTAGGCCAGCCGTCGCGCCTGCGCCTGCGGGCCGACATCCTCCAGCGTGCGCGCCGGCGGTCGCGCGTCAGCTTCGGCGTCTTCGTCGTAGCCGCCGGCCTGCTGCGTGCGCCACTTCCATTCCGCCTCGTAAACGGCGGCAAGGCGGGCGTCGGCGGGGTTGGGGGCGGCAGGTGGTGGCGGCGCCTGGTGCGCGGTCGCAAGCGCGGGCGCCAGCAGCAGCGCCAGCAGGAGGTTCTTCACGGTTCGGGTCCACGACGGGATCGCCGGATCGTAGCACCCGCGCGGGGCGTGTCCTCAGTGCCCGGCGCGATCGCGCCGCCAGCCTCGGTGGCGGATGTCCAGGTACAGGCTGTAGCAGGCGGTGAAGCTGGGGAACAGGTTCTGCAGGATGCCGACCGCATCGTTCTTGCCGAAGATGAAATAGCTCAGCGTCATCAGGCTGCCGAGGATGCTCATGTACCAGAACAGGCGCGGGATCACCGGCTTGCCGTGGCGCTTGCTGGCGATGAACTGCACCAGCCAGCGGCCACCGAACATCAGCGCGCCCACCAGCCCGATCAGCTTCCAGGGGCTCATGTGGATGCCGGTCCACTCCAGCCAAGCGATCGGCGTGTCCATTACCCCGGGAACCGCCTCGATCATGGCGCGGCGCCCGCGCGGGGAAGTTCCTCGACCGCGGTGCGGCGGCTGCGCGCGATCAGCCACGCCACGCCGCGCAGGTCGCGGATGCCGACCAGGGCGCGGTGGAGGTTGCTGTACTTGGACACCCCGGAAGTCCGGTAGCGGTGGTTGACCGGCACGCTCACCGTCTTCCAGCCGGCGCGCTGCATCAGCGCCGGCAGGTAGCGGTGCATGTGGTCGAAGTAGGGCAGGTCGAGGAAGGCGGCGCGCTCGAACAGCTTGATTCCGCAGCCGGTGTCCGGGGTGTCGTCGCGCAGCATGCGAGCGCGGATCGCATTGGCCCACTTGCTGGCCCAGCGCTTGCTGCCGCTGTCCTGCCGGTTCACCCGCCAGCCCGCATAAAGCTTGGTCTGCGGATTGCCGGCGTCGCGCTTCTCCAGCAGCTTGGGGATGTCGGCGGGGTCGTTCTGGCCATCGCCATCGAGGGTGGCGATCCATGGCGCACGCGAGGCCTTGACCCCGTTGCGCACCGCCGTGCTCTGCCCGGCGTTGCTCAGGTGGTGGATGACCCGCAGCTCCGGGGTCGTCGCCTGCAACTCGCGCAGGCGCTGCAGGGTCGCGTCGCGCGACGTGTCGTCGACGTAGACGATCTCGAAATCGATAAGCCCGCGCAGCGCGGCGACGATCTCGCCGACCAGCGGCGCGACGTTGTCCTCCTCGTTGTGCACCGGCACCACGACCGACAGCTGCGGCAGCTCGCCACTCATGCGTTGCGCCCGTCAGCCGCGTTGGCGCAGCCGCTGCAGCACGCCTTCCAACGCGTCTAGGTTGGCGTAATGGATGACCAGCTTGCCCTTGTTGCCGCGGCCATTGAGCACCGCGACCTTGCTGCCCAGGGTTTCGCTGAGCTCGCGTTCGAGCGCGGCGATGTCGGCTTGCGGCGGTGGCGCCTTGCGGCTTCCGGCCTTCTGCGGGGACGCGACCCTGCCCGCCGACAGCTGCTGCACCCGGTGCTCGACCTCGCGCACCGACCAGCCGTGCTCGGCGGCCTGGCGCGCCAGCGAGATCGCCATCGGCGCCGCCAGCGGCAGCAGCGCGCGCGCATGCCCCATCTCCAGCCCCCCGGACTGCACCAGGGCGCGGATGTCCTCGGGCAGCTCGAGCAGGCGCAGCAGGTTGGACACCGCCGCCCGCGAGCGCCCGACCGCTTCGGCGGCCGCGGCGTGGGTCAGGTCGAACTCGTCGATCAGCCGCTGCAGCGCCTGCGCCTCTTCCATCGGGTTGAGGTCCTCGCGCTGGATGTTCTCGATCAGCGCCATCGCCACCACCGTGCGGTCGTCGACCTCGCGCACCACCACCGGCACGTCGCTGAGCCCGGCGCGCTGGCTGGCGCGCCAGCGGCGCTCGCCGGCGATGATCTCGTAGGTGCGGCCGCCCTTGCCGTCGGCGCCACGGCGCTCGCGCACCACGATCGGCTGGATCAGCCCCTGCGCGCGGATCGAGGCGGCGAGCTCGTCCAGCCGGCCCTCGTCCATCGTGCGCCGCGGCTGGTACTTGCCCGGCACCATCGCGTCCACCGGCAGGGTGCGCAGGGTGTCCCCGGGCATCGCCTGCTGCAGGGCCGGCTCGCGCGCGTTCATCAGCGCATTGAGGCCACGCCCGAGGGCGGTCTTCTTGGCGCCCTTGGCGGCCTTGCCATTGGTCATGCGGCCTTCTCCCTGGAGGGCGCGGTGCGCTCGCGCTGGCGGCGCAGCAGCTCGCCGGCAAGCCCGAGGTAGGCCACCCCGCCGCGGCTGCCCTTGTCGTAGCCGATGATGCTCTGGCCGTGGCTGGGCGCCTCGGCCAGGCGCACGTTGCGCGGGATGATGGTGCGGAACACGAGGTCGCCGAAATGGGTGGTGAGCTCGGCCGACACCGCGTTGGCGAGGTTGTTGCGCACGTCGAACATGGTGCGCAGCACGCCCTCGATCTCCAGCTCCGGGTTGAGCCGGTCCTTGAGCGCGTCGATGGTGTCCAGCAACGCCGACAGGCCCTCCAGCGCGTAGTACTCGCACTGCATCGGCACCAGCACCGCGTCGGCCGCGTTCAGCGCGTTGAGCGTGAGCAGCGACAGCGACGGCGGGCAGTCGATCAGGATGAAGTCGTAGTTGCCGCGCAATGGCGCCAGCGCCTGCTTGAGCTTCTGCTCGCGGCCCTGGGCGTCCATCAGCCGGATCTCGGCGGCGGTCAGGTCGATGTTGCCCGGCAGCAGGTCGTAGCCGTCGCCGGTGCGGACGATGGCCTCGCCCACCGGCACGTCGTCCAGCAGCACCTCGGTCAGCGAGGCCTCCAGCGTGCGCTTGTCCACGCCGCTGCCCATGGTCGCGTTGCCCTGCGGGTCGAGGTCGACCAGCAGCACGCGCCGCGGCGTGCGCGCGAGCGCGGCGGACAGGTTGACGGCGGTCGTGGTCTTGCCGACCCCGCCCTTCTGGTTGGCGATGGCGATGATGCGGGCCATTCGGCGTGCGCTACCCCAAGGATGTGCCGGCGACGCAGGCACGGACTTCGATTATGCCTCAGCCCGGCGCGCGCACGATCTCGACCAGGTGGCGCTCCGCGTCCAGGCCCGGCACGTGCAGCGGATACGTGCCGGCCAGCACCCACCCCGCCGGTAGCGCGGCGATTTCCTCCTCCGGGTGCACGCCCTTCATCGCCAGCAGGCGCCCGCCGGGCGCGAGCAGGTGGCCGCCCAGCGCCAGGATCTGCGGCAGGGTGGCCAGCGCACGCGCGGTGATGGCGTCGAAACCGGCCTGCGGGTGGAACGCCTCGATCCGCGATTCGGCCACCTCCGCGTTCGCCAGGCCCAGCTGCCGCACCGCCTCGCGCAGGAACCGCGCCTTCTTGCCGTTGCTCTCGACAAGGGTGACCCGCAGCGACGGGGTGGCGATCGCCAGCGGGATGCCCGGTAGCCCCGGGCCGGTCCCGAGGTCGGCCAGCGTGCCCAGGTCGCGCACGAACGGCTGCATCGCCAGCGAGTCCAGCAGGTGCCGAGGCACCATCTGCGCCGGGTCGCGGACCGCGGTGAGGTTGTAGGTGGCGTTCCAGCGCGCCAGCAGCGCCAGGTACGCCAGCAGCGGGCCCGCCAGCGCGGGATCCTGCGAGAGCTGGACCAGGCCGGCCTCCAGCGTGGGCCGCAGGGCGGAAATCTCGGGGCTCATGCGAACAGTATGCGGCCGGCCCCCGCCGGAACGCAGCGGCACTGGCGCGGCTTAGCTGAATTCGCTGACGTGGCCATCACGACGGGGGCATAACACTGTGTCCACCCCAAGGCGCCCCACGTGTCGCGGGGCGCTTCAATCAACCGAAGTCCCGTCCGGGTTCCACCCCTCGAAAAAGGAGACAACCATGAACTTCCTCATCATGTTGATCGTTGGCGGCATCGCCGGTTGGCTGGCCAGCATGGTCATGAAAACCGATGGCCAGCAGGGCATCATCCTCAACGTCATCGTCGGCATCATCGGCGGCTTCTTGGGCGGCTTCCTGCTGCCGATGGTCGGCCTGAACTTCGGTGGCACGGTCGGTTACCTGATCACTGCCCTGATCGGCGCGATCGTGCTGCTGGCGATCGTCAACCTGTTCCGCCGCGGTCGCGTTCGCTGATCGCTGCCGACACGGATGTCACTGAAGGCCCGGCTCGCCGGGCCTTCGCTTTTTCTGCGGCAGCTCAGCCCAATTGGATCCACGCCGGCGCATGGTCGCTGGCGCGCTCCCAGGTGCGCGGGGTGCGGTCGATGCCGGCATCGACGGTGGCGCTCGCCAGCGCGTCCGACACCAGGGTCAGGTCGATCCGCAGGCCGAGGTCGCGGCGGAAGGCTGCCTGGCGGTAGTCCCACCAGCTGAAGACGCCCGCCTGGTCATGGTGCAGGCGGAAGCCGTCGCGCAGGCCCAGGTCCAGCAGCGCCCGCAGCGCCTCGCGTTCCGCGGCCGAGGTGAGGATGTGGGCGTCGTGCCAGATCGCCGGGTCATGCACGTCGCGCGCGTCGGGCGCGATGTTGAAATCCCCCAGCACCACCAGCTTCGGGTGGCGCGCGAGCTCCTGCGCGAGCCACTCGCGCACCGCTGCCAGCCAGCGCAGCTTGTAGGCGTACTTCTCGCTGCCCACGGCCTGGCCGTTCACCACGTAGAGGTTGACGATGCGCACGTCGCCAACGGTCGCCGCGATTGCCCGTGCCTGCGTGTCGCCGAAGCCGGGGATTGCCACCTGCACCTCCTCCAGCGCGCGCTCGCGCGCGAGCAGGGCAACGCCGTTGTAGGTCTTCTGCCCATGGAACACGCTGCGGTAGCCCAGCGCGGCCAGCGCCGCGTCCGGGAAGCGGTGATCCTCCAGCTTGGTTTCCTGCAGGCCCACCACGTCCGGGGCGAACTCCGACAGCCACTGCTGCAGGTGGGGCATCCGCACGGTGAGCGAATTGACGTTCCAGCTGGCGATTTTCATGCGCGGATCAGACCAGCGATGCGGCGCTGCCGCAACCCGCGCTCAGCCGGACCCTTCCTCGATCAAGGCCTGCAGGCGGGCGGCATTGGCAATGGCATGGCCGTGCGCGGTGTTGTCGAAGATCACCCAGCGTTCGCCCCCGGCACTGCCGGCGACCTCGGCTGCCAGCGCCCGCAGCCGCTGCTCGGGGTAGTCGCTGTAGTACACGCGCGGCGCGCCATGCCAGCGCCAGTAACGCCAGCCTGGATCCCCTGCGGGGATCGCGTCGATGCCCGCGCGCGGCGGATCGGCGCCCACCCGTGCCACCCGGTGGCGTTCCAGTAGCGCCAGCGCGGGCGGCGTGAACCAGCTCGGATGGCGCGGCTCGCACGCCAGCGGCGCCTGCGTGCGACGGCGGAACATGCGCAGGAAGGCGGACGCGCTGCGCGCATCGAAGACCAGGCTCGGCGGCAGTTGCAGCAGGAACCCGCCAAGGCGATCGCCCAGTGCACCGACCTCGCCAAGGAAGCGGTCGAGCGCCGGCCCGGCGCCGCGCAGGCGGGCATCGTGCGAGATGGTCCGCGGCAGCTTGACCGAGAAGCGGAAGCCCGCCGGCACCGCGGCCGCCCAGCGCGCGTAGGTCCTGGCCATGTGCGGGCGATGGAACGAGGAATTGATCTCCACCGCGTCGAACCGGCTAGCATAGCGGGCCAGCATGGAATCGCCGGCGCCGACCAGGTCGCGGTGCTGCGCCGGGATCGACCAGCCGGCGCATCCGATGCGGATGCGGGAAGAGGGGGCGCGCGGGCGGGGACTGGATGTCATCCCGCCAGCACAGCTGCCAGCCGATGAAAGCCCGGTGATCGGCTCAGCGCACGATCAGGTCCAGCAGCCACTTCGCCCTGGAATAGGGCGGTTTCAGCAGGTCGCCGCCGGCCAGCCGCGCCTGCCGGAACACCGGCAGCTGCTTGCTCATCGCGTCGAATCCGGCACGCGCGTGGTAGGCCCCCATCCCGCTGGCGCCAACGCCGCCAAACGGCAGGTCGCCCACCGCGAAATGGAACAGGGTGTCGTTCACCGACACGCCGCCGGCCAGGGTCTGCTGCAGGATCCGCTCGACCGTGGCGTCATCGTGGCTGAAGGGATACAGCGCCAGCGGACGGTCGCGCGCGTTGATGTAGGCAATCGCGTCGTCCAGGGTGCGGTAGCCCTTGAGCGGCAGCAGCGGGCCGAAGATCTCCTCCTGCATCACCGTTGCCTCGTCGGGCGGATCCAGCAGCAGCGTCGGCGGCAGGATCCGCTGCGCCGCATCGGCGCTGCCCGCCAGCGTGACGACGTCGACCCCGCGCGCGGCAGCGTCCTCGAGGTAGCCCTGCAGCCGCGCGTACTGGCCGTCGTTGACGATGCGGGTGTAGTCGTCGAGGTTGGCCAGCCCGTTGCCATAGCGCGACTGCACTTCCTCGCGCAGCGCGCGTGCCAGCGCATCGCGCTTGGCGTGGGGCACCAGCACGTAGTCGGGCGCGATGCAGGTCTGCCCGCCGTTGAACCACTTGCCGGTCGCCAGCCGCGCGGCGGCTTTCTCGATCGGATAGTCCTCGCCGATGATCGCCGGCGACTTGCCGCCCAGCTCGAGCGTCAGCGGGGTCAGGTTCGGCGCGGCCGCCGCCATCACCTTGCGGCCCACCGCGGTCGAGCCGGTGAACACCAGGTGGTCGAAGGGCAGGGCGGCAAACGCGGCACCCACGTCGGCCCCGCCGGTGGCCACCGCCACCCGCTCCGGAGGGAACACCTGCGCCAGCAGGTCGCGCAGGAACGCGCTGGTGCGCGGGGTGTGCTCGGAGGGTTTGAGGAACACGTGGTTGCCCGCGGCGATCGCGGTGGCGAGCGGGATCAGCGCCAGGTTGACCGGGTAGTTCCAGGGTGCGATCACGCCCACCACGCCCAGCGGCTGCGGCCGGACTTCCGCGCGCGCCGGCCAGAAGCGCCAGCCCACCCCGACGCGCCGCGGCCGCATCCAGCCGCGCAGGTGGCGCAGCAGGTGGTCGATGTCGTTGAGCACGGTCATGCCATCGGCGATCCGGCTCTCATCCCTGGAGCGATGGCCGAAATCGGCGGCAATCGCCTCCGCCATTTCTTCCAGTCGCTTGCTGAGCGCCGCGCGCAGGCGCACAAGGTCGTCGCGGCGCTGGGCGTAGCCCGGCTTTCCGGCCTGCCAGGCGCTGCGCAGGCGCTGCAGGGTCGCCGGCAGCTCGGCGATCGGCGTGGCGGTGGCATCCATGGCGCGAGTATAGGCAGCGGCGGCAGGAGGCGCCGGACTAGAATGGGCGGATGGACATCCGAGCGTTTCGCGGCACCCTGCCGACCCTGGGACGGCGTGCCTACATCGACCCCGCCGCCGCCGTGATCGGCGACGTGGTGCTGGGCGAAGACGTCTCGATCTGGCCGTTCACCGTGGTCCGCGGTGACGTCAACTTCGTGCGGATCGGCGCTCGCACGAACATCCAGGACGGCAGCGTGGTCCACGTCAGCCACGACGGCCCGCACGCCAAGCTGGGCGGCTTCGCCACCCGCATCGGCAGCGACGTCACCATCGGCCACAAGGCGATCATCCACGCCTGCACGATCGAGGACGCGGTGCTGGTCGGGATGGGCGCGATCGTGCTGGACGGCGCGGTCGTGCGCAGGCACGCCTTCGTCGGTGCCGGCGCGCTGGTGGCGCCGGGCAAGGTGGTCGGCGAAGGCGAGCTGTGGCTGGGCAACCCGGCGCGGAAGGCGCGCATGCTCAGCGATGCCGAGATCGAGGCCCTGTACTACAGCGCCGGCCACTACGTGCGGCTGAAGGACGCCTACCTGGCGGGCGAGGCCGGCTGATCGCTCAGTCGGCGGTGCGCAGCGCCGCGGCGCCTGCGCGCAGCTTGGTGTAGACCTGCTCCGTGTCAGGGGTGACGCCGTGCCAGCGGGCGAAGCTGAGCGCGGCCTGCTCGACCAGCATGCCGAGCCCGTCGAGCACGGTGCGGCAGCCAGCCGCGCGCGCCCACGCAAGGAACGGCACCGCGACCTCGCCGTAGCTGAGGTCGACCGCCGCAGTGCGCTGCCCGACCAGCGCCGACGGCAGGTGCGGAAGGCCGCCGCTGCGCGCCGCCGAGGTGGCGTTGAGGATGAGGTCGAATTCGCCCAGCGTGGGCAGGTGCTCAAAGCCGCGCGGATGCACCCGTCCCGGCTGCCCCAGCGCATCGACCAGCGCATTCGCCCGCTCCGGCGTGCGGTTGACGACGAACAGGTCGCCGATCCCGGCGTCGACCAGCGCCGGCGCGACCCCGCGGGCAGCGCCGCCGGCGCCCAGCAACAGGGTCCGTCGGCCGCGCAGGTCCAGCGCGTGGCGGTCGGTGAGGTCGCGCACCAACCCGGCGCCATCGGTGTTGTCGCCATGCCAGGCACCATCGGCGCGGACCAGGGTATTGGCCGCGCCTGCGCGGCGGGCGCGGTCGCTTGCTTTGGCGCACAGCGCGAACGCCGCTTCCTTCAGCGGCAGGGTGACATTGGCGCCAAGGCCGCCGCGCGCGGCGAATGCCTCCAGCGCGGCGGCAAAGCCGTCGGGCGCGGCGTCGATGGCGTCGTATTCGATCGCGATCCCGGCCTGGCGGGCGAAGGCGGCATGGATGCGCGGCGACAGCGAATGCGCCACCGGATGCCCGAACACCGCGTAACGACCTGTCATCGCGCACCCCCGACCATCAACGATGGCCAGAGTCTACGCCGGAGCGCTCAGCCTTCGCGCAACCAGCGCGCCGCATCCAGCGCGTAGTAGGTGAGGATGCCGTCGGCGCCGGCGCGCTTGAACGCCAGCAGGCTTTCCATCGCCACCGCGCGTTCGTCCAGCCAGCCGTTCTGCGCGGCGGCCTTGATCATCGCGTACTCGCCGCTGACCTGGTAGGCGAAGGTCGGCCGGCCGAAGGCGTCCTTCACCCGCCGCACGATGTCCAGGTAGGGCATGCCCGGCTTGACCATCACCATGTCCGCGCCCTCGTCCAGGTCCAGCGCCACTTCGTGCAGGGCCTCGTCGGCGTTGGCCGGATCCATCTGGTAGGTGTACTTGTTGCCCTTGCCTAGGTTGCCGGCGCTGCCCACGGCGTCGCGGAACGGACCGTAGAACGCGCTGGCGTACTTGGCGCTGTAGGCCATGATCCGCACGTTGTGGTGGCCGGCCTCCTCCAGCGCCTCGCGGATGCGGCCGATGCGGCCATCCATCATGTCGCTGGGAGAGAGGATGTCGGCGCCTGCCCGGGCATGCGACAGCGACTGCTTCACCAGCGCCTCGATGGTGGCATCGTTGAGGATGTAGCCGTCCTCGTCAACCAAGCCGTCCTGGCCGTGGGTGGTGTACGGATCCAGCGCCTGGTCACTCATCACGCCGAGTTCCGGCAGGCGCGACTTCAACGCCCGGATCGCGCGCTGGATCAGGCCGTCCTCGTCCCAGGCAATCCGGCCGTCCGCGGTCTTGGCAGCGGCGTCGGGGACGCCGAACAGGTCGAGCACCGGCACGCCAAGCTCCAGCGCCTGCTCTCCTGCGCGCAGCAACTCGTCGATGGACAGCCGCTCCACGCCCGGCATCGACGGCACCGGCACGCGACCCTGGCCTTCGTGCACGAACACCGGATAGATCAGGTCGTTGGCGGTAAGGACGTGCTCGCGCATCAGCCGGCGCGAGAACTCGTCGCGACGCATGCGCCGCGGGCGGGTCAGCGGATAGGTCATGGCGGCAAGTTTACCCCGGCCAAAAAAAACCGGCGCCCGAAGGCGCCGGTGAATGTCGCTTGAGTCAACGCCTCAGCGGGCGTGCACGCGGTCCATGACCATGCGCGCGCAGCTCAACACCTTGGCATGCTGGGTGGTGGTCAGCAGGCCGAGCCCCTTCAGGTTGTCCGCCTGTTCCCTCATGCAGCCGTAGTAGCCGACGCGCGTCGTGGTACCGGTCGCGCACACGGTGTTGGTCGCCTGCAGGTTCGAGCCCACGACCCAGCCCCCGTCGGTGACGGCGCGCACGCCGGTGTCGCAGCTCTGCACCTTGTTGGTGACTTTGCCGTTGCCGGGATTGAGCTGCCAGCCGATGTCGGCGAACAGTCCCGCGGTCATGTCGACGTTGAGGTGCGCCTGCACCGACGGCGTGTCGAACGGTTCCATCAGGGCGTTTGGCGCGACCACGGTGTCGAAGTGCGAGAACGTGGAGCCGCCGGCGACGGTCGTCGGCGAGTACAGGCGCGTGCGTCCTGCCACGTCGGTACCCGCCAGGGTCTCCGGACCCAGCGCAAGAGCACCGGTCACCGGCGCATTTGCGATGAACGCCAGGCCGTCGGCGCGCTCCACCTGGATTGCCGGGATGGTGATGGTTGCATCCTCACCGCCCATGGTGCCAAGGGCGCCAGCGGCGCTGTTGACGATGATCACGCCCTTGGCGCCCGCGTTCTGCGCGTTCTTGACCTTGACCGCGAAGCCGCAGGTGCCACGCTCGATCAGCGCGACCTTGCCGGCGACGTCGGCGGCATTGGTGATCGCCGTGCAGCCGTCGCTTGCAAGCGGACCATCGGTATTGGCCTCGTCCAGCGCAGCGACGAACTGACCGCTGAAGTTCGCCGGCGTGGCGGCCGGCCCGAACGAAGCGGTGAAGAAGCCGTAGTTGCGCGCCACCGCGGCGGGGGCGGTGACCTGCAGCACCGTCTCGCGATAGCCCTCGTCCAGCAGCAGCGCGGCATTGCGATTGACGTTCGCGCCCCGCCACACGGTGCGGCCCGGCGTGCGCATGGCCAGCGCACGCTCCGCGCTGGTCATCGACTCGAAACCCTTGTTCAGGACGTTGTCGTACGCATAGTAGGTGTAGGGATCCGACAGTCCGCCGTTGAGTGCGCCGGAGGTCTTGTTGAGGAACCCCTGCACGCCCAGCCCGTGGCCCAGCTCGTGCATGACCACATTGAGGAAGTTGACCTGGCCCGCGGGCGTGCGGCCATCAAGGCCGAAGTACCAGCGCATGCCGGTCAGGCAGCCCGGCTCGCCGAGCCTGCCGTTGAACTGGGAGAAGATGTCGCCGACATCATCCTCGTAGCCCGCCGGAATTCCGCCCTGCTCCTTGAAGTACTGGAACAGGTCGATACCCGTCACCGCGTCGGCCAGCGCGGAGCCGTAGCGGCGCCTGACGCCGTTGCCGTCGGTGAGGTTGAAGGTCCAGTTGGCGCCGGCCTGTGCCAGCGTGCCGCTGCTGGCGGTGCAGCCCAGGGGCGCGAAGGAGGCATACACGTTGATGGTGCTGCTGCTCTCCAGCACGCCGCCCCACATGTCCATCGCGTACTGGTAGACGATGCGGGCCTGCTCGCCGCGGGTCTTGCCGGGATTGCCGCCCACCGGCACCGCCGGGGTGGTGTCGTTCAGGCCGACACCGGCGGCATCCTCGTTGATCAGCCGCACGTCCGCGGCCGATGCGCTGGCGCTGAAAGCCAGGATGGAGGCGATCGCCGCCCCGATGATTGCCTTATTCATGGGCGGCCTCCTGCGCGGAGTCCATCGGCACGCCGTCTTCCGAGAACACCAGGTTGCCAGCCTCGTCGCGCGTGACCGTGAGCATGCTGAGCATGTCCTGCGACGGCTTCACCATGGTGATGCCGTTGACGACCATCGCGGTCTTGGCGGCTTCCGCGGCGGTGGCGGGGATGCGGGGTGCGCGCACCGGACCCGCGGCGCGGGCCATGCGCGCCTGCGCGGGGGCGGCGGGCGCGTCCAGCGCGGCGCTTTCGGCCGCGGTGAGCGCGCGGCGCTTGCCGGTCTTGGGATCGATGCCGATCTTCATGCTGCTACCGATGGCGGCGGCCTGGTCGTGCTGCGGAACGGGATCGGCTGCCAGCGCGGTGCCGGCACAGCACAGCCCGCCCAGCAGGGCGAGGGTCGTCAATTTCATGCGTGGTTTCCTGTCGTCGTGCGTCACGCCCGGCCAGCAGGAGCGCTGCCGGGTCCCCTTCGAGTGCGTCGCCAGAGTTCCCCCCTGACACCCCGAGTGTGCCCGGCCTTTCGCGCGTGGACAAGATGTTCACGGCACGTGCACGCGCGCATGTTGTTCAGCAGGTTCAGATGATCCCGCCGCCCATGCTGAGCCGCACGGCGCCAATCACCGCCGCCGCCACGTTGAGCAGGATCCCGGTCTTCGCGCGGCCGCGGTTCTGCGGCGAGGTGAGGGCGTAGCCGATCGCGCCGATGATGGCGCCCACGACGGCGAACGGGATCATGAACCAGTTGCCCCAGCCCAGCAGCGGGATGAACGCCAGCAGCATCCAGCCCAGTGCCACGATGCCCCAGATGACGCTGATCAGACCCATTTCCTGCCCCTTGATCGTGCCCTCGCGGAATGCGATGGGCGTCACCAAAGGATAGCCGCTCAGCCGTGCACGCCGTCGATTTCCACCGCCAGTTCACGGCGGCAGACGTGGCCGTGCAGTACCAGCCGCGGCACGTCGGGCAGGCGCGCGGCCAGCAGCGCATCCACCGCCGGCAGCGCCGCGGCATCGCGCACGTAGGCCTTTAGGCGGGTGTCGGCGCCGGCGCGCGGCGACAGGCCGGGGCGCAGCACGCGCGCGGCATTGACCAAGCTGCCCAGGTTGGCCAGCACTTCGTCGAACTGGGTGTCCAGCGAATCGCCATGCCGGGAGGCGTGGCCGACGATGGCGGCGGTGCCGGAGATCAGCAGCGGCATCCGCGGCGAGGGCGGCAGCAGCGCACGCGCGAAGCCGGGCGGCTGCGGGCCGTACTGCCGGGGGTAGCGCCACGCCTGCAACTGGCGCGGGTTCTCGAGCGGGATTCCGGGCGCGGCCGCCGCCAACCAGTACAGCTGCAGGCGTCCGGTGGCGCGCGGGTGGCCAATGGCGGTGGCGGCGGGAAGTTCGCCCGGCGCAAGGTCGCGGCCGATGCCCTGGGCCCGGCCGACGCAGAAACGGCGGTAGCGTTCGTCGTCGCCGTCGCCACGGGTGATCGCGTCGAGGTAGTTCCAGATGCGCAGCGGATGCGGATGGCTGCTGCCCGCCAGCCACGCATGCAGGTACTGGTAGGCGCGCCGGGTCGCGGCCTCGGCATCGCCGTCGTCGTCCACGTGCAGCGCGCCGAACTGCAGGCCACCGCCTTCGCTCCACGCCGTCCCGTCAAGGCGGCCGTGGCGCACCTCGGCGTCGACCCGCCACACCTCGAAGGGCGGCGTGCCAAGCACTGGCAGCGCGACGTGCACGTAGCGGGGATCGGGGTGCGCGGGTGGCGCGTCGTCGCCGAAGCCGAACACCGCCAAGGTGCCGGGCGCTCCCAGCAAGTCTTCCAGCGGCTCGCGCCGGTACTCGACGCGCAGGCTGGCGTCGGCGGTGGCGGGCATGGGCGCGGGCGGGTGCATCGGGCCGCGGATGATACCGCGGGCGTCAGGGCGCACTGCTTCAGTGCACCTGCACGGGCGTACCGTGGGCAAGGGTGCCGTCGGCGTCGTCGATCACCGGCGGGTGCGCGCGCACGCGCCGGTGCATGTCGAGGAGGCCGCCGCGGCGCACGCACTGGCGCACGATATGGCTGGTGATGCGCCACAGGTCACGCAGCTTGAAGTGGCTGGGGCGGAATTCCGGAGCGCCATGGATCAGGCTGTAGCGGGCCTCGATCGGCACCGACACGCAGCGCGTGCCGAGCTGCTGGGCAGCCGAGATCAGCACCTGCGCCTCGAACACGAAGTCCTCGCCGGGGATGCCGCTGCAGGCCAGGCGGCAGACCTCGGCCGGGTACAGCCGCTGGCCGCTCTGGCTGTCGGCGATCTGGTAGCCGGTGCCCCAGGCCACGCCCCAGTCGCCAAACTCGTTGGCGAGGCGCCGGTGGATCGGCTGGTTGGCGCGCTTGCGCAGGCGGGCGCCGATCACCAGCCACCCCGGATGGCGGTTGGCGGCGGCGATCATGCGCGGGATGTCCTCCGCGCGATGCTGGCCATCGCCATCCATGCTGATCACCGCGGCGTGGCCCTGGCGCAGGGCCTCGGCGAACCCGTCGCGCAGGCCGGCGCCCTTGCCCTGGCGGAGCGGGTGGCGCAGCAGGGTGATCGGCAGCCCGGTGAGCGCCTCCACCGTCCCGTCCTCCGAGCCGTCATCGACCACGATCACGTTCGGGCAGTGGGCGAGGGCGCCCTCCACCACCTCGCGGATGCGCAGTTCCTCGTTCAACGCGGGAATCACCACCGCGACGCGGCGGGCATCCAGCTGGGGCAGGGGGGCAGTCATCAGGGCGCGAGTATGCCAGCGTGGCCGTTGCGACGACGCAAGGCCGTCCGTCGATGCGCCGGAACCCCGGCGGGTTAGCATCGTCGCTGGCGGCAATCTGGCGGACGAGGCGGGGATGCGATGGCGGCAGGCGTGCGGACGGGACTGTTCCTGGGGGCGTTGTTGATGGCCGGCAACGCGTTGGCGCAGCCGGTGCAGGTGACCGAGGCGGATTACCGCCGTGCCGCGTCGATGCTGGGCGACCGCACCGCGCCGCTGCTGGACCACGTGGTCAGCGCGCCGGTGTGGCTGGACGACGGCACCCTCGTCTACCGCGAGCGCAGCGGCAAGGTGGAACGGTTGCTGCGCTTCGATCCTGCCAGCGGCCAGATCGTGCCCGCGCTGGATCAGCGCGCGCTCGCGGAGGCGCTCACCGTGGCCGCCGGCGGCAAGGGCAAGGCCGTGGATGCGGACAAGCTGCCGCCGCTGGAGCTGCGCCGCAATGCCGATGGCAGCCTGGCGGTGTCCGCCGCGCAAGGCCGCTTCCGCTGCGACGCGTCCGGCTGCAGCGCGCTGCCCAAGCCCAAGACCGGCGAAGAGCCGGGCGCCGCGTCCCCGGATGGCCGCCGCGAAGCCTTCATCCGCGACTGGAACCTGTGGTTGCGCGACCGCGACAGCGGCACGGAAACCCAGCTCACCTTCGATGGCGCGCCCGACTACGGCTACGCCACCGACAACGCCGGCTGGAAGCACACCGACAATGCGGTGGTGGTGTGGTCCCCGGCCGGGGACAAGATCGCCACCTTCCGCCAGGACCAGCGCCGCACCAGCACCATGACGCTGGTCGCCACCAACGTCGGCGCGCCCAAGGCCGAGCAGTGGAAGTACCCGTTCGTGGGCGACAAGGACGTGACCCTGATCGAGCGCGTCATCATCGATCTGGGCGCGGGCGCGCCGAAGCTGGTGCGCCTGCGGATGCCGCCCGACCAGCACCGCTCCACCTGCAGCGACGACCTGGTCTGCAGCGACGGCTGGGAAGACGTGCAGTGGGCCAAGGACGGGCGCACGCTGGCCTTCGTCAGCACCGATCGCGGCCACAAGTCCGCCATCCTGCGCATCGCTGATGCCTCCACCGGCAAGGTCCGCGACGTGCACACCGAGACCGTGGCCACCCAGTACCAGGGCGCTCCTGCGCTGGACTCGGTGATCTGGCGCTACCTGCCGGAGAGCAATGAGTTCCTGTGGTTCAGCCAGAAGTCCGACTGGGGCCACGTGTACCTGCATGACCTGGCGACTGGCGCGCTGAAGCGGCAGGTCACCGCCGGCGCCTGGAACGTCACCAAGGTGGGGCATTTCGATCCTGCCAGCCGCACGCTCTGGTTCCAGGGGGTCGGCCGCGAGCCGGGCCGCGATCCCTACCACGTGCATTACTACCGCGTCGGCATCGACGGAGGGCAGGTGCAGCTGCTGACGCCGGAAGACGCGCAGCATGCGATTACCCACGCCCCCGACGGCCGCCACTTCTTCGACCTGCATTCGACAATCGGCAGCGCCCCGGTGGCGCTGGTGCGCGATCGCGACGGCCGCAAGGTCGCCGAGCTGGCGCGCACCGACCTAGCGCGGCTGAAGGCCGCCGGCTGGGTGGCGCCGGAAGCGTTCACGGTCAAGGCGCGCGACGGCAAGACCGACCTGCATGGGCAGATGTTCAAGCCCTCCAATTTCGATGCCGGCAGGCGCTACCCGATCGTCACCTACATCTATCCCGGTCCGCAGGTGGGCTCGGTGCGTTCGCGCGCGTTCGTGCCCGCCCATTCCGACCACCAGGCGCTCGCGGAACTGGGCTTCATCGTGATTGCGGTCGATGGCATGGGCACGCCCCTGCGCAGCAAGTCGTTCCAGGACGCCTGGTATGGCGACATGGCCGACAACACGTTGCCGGACCAGGTGGCGGCGTTGCAGCAGCTGGCAGCGCGCCATCCCTGGATCGACGCCAGCCGCGCCGGCATGTGGGGCCATTCCGGCGGCGGCAACGCCACCGCGGCGGCGCTGTTCCGCTATCCCGACGTGTACAAGGTCGGCGTCGCGCAGGCCGGCAACCACGACAACCTGACCTACGAGGACGACTGGGCCGAGCGCTACCACGGCCTGCTGGAGACCCGCGCGGACGGCAGCACCAATTACACCGGGCAGGACAACGCCGCCCATGCCAAACACCTGAAGGGCAAGCTGTTCCTGCTGCACGGGATGATGGACGACAACGTGCCGCCGCAAAGCACGCTGCTGGTGGTGGATGCGCTGGTGAAGGCCAACAAGGACTTCGACCTGCTGCTGCTGCCGCATGCGCGCCACGGGTTCGGCGTGGACAACCATTACGTCACCCGCAGGCGCTGGGACTATTTCGTGCGCCACCTGCTCGGTGCGGAACCGCCAAAGGAATTCGAGCTGAAGGCGGCCGCGCCCTGATGCGCGCCGGTCAGGGCGTTCGCGCGCCCTGCCCGAACAGCACCTTCTTCTCCGCCTCCGACAGCGGCTTGCCGGCGTCGGGATTCACCCGCGCCGACAGCGCGTACGCACGCCGGGTCGCGGGGCGCTCGGCGATGGCCGCCTGCCAGCGGCGCAGATGGACGAAGTCGCCAAGCTCCATCGGTGCGCGCTCGTAGGGATCGATCCACGGGTAGGCGGCCATGTCGGCGATGCTGTACTCGTCGCCGGCGATGAACGCGTGCTCCTGCAGGCGGGCGTCGAGCACCGCGAGCAGGCGCTGCACCTCGTTGCGGTAACGGTCGCGCGCATACGGCAGCGCTTCCGGCGCATACACGTGGAAGTGCCCGTATTGCCCGGTCATCGGCCCGAGCCCGGCCATCTGCCAGAACAGCCACTGCCGAGCCTCCAGGCGCTTGCGCAGGCCGGTGGCGGGATCGTCGCCGGGGGCATCGCCAAGGAAGCGGCCGGTCTTCTCGGCCAGGTACAGCAGGATCGCCCCGGATTCGAACATCGCCACCGGCGCGCCGCCGTCCGCGGGCGCGTGGTCGACGATGGCCGGCATCTTGTTGTTGGGCGCGATGCGCAGGAACCCCGGGTCAAACTGCGCCCCCTTGCCGATGTCGACCGGGACCAGCGAGTAGGGCAGGCCGGCCTCCTCGAGGAACAGCGTCACCTTGTGGCCGTTCGGCGTGGGCCAATAGTGCAGGTCGATCATCGCAAGCCTCCGCGGGTACCCAAGGCCGGCACTGTAACCGCCCCTGCGTTGCGCCTGCGGCGGCGCGCCCGTACCCTGCGCGCACTTTTCCCCGCGGACCCCCGATGCAACCCGATCCCAATCCCCGCCTGTCGCCCCTGCCCGCCCTGATCTTCTCCTCGCGCTGGCTGCAGCTGCCGCTGTACCTGGGGCTGATCGTGGCGCAGGCGATCTATGTCTGGCAGTTCGGGGTGGAACTGGTGCACCTGATCGACCAGGTGTTCCTGGGCGGCCATGCGGCGGACGCCGCGGTCAATGGCGCCGTCGCCGCCGAGCCGGAAAAGAGCGCCGAGATCGTGATCATGCTGATCGTGCTCGGGCTGATCGACGTGGTGATGATCTCCAACCTGCTGGTGATGGTGATCGTGGGCGGCTACGAGACCTTCGTCTCGCGCCTGCGGCTGCACGGCCACCCGGACCAGCCGGAATGGCTCAGCCACGTCAACGCCAGCGTGCTCAAGGTCAAACTGGCGATGGCGATCATCGGCATCTCCTCGATCCACCTGCTGAAGACCTTCATCGAGATCGGCGACCTCGGCGCGCCGGGCAATGGCTTCACGGTCCACGGCGTGATGTGGCAGACCATCATCCACTGCGTGTTCATCCTCTCGGCGATCGGCATCGCCTGGACCGACAAGCTGATGCACGGCGTTACCAACGGCAAGCACGCCCACTGACGCAAGGCGGCGCGTGCCCGCGGGTGGGAGGGCGGGGCGCGCCGGTAGAATGGCGGGATGGATGTCTCCCACCTCCTCGACGGGCTCAACCCGGCCCAGCGCGAGGCCGTTTCCGCCGCGCCCGGCCATTACCTGGTGCTTGCCGGCGCAGGCTCCGGCAAGACCCGCGTGCTCACCCACCGCATCGCGTGGCTGCACGAGGTGTACGGCGTGCCGCTGCACGGCATCCTGGCGGTCACCTTCACCAACAAGGCGGCCGGCGAGATGCGGGCGCGCATCGGCGCGCAACTGGGGGGCGAGCCCCGCGGCATGTGGGTCGGCACCTTCCACGGCATCGCCCACCGGCTGCTGCGCCTGCACTGGCAGGAGGCGAAGCTGCCGGAAGGCTTCCAGGTACTGGATTCCGACGACCAGTTGCGGCTGGTCAAGCGTGTGGCGCAGGCACTGGAGCTGGACGACGGCAAGTTCCCGCCGCGGCAGATCGCGTGGTGGATCAATGCGCAGAAGGACGAGGGCCGCCGGCCGCAGCACATCCAGTCGGAGCGCAACGACGAGTGGGGCGAGGCGATGCTGCGCGCCTATGCGGCCTACCAGGAACGCTGCGAGCGCGCGGGCCTGGTCGACTTCGCCGAGCTGCTCCTGCGCGCGCACGAGCTGCTGCGCGACACCCCGGCGCTGCTGGCGCACTACCGCCACCGCTTCGGCCAGCTTCTGGTCGACGAATTCCAGGACACCAACGCGATCCAGTACGGCTTCGTGCGCCTGCTGGCGGGCGAGACGGGCCAGGTGTTCGTGGTGGGCGACGACGATCAGGCGATCTACGGCTGGCGTGGCGCCAAGGTCGAGAACGTGCAGCGCTTCCTGCGCGATTTCCCCGGCGCGGCCACGCTCAAGCTGGAGCAGAACTACCGCTCGACCGCCAACATCCTCAACGCCGCCAATGCGGTGATCGCCCACAACGACGAGCGCCTGGGCAAGCAGCTGTGGACCGACGCCGGCGAAGGCGAGTCGATCGACGTCTATGCCGCCTATAACGAGATGGACGAGGCCGCCTATGTCGCCGATCGCATCGGGCAGTGGGTGCGCGATGGCGGCGGGCATGGCGACACCGCGATCCTCTACCGCAGCAACGCGCAGTCGCGCGCGTTCGAAGAGGAGCTGCTGAAGCGGCAGGTGCCCTATCGCGTGTACGGCGGCATGCGCTTCTTCGAGCGCGCCGAGATCAAGGACACGCTGGCCTACCTGCGGCTGATCGCCAACCGCGACGACGACGCGGCGTTCGAGCGCGCGGTCAACACGCCGACCCGCGGCATCGGCGATCGCACCCTCGACGAGGTGCGCCGCTGCGCGCGCGGGCAGGGCATCTCGCTGTGGCGGGCGGTGCGCAGCGTGTGCGGCGAGAACGTGCTGGCGGCGCGTGCGCGCAACGCGCTGGCCGCGTTCGACGGCCTGATCGAGTCGCTGGCGCAGGAAACTGCGTCGATGCCGCTGCCGGAGAAGATCGACCATGTGCTGGCGCGCTCCGGGCTGCGCGTGCATTACGAGAACGAGTCGCGCAACTCGCTGGACTCGCGCACCGACAACCTGGACGAACTGGTGTCGGTGGCCAGCCGCTTCGTGCGTGGCGACGAAGAGGACGCGGCGGCGATGCCCGAGCTGGTGGCGTTCCTCAGCTACGCCGCGCTGGAGGCCGGCGAAGGCCAGACCCAGGCCGGCGAGGACGGGGTGCAGCTGATGACCCTGCACAGCGCCAAGGGCCTGGAGTTCCCTCTGGTGTTCCTGGTCGGGCTGGAGGAAGGGCTGTTCCCGAACATGCGCTCGGCGGAGGAGCCGGGGCGGATGGCGGAGGAACGGCGGCTGGCCTACGTCGGCATCACCCGCGCGCGCCAGCAGCTGGTGCTAAGCCATGCCGAGACCCGCCGCATCCACGGCAGCGACATGTACGGCATGCCCTCGCGCTTCCTGCGCGAAATCCCCAAGGCGCTCCTGCGCGAAATCCGGCCGAAGCCGCCGGTGGCCGCGTTTGCGCGCGGCGGGTTCGCGTCGAGGCACGCGCCGCGCGACCGCGGCCACGCCGCGATCGAGGCGCCGGCGGTGCAGCTCGGCGCGCAGGTGCGGCACCCGAGCTTCGGCAGTGGCATCGTCACCGACGTCGAGGGCAGCGGCGCGCACGCGCGCGTGCAGGTGAACTTCGACGAGGCCGGCAGCAAGTGGCTGGTGCTGGCCTACGCCAACCTCAGCCCGGCCTGAGCGATCACCACTCGAACAGCTTGTAGTAGGTCATCGGGCCGTTGGTATGGTCGCTGGCGTCGACCCGGCCGTCCCCGTTGCGGTCGTAGATGTAATACGTCGGGCCGCGGCTGGGCACCACCTTCACCATCTTCAGGCCGCCGCCCTGGCGGTACTCGGTGATGATGTCGCCGTTTGCCTCGGTGCGGGTGGTGGCGACCGCGTCGTTGCCCAGCATCTGCTCGGGGGTGGCGGTGGCGCAGGCGGCCAGCAGGCCGGCGGCGATCAGGGCGATGGCGATGCGCATGGCGGGCTTCCGGCGGACAGTGCGGCGAGTATGCGCGCACGCCGCACCACGGGCGCGTGAAGCGGGCGGGTCGCCGCAGGGGCGCGCGTAGAATCCCGGCATGGCCAAGCTCGTCCTGATCGACGGTTCCTCCTACCTCTATCGCGCCTTCCACGCGCTGCCGCCGCTCTCCAACGCGCAGGGCGAGCCCACCGGGGCGCTGTTCGGGGTGGTCAACATGCTGCGCGGCCACCTGCGGGAGAAACCGGAGTACATCGCCTTCGTCGTCGATGCGCCGGGCGGCACCTTCCGTGACGCGCTGTATCCCGACTACAAGGCCAACCGGCCACCGATGCCGGACGAGCTGCGCCAGCAGGTCGAGCCGATGCTGGCGATCGTGGCGGCGCTGGGCATCCCGATCCTGCGCGTGCCGCAGGTCGAGGCCGACGACGTGATCGCCACGCTGGCGCTGCGCGGCGCCGGCGACGGCATCGACGTGCTGGTGTCCACCGGCGACAAGGACATGGCGCAGCTGGTACGCCCCGGCGTGCAGCTGGTCAACACGATGAGCGGCGGCAAGCTGGATTCCGACGACGCGGTGCTGGCCAAGTTCGGTGTGCGTGCCGACCAGATCGTCGATTACCTGGCGCTGGTGGGCGACAGCGTCGACAACATCCCCGGCGTGGCCAAATGCGGCCCCAAGACCGCGGCCAAGTGGCTGGCCGAGTACCAGACGCTGGACGGCGTGATCGCCGCCGCGGACGCCATCAAGGGCAAGGTCGGCGAGAACCTGCGGGAGGCCCTGCCGCACCTGCCGCGCAATCGCGAACTGATCACCCTGAAGACCGACGTCGCGCTGGCGCAGGCGCCGGCTGACCTTGGGCTGCGCGAGCGCGACGTGGAGGCGCTGCGCCAGCTGTACGCGCGCTACGGGTTCAACCAGGCGCTGAAGGAACTGGAGGGCGGCGCGCCGCTGGCCGCGGTCGCGGAGAGGGAGCCTGGCGCGGCGCGCGCCGGTGGCTTCGCGATCGCGCCGGCGCCGGTGGCCGAGCCGCTGGATCCTGCGCTGGCGGCGCCGGGCGAGTACGAATGCGTGCGCGAGCCGTCGCAGCTGGCCGACTGGGTGACGCAACTGGAACGCGCCGATGCCTTTGCCATCGATACCGAGACCGACTCGCTGGATCCGATGCGCGCCAAGTTGTGCGGGATCAGCCTGAGCGTGCAGCCGGGCAAGGCCTGCTACATCCCGCTTGCGCACGACTACCCGGGCGTGGCGCAGCAACTGCCGCGCGAGGTGGTGCTGGAGGCGCTGCGACCGCTGCTCGCCGACCCGGCGAAGCGCAAGGTCGGGCAGAACGGCAAGTACGACCTGCACGTGCTGCGCCGGCATGGCATCGAGGTGCAGGGCTACGCCGACGACACCCTGCTGCAAAGCTTCGTGCTGAGCGCCGGGAGCGCCCGCCACGACATGGATTCCCTGGCCAAGCGGCACCTCGGCTACCAGACCATTCCCTACGCGCAGGTGGCGGGCAAGGGCGCCAAGGCCATCCCGTTCCCGCAGGTGGCGATCGAGGACGCCACCTGCTACGCCGCCGAGGACGCGGACATCACCCTGCGCCTCCACCACGCGCTGCTGCCGAAGCTCCAGGCCGAGCCGACGCTGCTGTCGGTGTACCGCGAGATCGAGATGCCGCTGGTGCCGGTGCTGGCGCGGATCGAGGCCAACGGGATCCTGGTGGATGCGGACGAGCTGCGCCGGCAGTCGGCCGAGTTGTCGCGGCGGATGCTGGCGCTGCAGCAGCAGGCCACCGAACTGGCCGGCCGCAGCTTCAACCTCGATTCCCCGAAGCAGTTGTGCGCGCTGCTGTTCGACGAACTCAAGCTTCCGGCGCTGGTGAAGACGCCCAGCGGCGCGCCCTCGACCAACGAGGAGGCGCTGGAGGCGATCGCCGATGCGCACCCGCTGCCGCGCGTGATCCTCGATTACCGCGGGCTGGCCAAGCTGCGCAGCACCTACACCGACAAGCTGCCGGACATGGTCAATCCCGACACCAGCCGGCTGCACACCAGCTACCACCAGGCGGGCGCCGCCACCGGGCGGCTGTCGTCCTCCGACCCCAACCTGCAGAACATCCCGATCAAGAGCGCCGAGGGCCGCCGCATCCGTGCCGCCTTCATCGCGCCGCCGGGTCGCCGGCTGGTGGCCTGCGATTACTCGCAGATCGAGTTGCGGATCATGGCCCACCTCTCCGGGGATCCGGCGCTGCTGCGCGCGTTCGCCGAGGGCGCCGACGTCCACCGCGCCACTGCCGCCGAGGTGTTCGGCAAGCCTTCGCTGGATGACGTCACCGCCAACGAGCGCCGCGCCGCCAAGGCGATCAACTTCGGCCTGATGTACGGCATGAGCGCGTTCGGCCTGGCCAAGCAGCTGGGCATCGCCCGCGGCGAGGCGCAGGACTACATCGCGCTGTACTTCAGCCGCTATCCGGGCGTGCGCGACTACATGGAGCGCACGCGGCAGCAGGCCCGTGAGACCGGCTACGTGGAAACCGTGTTCGGGCGGCGGCTGGCGCTGGACTACATCCATTCGCGCAACGCCGCCCAACGCGCCGGCGCGGAACGCGCGGCGATCAACGCGCCCATGCAGGGCACCGCCGCCGACATCATCAAGCGCGCGATGGTGCGGGTGGATGCCTGGCTGGCCGGCCACCCGGGCCGCGCGCTGATGCTGCTGCAGGTCCACGATGAACTGGTGTTCGAGGCCGATGCGGACTTCGTCCCGGAACTGCTGGCCCACGTACCGGCGCTGATGACCGGCGCCGCCGAGCTCCAGGTGCCGCTGGTCGTGGATGCGGGTTCGGGCGCCAACTGGGACGAGGCGCACTGAGGCGAGGCCGCGTGCGCGCAGGAGTCGGATCCGATCACCCATACGGGTGCGTATGAATCACTCCTGAACCCAACAATTTCTTAACCTGCATCTTCACGAACCATCCATATGCGAAGTGGTCTCATCTCCTGCAACGGATGCAACGTCCGTTGCCGATCACAACCCCTCCCCTGGTGGTGATCAACCCGGAAGGCGTACAGGTCCTCCCCAACCTGCCTTCCCCGGCCCCACAGTCCCCCCCTGGCTGTGGGGCTTTTTATTGGGCGGCTTCCGGCGGGGCCCGCACCTAGCGGTCGCCCGCCTCGGCGAGCCAGTCGCGCGGGCGCAGGTAATCGGGCAGCCGCGCTTCGTCGCTGCCGGGTTCGGGCTTGTAGCCGTACTCCCAGCGCGCCAGCGGCGGCAGGCTCATCAGGATCGATTCGGTGCGGCCGCCCGACTGCAGGCCGAAATGGGTGCCGCGGTCGAACACGAGGTTGAACTCCACGTAGCGCCCGCGCCGGTACAGCTGGAACTGGCGCTCGCGTTCTCCGTAGGGCGCGTCCTTGCGGCGCCCGACGATCGGCAGGTAGGCGTCGAGGAAGCCGTCGCCCACCGCGCGCATGTAGCCGAAGCAGTCGTCGAAGTCGCCGTGCAGGTCGTCGAAGAACAGCCCGCCCACGCCGCGCGTCTCACCGCGGTGCCGGAGCAGGAAATACTCGTCGCACCAGCGCTTGTGGGCCTCGTAGCGCGCCTGTCCGCCGAACGGCTCGCACAGCGCGCGGGCGGTGCGGTGCCAGTGCAGCACGTCCTCGTCGAACGGGTAGAACGGAGTGAGGTCGAAGCCGCCGCCGAACCACCACGCGACCGTCTCGCCATCGCGCTGGGCGCGGAAGTGGCGCACGTTGGCGTGGGTGGTGGGCAGGTAGGGGTTGCGCGGGTGGAACACCAGCGAGACGCCGACCGCGCGCCAGTGCGCGCCCTCCAGCTCGGGGCGCGCGGCGGTGGCGGCCGGTGGAAGCCGCGTGCCCGACACGTCCGAAAACCCGATGCCGGCCTGCTCGAAGACCGCGCCCTCGCGCAGGATGCGGGTGCGGCCACCGCCCCGCAGGTGGGTGCTGGCGTCGGCCGGGTCGCGCTGCCAGGCATCCTCGACGAAACCGGCGCGGCCATTCGCCTGCTCGATCGCGCTGCAGATGCGGTCCTGCAGGCCGGTGAGGTAGTCGCGGACGTCCTCGAGTTCGGGAATCGGGCTCATGCCGCCATTGTAGGTGGGCCTGAACGGCTACTCCGGCAGGCGCGGGATCCCGTGCTCATCACGCGCCTCGATCGCAGGAGTTTCGGCCACCGCCGCAGCGTCACGTAGCGGCAATTCAAGCGGCGCTTCACCACGCTGGCTGCGCAGCGCATTGGCATACGCCAGTCGTGCGCGCTGCTCGTCGCCCATTCGGGTAGCGCACTCGCCCAGGGCTTCCCACGCCGGGGCGCCGGCGCCAAGCGCGATCGCGCGCTGCAGGGCGGCTTCCGACTGCGCCCAGTGGCCCTGCGCCTGTTCGAGCCGCGCCGAGGCCAGCAGCAGGCCGGGGCTGGTCGGGTGCTGCGACAGCCAGCGCGCGACCTGCGCCCGCCGGTGCTCCAGCCGCCCGACCGGCAGGCGCCCGTAGAGGTCCGCGAGCTCCTCGTTCCATCCGGCTTCCAGCGCGTGCTCGACGCTGCGGGTCGCCGCTTCGTCCCAGTGCAGCGCCGCGGCGCGGGTGGCATAGACGCGCACGACGGCGGGATCGGAGCGCAGCGCCGCGGGCAGCGCGTCCCAGCGATCCGCCAGCGCGTTGTCGTCGTCGGCCTGCTCCAGCGCCTGCCGCGCCCAGCGCTGCTGCAGGGCGTCAAGCCGCGTGTCCGGCACGATCTTGTGCTGGCGGAGCGCGCCAACCAGGCCGTAGGCGTCGAAGCTGCGGCCGCTGGCTTCCAAGGCCTCGGCGCGCAGCAGCAGCCCGCGCGGCGGCAGCGGTTGCGCGGCAGGTGCGTCGAGCGCTTCCAGTGCCTGCTCGGGACGGCCGAGGGCCAGCGCCTGTTCCGCGCGCAGCAGGGCGCGGGCAGCGGGCTCGCGGTCGGCGAAGGCATCGACGTGCGCGGCGGCGCCTGCGGCATCGCCGCGGGCGAGGGCAGCCCGGGCGGCAAGGGTGCGGCTGACCGCCTCGACATCGCCGGCGTCCGCCGCCTGCTTCAGCAACTGTTCGGCACGCACGTAGTCGCCACGGTCGTAGGCAGCGAGGCCGTCGGTGAGTTTCGCGCGGGCCTGCCGCGCGCGACGCTGGTGCCAGGCCTGGACCGGCAGCCGCAACAGCGCCCACAGCAGGAACAGCGCGAACACCGCGGCCAGCAGGATGGCGATGCCGGCGGCCACGGTGGTGGTGTAGTCGGTGCCGCGGTAGCGCACGAGCACGTAACCGGGGTCCTGCAGCAGCACCTGCGCCAGCAGCGCGCCAAGGACCACCAGGACCAGCCAGAACAGGATGCTGCGGAACAGGCTCATCGTCTCTCCCGGTTCAAGCAATGCAGGTTGGCCGCAGCATCGCAACGCAGCCGCAAGCGTCGCGTGAGCGTGCTCAGCGCGCGCGCAGGCTGCGCAGCAGTTGCAGGGTGCTGCCCGTCAGCGGCGAGGTCGGCCGCAGCTCGATCGCCGCGAGCGCGGCCAGCAGGCGGCGCTTGGACGCCAGCGGTGGATCGCCCGCATGCAGGCGCGTCAGCCATGTTTCGATGCGGGGCAGCGCGCGCTGGAGCCCGGCGTTGTCGCGGCGCTCGACCGCAGCGCGTGCCAGCGTGATCTCCAGCTGCAAGGCGGCAATCGCGGCCTCGCGGTCGGCACGCTCGCGCAGGACGGCACCGGTCGTCGGCTGCGCCTGCACGATCCGGCGCATCAAGCGCGCGTGCCAGGGCAGCGGCGTCGCGGGCGCGGCATCGACGATGGTGGCGGGCACCTGCGCATCGAGGCGGTCGAGCATGGCGCGGGCGCGAATGCGCGGGTCGGGTCCCAGCGCCCGCATGACTGACTGCTCCTGCACCAGCGCCTGCCGCAGGTTGAGGTAGGCGGGATCGTCGAGTCCGTCCAGCAGGGGCGCCGCCAGGTCCAGCGCGCGCAGCGCGCCGGCGAGATCGTCATCCAGTTGCAGGCGTTGCTGGCCGATTACCAGCAGCAGCTCGATCTGGTCCAGCCGCAGCGCCCGCGGGCCGTCGCGTTCGGAGGCGGCGCGCCGTGCCAAGCTGTCCTCGATCAGCGCGGCGCGCTGGCCGACGCCCAGCACTTCGTCGCGCAGCACGCGATTGGTGGCCTCGGCCTGCAGCAGGCGTTGCGACTGCGCGCGCTGTGCCTGGCGCAGGGCGTCCATCCGGGCGTCCAGTGCCTGCCATTGCGCGCTCGCTGTTTCCCGCTGCTGCGCCTGCACCCTTTGCCATTGCCACCAGCCATAGAGACCGGCGGCGGCGATGGCCATCAGCACGAGCGCGGCCAGCAGCAGGGCGCCGGCGCGGGATCGGCGGGCCGGTGCGGCAGCGGGAGGCGCGGGGGCGTTCACCCCCGCAATGCTAAGCGAAGGCCTGCGCCGCCGCCCGCAGCAGGGCCGCAGGACGCGGGCTCTGCGCCACCACCACGCGCGCGAAACCCGCCGCGCGGGCAACCGTCGCCAGGCGCTCGCCCGGGACCGCCACCGCCGCCGCGACCAGTCCCGCGCGGATGGCGGGCGAGGCCTGCGCAAGCAGGCCCGCGAGCGCCTCGCCGCTGCTGGCCAGCAGCAGCACCCGCTCGGGCGTGGCCAGCGCCGCCTGCAGGCGCTTCCATGCGGCAGGCGGAATCACCGCGGGTTGCCGCTCATAGACATCCGCGCGAACGATGCGGGCGTCGCGCTCCTGCAGCACCGTCGCGATCCGGCCGCGCCCGCCAGGCGCGGTGATGAACCCGACCGCGGCACCCCCGACCTGCTGCAGCTCGGGCATCGCCAGGAGGCCCTCGCTGTTCATCCGCGCCGGCGCTCCCGCATCGACCCCCACGCGTGCCAGGGCAGCGCGGCTGCCCGCGCCCACCGCCAGCCAGCGCTGCCCCGGGCGCGCCGCAAGCGGCTGCAATGCGTGCGCCGCCGCCACCGCGTTGGGGCTGGTGACCAACACGATCGGGCAGGCCGTCGCCGCTGCCAGTGCACGCTGGGTGGCGTCGTCGTTGCAGCGCGCGATCGCGATCGCGGAGATCCCGAGCACCCGCGCGC
>JAEWFT010000028.1 GCA_023388715.1 Pseudomonadota bacterium
CGCTCTGCTTCCAGGCGATCTGCTTCTAGGAGATCTGCTTCGAGGCGTTCTGCTTCGAGGCGTTCTGCTTCGAGGCGCCCCGCTTCGAGACGCTCGGCTTCAAGGCGCTCTGCTTCCAGGCGCTCCGCTTCGAGACTCTCGGCTTCAAGACGCTCGGCTTCAAGACGCTCCGCTTCCAGGCGCTCCGCTTCCAGCCGGTCCTCTTCGAGACGTTCTGCTTCCAGGCGCTCCGCTTCGAGGCGCTCTGCTTCAAGGCGCTCTGCTTCAAGGCGCTCCGCTTCGAGGCGTTCGGCTTCGAGGCGCTCGGCTTCGAGGCGTTCGGCTTCCAGGCGCTCGGCCTCTTCCGCCGTATCGTCCTCGGATCCCATGGGGATGAACGGCATGCCTGCCTCGGGCAGGGTGTCCCGCAGGCTCGCCATGCGCTCCACCAGCGATGCATGCAACGGAACCCGGGCCGGCGAGGCCTGCTGCAGGGCGTTGATCGAGGCGCGCACCGCATCGACCACCTCGGACAGCAGCCCGATGCCGGCGACATCCGCGGGCTGGCCGGCGGCCAGCAGGCGCTTGACGTAGCCCTCGGCCGGCGCGGTGAAGGCGGTGACCGGCACCACCTCGGTCATCGCGAAGGCGCCGTTGAGGGTATGGATCGCGCGCATCAGGCCTTCGTTGGCGTGGCTGTCGCCGCCGCGCGCCTGCTGCAGCCAGGCGTCAACGGTGTCGAGATGGCCCACCACCTCGGTGCCGAGGATTTCCAGCAGGACCGCGTCGACCTCGACGGTCGCCGCATCGGTATCCGAGGCCTCCACGGAGACGGCCGGCCCTGATGCAACGGGCGCCACGGCGGCGAGGGACACGTCCTCGCCCGCCGCCAGCCGGTCGGCCACCGCCTCCATCGTCGCCAGGTCCACCTCGACGGATTCCCCGCGCAGCGCCGCATGCAGCTGCGGCAGCACCGCATGCGCACGGGCGACGAAATCGAAGACCTCGGGGCTGGCCGGACGGCTTCCATCCAGCACGCGGTTGAGCATGTTCTCGACGTGCCAGCTGAACTCGCCCAGCACCTGCGCGCCGACCAGTCGACCGCTTCCCTTGAGCGTGTGGAACACCCGGCGGATCGACTTCAGGTGTTCGCCGTCCTCGGGCGCCAGCCGCCATTGCGGCAGCAGCGCATCGAGGTTGGCGATCTCCTCTTCGAATTCCTCGAGGAAGATCTCCCGGATTTCATCGTCGATCTCGTTGCTGGCGCGATCAAAGCCGGCATTGCGCAGCGGGGCGGAAGCCTCCATCGCGACGCTCGGGACGGGCACCGGCGGGGACGCGACGTCCTCCACTGCAACCGGGGCCGCCGCTTCGGGAGCGGCCAGCTCCGCGAACTCCTCCGGGCGCTCGTCGTGCAGGGGCCAGCAGGCGATCTGTTCCAGGCTGTGCCGGGTTTTTTCCAGCATGTCCTGGCGGATGCCCAGCGGATCCTGCAGGGACTCGAGGTAGAACTCCATCCCGGCCAGCGCGTCGGCCAGGTGATCCAGCGCGCGCCCCCCCGGGACCTGTCGACCGATCACCAGCTCGTTGTGGCTGTAGCGCCGCAGGGCTTCGAGGTAGCCCGCGGGCTCGGGCAGTTCGAGGATGCGCATGGCGCCGGCGACTTCGCCCAGCAGGCGTGGCACCGCGTCCAGTGCCGCGTGGTCCCAGTCGGTCTCGACGAAGGCGACGAAGGCGCCGCGCACCTCCTCGAAGTTCGCCGCCGCTTCCCGTGCCAGCGCGCCCATCACCTTGCGCGATTCCTGCGCCACCGGGTCGTCGGCGGTGGCGTCCTGCGCCTGGCCGTGCCCCAGCCGCGAGACCTGGTCGTCGAGCGAATGATCGATGGTGAGCAGCGCGCTGGCGACGTCGAGCAGGTCGCCCGGTTGCGGCGCGCGCTCGCCGCTGGCAATGCCGTGGACGATCCGGCGCTGCGCGTGGATCACGTTGCGCGCGCCGTCCAGCCCGATCATCCCGAGGGTTTCGGCGATGCGATCCAGCGCTTCCGCCTGCGGCTGCAGGTCGCCCACGTCGGTGCGTCCCCCGCGCAGGTGCAGGTCCAGTGCATCCTTGACCCGCAGCAGGTCCTCCTTCAGCGCCGCGGCCACGGTGTCGAGCAGCGCGCGATTGCGCCCGGCCAGGCTGCCGCGCGCGTGCTCGAGCTCGGCGTCGGTGGGCGCCTCCAGCAATTGCGGCAACGCATCCTGCGCGAGCGCGTCGACCCCGCGCGCATCGCGCAGGTCGTTGATCAGCGGCAACAGCACGATCGGGATGTCGCGGTGACCGCCCTGCAGCCGCTCGAGGTAATCCGGCAACTGCACGATGCCCCGCATCAGGGCCGCCAGCGCCTCTTCGCGCACCGGGATCGCACCGGTGTGCAGCGCGACCGAAAGTCGCTCCATCTCGCTGGCCACCATCTCCGGCGCCTTCAGCTCCAGCATCCGCAGGGTGCCCGCGACCTGATGCAGGTGCTCGCTGCACGCCTGCAACGCCGCGACCTCACCGGGCGCCTCGGCGAAGGCCTCGATCGCGATCCGCGCCTGGCGCAGGGTCTCGTCGATCTCCGGCTTCACCCAGCCCAGCGCGGTGTGGTCGATGGCGTCCTGCAGCGCCGTGCTCATGCGGGCGCTCCGGCGGAGTCCCTCGATGCGGGACGGGAAGGGCAGCTGCTGTTCATCGCGCTCTCTTGCCCGCCGGGTCAGGCAGGCAGCTTGAAGTCGGCGACGGAGCGACGCAGGTCAGCCGCGAGCTGCGCCAGGTTTCCGATCGACTCCGCGGTCTGGCTCGCGCCCTGCGAGGTCTGCGCGGTGATCGACTGGATGGTGTTCATCGCCTCGGTGATGTTGGAGGCCGCGTTCGACTGCTCCTGGGCCGCCACCGAGATGCCTTCAATCAGGCCCGACAGGTCGGACGACACCTTTTCGATCTCGCCCAGCGCGGTACCCGCGTCCTCGGCCAGGCGCGCACCCGCGACCACTTCCGAGGTCGTCTGCTCCATCGAGCTGACCGCTTCGTTGGTATCGGCCTGAATGGTCTGCACCAGCGACTCGATGCGCTTGGTCGCGCTCGAGCTGCGTTCTGCGAGGCGTTGCACTTCGTCGGCCACCACCGCGAACCCGCGGCCGGCTTCACCGGCCGAGGCCGCCTGGATCGCCGCGTTCAGCGCCAGGATGTTGGTCTGCTCGGAGATGTCGTTGATCAGTTCCACGATCGAGCCGATTTCCTGCGAGCTCTCGCCGAGTCGCTTGATGCGCTTGGAGGTCTCCTGGATCTGGTCTCGGATGCTGTCCATGCCGGCGATCGTCTGCCGCACCACGCCGGCGCCGTTGGTCGCGATCTGCACCGAGCGGCGCGCCACTTCCGCCGAGTCGGCGGAGTTGCGCGACACCTGGTTAATGCTGGTCGCGATCTCGTTGATGCGGTCGGTGGCGGAGTTGATTTCCTGCGCCTGGTGTTCGGCGGCGTCGGCCAGGTGCATGGCGGTGGCCTGCGTTTCCTGCGCGCTGGCCGCGACCTGCACCGAGGTGTCGTTGATGGTCGCCACCAGCGTGCGCAGCTGTTCCACCGCGAAGTTGATCGAGTCCGCGATCGCGCCGGTCATGTCCTCGGTCACGGTCGCCTTCACGGTGAGGTCGCCTTCCGCGAGCGAGCCCATTTCGTCCAGCAGGCGCATGATCGCCTCCTGGTTGCGGTCGTTGAGTTCCTTGGTGGTCTGGTAGCGCACCCGCTGCGCGCGACCCAGGGCCCAGAGCAGGCCGACGATCGAGATCGCCAGCAACAGGCCGGACAGGATGCTGACCCAGGCGCCACCGATGATGCTGGTGTCCTTGACCGAGCCGAACTGGGTGAAGGCGGCGAACAGGCCCTGGCTGTCGTCCAGCAGCTTGTCGGAGCCCGCGGCCAGCGCCGTGGCCGACGCCTGCGCGCCGATCAGCCGGCGGGAATCGCCGACGATCGCGTCCAGGTCCTTCTTCATGCCTTCCCACAACGCGTTGGCCTGGTTGAGCGGACCCACCGCGCCGGCCGCGGTCACCCGCGCGATGTCGCCGCCGCCGTTGCGCAATGCGGTCATCGAGCGATCGAACACCGCCGCGTCGCGGCCCAGCGCATCGGCCGCCACCTGCGCGCCTTCGCCGCCGCTGCGCAGCTCGGCGATGCGCTGCGCCATGCGCGAGATCGTGGTGACCTGCTGCAGCGCCGTGAATACCTGGCCCGAGCTGGCGCCGCCGGACGCCAGTCCGCGCACCACCTCGTTCAGCTGTGCCTGCAGCTGCGGCACCTTGCTGGTGAAGCTGTCGGCGCGACCGGCCAGCGCGAGCACCGCCTGCTGCGACGCCAGCACTTCATCGGCGCGCTTGGCCAGCGGGTTCCAGGTCGCGCTGACGGTAGCGATCGGGCCGGACACGCCGGGCTGGTCGCCAAACCGCTCGTTGAGCGACTTGATGTCGGCGTCCACCTGGTCCTTGGTTTCCTTGAACGCCTCGAACGCCTGCGCGTTGCCATCCAGCGCATCGCGCCCCTGGTTGGCGAGGCGCTGGGAGTTCAGCTGCAGGCGCGCCGCCGATTCGCCGGCGCCGCCCAGCCGCGAGGCCTTGGTCAGCATGTACGCCGTGTTGGCGCCCACCACCAGCAGCGAGCCGAGCAGCAGCCAGATCCAGAAGTTGGTACTGAGATTGCGGCCCTTGCCTGCGACGGAATCCATCATCGTGCTCATCTTGCGACCTCGGCTTGCTTGGGTGTCCGCCCGTCAGGCGGCGGCTTGGCGGAATTCGGGAGTACGGGCGAGGCGATCGAGGCTGAACACGCCCCAGTCCTGCTCGTTCATGCGGTAGGCGCGCTCGATGAAGTGCGCGTAGCGCCCTTCGGACAGCGTGGCGGCATCAATGGACTGGCCGTCGATGAAGCTGCGCTGCCCGTACAACTCGTCGATGGTGACGGCGACATCGCCGCCGGGCTGGCGCACCACCAGCACGCGCTGGCCCTCGTGCAGCACGGTGCGTTCGCCCTGCAGGAACTGCTTGAGGTCGACCACCGGCAGCAGCGTGCCGCGCACGTTGGCCACGCCCAGCATCCACGGCAACGCGCCGGGCACGTGGGTCAGCGCGGGCATCGGCAGGATCTCGACCACTTCGTCGAAGCCGGAAGCCAGCCGGTGGGTGCCCACACGGAAGGCCACGCCACGCCATAACCCGGGCGCGTCCAGCTGCTCGGGGAGGCCGGCCACGTGGGCCAGGCTGCGCTGCTCGTAGTCGGCCAGCACCAGGAACGGCGAGCGGCGCTCACCCCGCTTGCGGGCACGGGTTGCGGGCGGTGCAGCGGCCCGGTCCGCGAGCGCGACGGGCTCGTGCGCCGGCGCGGCTTCAGCCTGGGGACTTTCGTGCGCCGACGTGGCATCGACCGCCTCGACGACCTCCGCCGCCGGCATGGCCCCGGCGTGCGAAGCAGCGGCCGGCGAACTCGGCGCCTGGGCTTTGTCCTTGTGCTTGTGCTTGCCGCGCCGGGCCACCGTCAGGCCCCGATCAGCGCGTTGATGCGTTCGATGAGCTCGGCTTCGCGCGGCGGCTTGACAATGTAGTCCTTGGCCCCCTGCCGCATGCCCCAGACGCGGTCGGTGTCCAGCCCCTTGGTGCTGACGATCAGCACCGGGATATGGCTGGTCGCGGCGTCGCGGGTGAGTGCGCGGGTCGCCTGGAAACCGTTCATGCCCGGCAGCACGACGTCCATCAGCACCAGGTCGGGCAGGTCGCGCTTGCAGCTGGCGATCCCGTCCTCGGCGCTGCCCGAGGTGGTCACCTGGTGGCCGTTGCGTTCCAGCAGCTGGGTGAGGACCGCCGCTTCGGTCGGCGAGTCTTCGATGACGAGAATGCGAGCCATGGTTGCCTTACCCCCCGGTCAGGCGTTGACGTGAGTCCGAATCGAGCCAAGCAGTTCTTCCCTCGTGAACGGCTTGGTCAGGTATTGCTCCGAACCAACGATACGGCCACGCGCCTTGTCGAACAAACCATCCTTCGACGAAAGCATGATGACCGGCACATTCCTGAAGGTCCGGTTGTTCTTGATCAGCGCGCAGGTCTGATAGCCGTCGAGCCGCGGCATCATGATGTCCACGAAGATGATCTGCGGGTTGTGGTCGGCGATCTTGGCCAGTGCCTCGAAGCCGTCCGTCGCCGTCACCACGTCGCATCCCTCGCGCGCCAGCAGGGTTTCCGCCGTGCGCCGGATGGTCTTCGAGTCGTCGATGACCATCACTCTCAAGCCGTCCAGGCTGGAGTCCGAACCGTCCCGCGCCATGTATTCCCCTTGACCGTCTGCATCCCCCGCGTCTGCGCGCGGTGCGGACTGTCTATATCCCAGCCTGCACGCACGCTGTCAAGCGCCGTCGCGATCATTCCGCCGGGCGCTTGCGCAGCGCCTGCTACCATCGCCGCAACCCATTCCGGACCCCGCGATGCCCGCGCGCAACACGCTTGACGTGGTGGTGGTGATGGACCCCATCGAGGCCATCAGGACCGCCAAGGATTCGACCTTTGCCATGCTGCTGGAAGCCCAGCGGCGCGGTCATCGGCTGCTGTACGTGCGCCCCGGGGGCCTGGCCGTGCGCGATGGAACCGCGTACGCGGCGTGCACGCCGCTCACCGTGCACGACACCCAGGGCAGCCATTTCGCGTTGGGCGATTGGAGCACGCTGGAATTCGGGTCCGGGCAGGTGGTGCTGATGCGCACCGACCCGCCGGTGGACGCCAACTACCTGCACGACACCCAGGTGCTGGCGATGGCCCAACGCCAGGGCGCGCTGGTGGTCAACGATCCGCAGGGCTTGCGCGACTTCAACGAGAAGCTGGCCGCGCTGCTGTTCCCGCAATGCTGCCCGCCCACTCTGGTCAGCCGCGATGCCGCTGCACTCAAGGACTTCGTGGTCGGGCACGGCGAAGCGGTGCTCAAGCCCCTGGATGGCATGGGCGGCCGTTCGATCTTCCGTGCGCGCGCTGGCGAAGCCAACGTCAACGTGATCCTCGAGACGCTGACGCAGGGCGGACTTTCGCTGGCGATGGCGCAGCGCTACCTCCCGGAAATCCGCGATGGCGACAAGCGCATCCTGTTGGTCGACGGCGAGCCCGTGGACTATTGCCTGGCACGCATTCCGCAGGGCGACGAGTTCCGCGGCAACCTCGCCGCCGGTGGCCGTGGCGAAGGCCGCCCGCTCAGCGAGCGCGACCGCTGGATCGCCGCCCAGGTCGGGCCCGAGATGAAGCGCCGCGGCATGCTGTTCGTCGGCCTCGACGTGATCGGCGATTACCTCACCGAGGTCAACGTGACCAGTCCCACCTGCATCCGCGAGCTGGACGCGCAGTACGGGCTCAACATCGCCGGCGCGCTGTTCGACCGCATCGAGGCGCTGCTGGCGCAGTGATGTCCGCCGTCGTTCCCCCGGCGCTGCCGGCCTCGCCGCGGATCGGCGATGGCGACCGGCTTGGCGCGACCCTGGTGCTGTCGCTGCTGGTGCACGCCGCGGTGATCTTCGGCCTCGGCTTCACGATCGAGGATCCCGCGCCGCTGACGCCGACGCTGGACGTGATCGTGACACGCACGCAATCGCCATTGACCCAACAGCAGGCCGACTTCCTGGCCCAGGCGGAAAACCAGGGCGGCGGCGAGCACGACAAGGCCAGCCGCCCGAGTGCGCCGCAAGCCGGCCCGCTGCCGCAGCCGGAGGACGGTCTGGCGCCGCGACCGTTGATCGCGCAGACGCCGGCGCCTGCGCCGCCGCCCGAGGCCCGCGTGGTCGCCTCCTCGAGCGGGGAACAAGCGCTGCCCACGCCACAGGCGCAGCCGGAAGTGCCGCCGGATGATCGCCAGCGCGGCCGCGAGAAGATCGAGCGCGACATCGAGATGGCGCGGCTGGCGGCGGAGATCCAGTTGCGTTCGGCCGAGTACGCCAAACGCCCCAAGCGCAAGTTCGTCTCCGCCAGCACCCGCGAGTACGCGTGGGCCGAATACCTGCGTGGCTGGGTGGACCGGGTGGAGCGCGTGGGCAACCTCAATTACCCCGACGAGGCCCGCCGGCGCCGGATCGGCGGCCTGGTGGTGATCAGCGTGGCGGTGCGCCGCGATGGCAGCGTGGAGGGCAGCCGCATCATCCAGTCCAGCCGGATCCCGATGCTGGACGAGGCCGCGCTACGGATCATCCGGCTGTCGGCGCCGTTCGCGCCGTTGCCCAAGACGCAGGAGGATCCCGACGTGCTGCACGTCACCCGCACCTGGCAGTTCCTGCCCGGTGGCGAGCTGGTCGACCGCTAGCGGCGGATGCCCTGCGCCGCGCGCTCGGCGATGGTCAGGGCGACATTGTTGCGCAGGTACGCCGGCTCCACCCGCTCGGCCGCCACCGCCTCGCCACGCGCGTAGGCCTGCGCCGCCAGCCAGGCGAGGTCGGCGGCATGCGGCAATGCGGCGGCATCGGCGGCCTGCAGGCGATCCCCCAGCCGCGCGACCAGTGCCGCCTCCGCGGCCGCAAAGCCGGTTCCGGCGCCGCACCAGTCGTCACCCTCCGGCAGCGGCGCCTCGCCGGGTGCAACCACGATCTCCCCGCCCAGCGGGTGCAGCCCGTCGCCATCGTGCTTGAACAGGCCGAGGTAAACCTCGCCCATGCGTGCGTCGATCGCGGCGATGCGACGCTCGCCGCCTGCACGCATCGCCAGCGCCGCCAGGGTCGACACCGGCACCACCGGGCGGTCAAGCGCCAGCGCGATTCCCTGCGCGACCGCGATCGCCAGCCGCACCCCGGTGAATGCGCCCGGGCCCTTTCCTACCGCGATCGCGTCCAGCTGCGCGCGAGAGATGCCGGCGTCGGCGAGGAGCGCGTCGGCCCACGGCAGCACCAGTTCGGCGTGCCGGCGCGGGGCCACTTCGAAGCGCGCATGCACGTCGCCGTCCACGTAGACGGCGACCGAACAGGCCTCGGTGGCGGTTTCAAGGGCAAGCAACTTCATCGGGCTGCAGTATCCGCCAATCCGGGCTCGGCGAAGAAGGCGCGCACGTCCAGCACCTCGCGGGTGCGCGGCAGCGGCGGCAGCGAGTCGAGGAACAGGCGGCCGTACGCCTTCTGCGTGAGCCGCGGATCGCAGAGCACCAGCACGCCGCGGTCGGTCTCGGTGCGGATCAGGCGGCCGGCGCCCTGCTTCAGCGCGATCACCGCCTGCGGCAGCTGCTCGTCGCGGAACGGGTTGCCGCCCGCGCGGCGCACCGCGTCCAGCCGCGCCTGGAATACCGGGTCGTCCGGTGCCGCGAACGGCAACTTGTCGATCACCACCACGCTCAGCGCATCGCCGGCCACGTCCACGCCCTCGCGGAAACTGGCGGTGCCCAGCAGCACGCCGTTGCCGGACTCGCGGAACCGTTGCAGCAGCACGTGGCGCGGCTCGCTGCCCTGCACGAACAGCGGCCACGGCGCGTGCTGCATCAGCGTCGCGGCGTCGCGCAGCGCGCGGTGCGAGGCGAACAGCACGAACGCGCGCCCGCCCGACGCCTCCAGCACCGGCCACAGCGCCTCGACCACCGCGCTTGCGTAGTCGCGCGACGACGGCTCCGGCATCCGCGTGGGCAGGTAGCACAGCGCCTGCCGGTTCCAGTCGAACGGGCTGGGCTGCAGCAGGGTGCGCGGGGCGTCGATGCCGAGCCGGGTGGCAATGTGGGAAAAGCTTCCGGACACCGCCAGCGTGGCCGAGGTGAACACCCACGACGCATGCGACTGCTCGCGATGGCGGCGCAGCGGGCCGGAGACATCCAGTGGCGTGCGCTGCAGCCGGAACCCCCGCGGCGTCAGTTCATACCAGTGGACGTTGGTGTCCGGGTGGTCGCCCTCTTCGGGCGCCTCGCCAACCGCCGCGGGCTCGCCCAGCCAGCGCCGCAGGCGGCCCAGCTGGTCGCGCGCGCGCAGGTGGCAGGCATCGAATCCGGGCGCGGCTTCGCGCAGCGGGGCCAACGCGTGTTCCATGCCCTCCAGTGCGTCGGCCAGGGCCTGGAAGGCCGGCGCGATCGCTGCCTCGTCAAGCGCACGCCAGGCCGTGCCGCGTTGCGGCAGCACGTCCATCGCCGCCCGCAATGCACGCGCCGCGTGGTCCAGTTCACGCGCCGGCACCTGCAGCGCCGCCAGTGCGCCGGGCACGTCCTTGCACTCGCCCAGCGCGTCACGCGCCAGGTCGACGAGCGGCCGCGCGCCCAGGCCCTCGCCGAAGAACTGCGCCGCCAGTTCGGGCAACTGGTGGGCCTCGTCCACCACGAACGCCTGCGCGCCGGGCAGGATCTCGCCGAAGCCTTCCTGCTTGAGCGCCAGGTCGGCCAGCAGCAGGTGGTGGTTGACGACCACTAGGTCCGCGGTCTGCGCCCGCTGTCGCGCCTGCACCACGAAGCACTCCGCCCAGAACGGGCATTCGGTGCCGAGGCAGTTGTCCGCGGTGGAAGTGACCTGCGGCAGCAGCGGAGTGTCCTCGGGCAGGCCATCGAGTTCGGCCAGGTCGCCATAGCGGGTGCGGCCGCTCCAGGCGACCACCCGCTGGAACTGGGAGACCACTTCGCGCGAGCCGAAACCGCCGCGCCCCGGATGGCCTTCGCCCTTCGCCTGCTCCATCCGGTAGCGGCATAGGTAATTGGCGCGGCCCTTCAGCAAAGCGGTCTTCAGGCCGGTGCCCAGCGCGTCGCGCACCCGCGGAAGGTCGCGCAGGTAAAGCTGGTCCTGCAGCGCGCGGGTGCCGGTGCTGACGATCGTCTTCATCCCCGACAGCAGCGCCGGGACCAGGTAGGCGAAGGTCTTGCCGGTGCCGGTGCCGGCTTCGGCCAGCAGCACCGCCCGGTCCTCGAACGCATCGGCGACGGCGATGGCGAGGTTCTGCTGCGCCTGCCGCGGCACGAAGCCCGGCAGCTTCAGGGCCAGCGCCGCGCCGTCGACCAGCGCCTCGCGCGAGGCGCGCGCCAGCCGCGAGGCCGGGGTGATGCCCGCGTCCACCGGTTACTGCACGGGCTGTGACGCCGGCTGCGGTGGCGGCAGCTGCTTGGCGGGATCACCGCCACCGAAGAAGTCGCGGATGGCCTGTCCCGCGCGCTCCAACGCGTCGCCCATGGCATCGGGCTGCGAGGGTGGAAGCGGGTTGCCGTATTCGTCCACCGGTGGCGGCGGCGCGTACACGCATGGCCGGTAGGGTGGCGCGTAGCCGGCGACGAAGGCGAAACGGCGGCTGCCGGGGCACCCCTCATCGGTGCTGTAGCGGCCTTCCACCGCGCGCCAGTCGATGCCCTCGTCATCCAGCTGCAGCGGCGCGCTCGGCAGCCGCGCGAAGATGTCCGACCAGACCCGCATGCCGCCGGTGGCGCCATACAGGCCGGTCTGCTTGTTCTCGTCATTGCCCACCCAGACCACCGCCAAGTGGTCCCCGGTATAGCCGGCAAACCAGCTGTCGCGGCCGTCGTTGCTGGTGCCGGTCTTGCCTGCCGGTCGCAGGGCGCCGTGGCCATCGCGCATCAGCGCGCGGCCAGTGCCGTTGCTGACCGCGTACTGCAGGGCGATGCCGACCAGCCGCGCGGCCACGGCGTCGCCCTTCTGCGCCGGCGGGGCGGCGGTGTCGTAGCGCTTGATCAGGCTCCCCTGCGGATCCAGCACGCCGCGCACGGCATGCAGCGGCTGGATCTCGCCGCCTGACGCAAGGAACTGGTACAGCTGGGCCATCGCGTACGGGCTCTGGTCCACCGCGCCCAGGATCAGCGAGGGCTGGCCGTCGGATTCCACGCCCGACAGGGTGCGGACCAGGTCGGCCAGCCGCCCGGGCTGGACGTCCATGCCCAACCGCACCGTGGCCTGGTTGTAGCTCTGCGCCAGCGCATCGAGCAGGGTCACGGTGCCATGGCTGCGGCCATCGGAATTGCCCGGCTTCCAGGTGCGCGCGCGCCCCAGGCTGACGGTCACCGGGCCGTCGCTGATGGTGCTGGCCAGCGACCACTTGTCAGGCTGCGCCAGCGCGAGCAGGTAGACGAACGGCTTGAGCAGCGAGCCGACCGGCCTGCGTGCGTCCACCGCGCGGTTGAAGCCCTGGACGGTCAATTCCCGGCTGCCAACCACCGCCAGCACGTCGCCGTTGTGGACGTCGGTGATGACCAGGCCTGCCTCAAGCGGCGGCCGCCCCTTGCCGCCCAGTGATTTCAGGGTGCGGGTGACCGCGCCCTCGGCGTAACCCTGCGCGGTCGGCGACATGCCGGTCATCACCGCGAGCCCGGCCCCCGAAAGGCGATCCGCCGGATAGTCGCGCGCGAGCTGCTTGCGCGCCAGGTCGACATAGGCCGGAAAGCGGTTGGCGGCCATGTTGCCGGCGTTGGCGGTCACCCCGAGCGGAGCCTTGAGCGCGCGCTGGTATTCCTTGTCGTCGATCAGCCCGGTCTCATGCATCTCCCCGAGCACGAAGTTGCGGCGCTCGGTCGCGCGTTCCGGGTTGCGCCGCGGGTTGTACCAGGACGGCCCCTTCACCAGCCCGATCAGCATCGCCACCTGCTCGGTGGACAGGTCCTGCAGCTGCTTCCCGAACCAGAACTCGGAAGCGGCCGCCACGCCCTTGATCGACTGCGCGCCGCGCTGGCCCAGGTCGACCTGGTTGAAATACGCCTCCAGGATGGTGCGCTTGTCGTAGCGCATCTCCAGCAGCAGCGCGAACAGGATCTCCTTGAACTTGCGGCTCCAGGTCTGCTCCTTGCCGATCCCGAGCAGGCCGCTGCGGGCCAGCTGCTGGGTCAGGGTGCTCGCGCCCTGGCGGGCATCGCCGGAGCGCATGTTGACGAAGGCCGCGCGCAGCATGCCGCCCAGGTCGATGCCCATGTGCCGGCTGAAATCGCGGTCCTCGACCGCCTGCAGTCCGGTCACCAGCAGTTCCGGCACCTCGTCCATCCGCACCAGTCGCCGTTCCTCCTGGTTCTGGCCGTACAGGGTGGCGATCCGCGCCGGATCCAGGCGCGCGCTGCGCAGGGCCTTGCCGGAACCCACGTCGCGCAACGCGGCAACCTTGCCGGCGGACAGGGTGACGTCCAGCACCGCCGGCGCCACCCGCCCGTCGACATCGTGATAACCGCGGCTGGAGATGCGCCAGCGCGCGCCATTGCGGTCATAGGTGCCCGGACGGCGGCCATCACCGGCACGGTACGAGGCCGCGTCCAGTTCGGTCTTGAGCGTCTGCGTGTCCATCGCCAGGCCGCCCTTCAGCACCAGCGGCCGCGCATACACCCGGGTCGGCACCTGCCAGCGCAGCTGGCCGAACCGCTCGCCAACCTGGTGGTTCAGGTACAGCATGTACGGGATCAGGAAACCCAGCAGCAGCGCCGCCGCGGCGAGGCTCCAGGTCAGCAGGCGGCTGCGCCAGCCCCGCCCCGATTCGCCGCCGTCATCGTCGAGGCCGTGGTCCTGGTCGTCTTCGTCTTCGATGCGGGGCATGGGTCGTCGGCTGGCGGCATTGGCGCGGGATGCGACAATGCCGGCTTGGGTTCAGGCGAGTCTATCGCAGCGCTTCCGCGCCGCGCCGTGAGCCAAACCCCCGCCCTTCAGCCGGAGTTCCACCAGCATGGCCATCGATGTCGAGGCGCGCTTCTGGCTCACGCGCGGCCTCGGCCTGTGGCGGCGCGGCGTCGCCAGCCTGCGCAACCGCGGCCTGAAGGCGTCCTGGCAGCGGCTGCAGTTGCAGCTGCGGCGCACATCCTTGGACCGCGCGGCGCCGTGGAGGCCCGAGCCCGCGCAGTTCGCCCCGTTCGCGCTGGCCACCTCCGGCACCCCGACCGCCAGCCTGGTGATCCCGGTCCACGGGGCGTTCGCGCATACGCTGGCCTGCCTGCGCGCGCTGGCGGCGCATCCGCCTGCGGCGGCGTTCGAGGTGATCGTGGTGGACGACGCCTCGCCCGACGACTCACTGGCGCGGCTGCGCCAGATCGGCGGTCTGCGCGTGCATGCGCGCGATTCCAACGGCGGCTTCATCGCCGCCTGCAACGACGGCGCGGCGCTCGCCCGTGGCGGAGTGCTCGTCTTCCTCAACAACGACACCGTGCCGCAGCCGGGCTGGCTGGATGCCCTGCTGGCCACGTTCGACAGCATCCCCGAGGCGGGCCTGGTCGGGGCCAGGCTGCTGTATCCCGATGGGCGGCTGCAGGAAGCCGGGGGCGTGGTGTTTGCCGACGGCAGCGGCTGGAACTACGGACGCCATGGGGATCCGGACGATTGCCGCTACGCCTACCTGCGCGACGCCGATTACCTGAGCGGCGCCGCCATCGCCATCCCGCGCGCGCTGTTCGCTCAGCTGGGCGGCTTCGACACGCGCTACGCGCCGGCCTATTACGAGGACACCGACCTCGCCTTCGCGGTGCGCGCAGCCGGGCGCCGGGTGCTCTACCAGCCGGCAGCCGTGGTCGTGCACGACGAGGGCGCGACGTCGGGCACCGACCTGCATGCCGGGCCGAAGGCGGCGCAGGCGCGCAACCAGGCGGTGTTTGCCGGGCGCTGGCATGCCGAACTGGCCGGGCAGCTTCCTCCCGGCACCGTTCCCACCCCTGCGCTGCTCCATCGGCGCCAGGTGCAGGTGCTGGTGATCGATGCACTCACGCCGCAGCCCGATCGCGATTCGGGTTCGCTGCGGCTGGTCAACCTGATGCGCCTGCTGATCGCGGAAGGCGCGCACGTGGTGTTCCTGCCCGCCAACCGCAGTTATGACGGCGAGTACACGCGCGCGTTGCAGCAGCTGGGCGTGGAATGCTGGCATGCGCCCCACGCCGCCCGCTTCCCGGCATGGCTGCGCGAGCACGGCCCGCGCTTCAATGCGGTGATGGTGAGCCGCCATTACGTGGCCAGCGAGTTCTTCCCGCTGCTGCGCCGGCACGCGCCGCAGGCGCGCCTGCTGTTCGACACGGTCGACCTGCACTACCTGCGGGAACAGCGCGCGGCCGAGCTGTCGGCCGATCCTGCCGCGCTGCGCGCCGCGGGCGCCACCCGGGCGCGTGAGCTGGCGCTGATCGAGCACGCCGATGCCACCTTGGTGGTGAGCGAGGTCGAGCGCCAGCTGCTGGCGCAGGACGCGCCGCGGGCGCGGGTGCACGTGCTGTCGAACCTGCATGAGGTCGCGCCCGCCGGCAACGGCTGGGCGCAACGCCGCGATCTGCTGTTCGTCGGCGGCTTCCGCCATCCTCCCAATGTTGATGCGGTGGGCTGGTTCGTGCGCGACGTGTTTCCCGCGATCCGCCGGCAGCTGCCCGGTGTGGCATTCCATTGCATCGGCGGCGACGTCCCGGACGCGATTTCCCGGCTGGCGGATGCGCCCGGCGTGCACGTTCACGGCCACGTGCCAGACCTCGCACCGTGGCTGGACGGTTGCCGCATCGCCCTTGCGCCGCTGCGTTACGGGGCCGGGGTCAAGGGCAAGGTCAACCAGGCGATGGCGCACGGGATCCCCGTGGTGGCGACCAGCGCCGCGGTGGAAGGGATGCACGTGCTCCCGGGCGAGGACGTGCTGGTGGCCGACGACCCGGCGACATTCGCGCAGCAAGTGGTCCGCCTCTACAACGATGAAGCCCTCTGGAACCGGCTGGCGGCCAGCGGGCGCGACAACGTGGCCCGGCACTTCTCGGCGGATGCGGCGCGCGCCACGGTGCGCGACCTGTTCCTGGCGCCAGCCGGACGCCGCTAGTCCCTGCCGGCACCCGCGCGCTGGAGCCGATCGGCGAGCTCGGCACCGCCCGCAACTGCGGGCTGCAGGCCACGCGCCCGCGCCAGCGCCGCACGCGCGCCCTCGATGTCGCCATCCGCAAGCCGCTGCGTGCCCACCGCCAGCCAGCGTTCCGCGAGCCGCTTCCGGGCCGCACCCACGCCCGCCTCGCCCGGCGCAAGTTGTTGCCACGCCTCCTGGCAGGCCTGCGCGCGGCCCAGGTTGTTGTCGCGCAGGCCCTCGTTGGTGCAGCGGCGCGCGTTCGGCAGCAACGCCCGCAACGCCGCGACGACACGCGGGTCGTCGGGCGCCAGTGCGCGCGCCTGTCGCAGCCGGTCCCATGCGCTGTCACCCGGGGGCGCAAGCCATTGGCCCCGCTGCCCGGCCAGTTCCGCCTGCGCCAGCAATTCGCCGACCCGTCGTGCGGTGCGCGCCGATGCCGCCGGCGCGGCGAGCCTGCCGGACTCCCGGATCGCCTGCTGCAGCCTTGCCTCGGCGGCGGCCACCGCGGCGGCATCGGCGCCCAGCGCGCGCGCCTGCTCCAGCTGCGCCAGTGCCCGGCTGAAATCGAAGTCCGCCGCCCGCAGCCGCGCGCCTTGCAGCAGGCGCGCGGGCAGCACGGACGTGCATGCGCCGGCGATATCGCCAGCGGCGGCGGTGCGCAGGGCGAGGCACGCACTTGCGGCCGCCGCCAGCGCGTCGCTCCCGATCAGCCGATCGATCCTGCGGTTCTCGCGCTCGATGGCGCGGCCCAGCTCCGCGCGCAGCGGGGGCAGTGCCGCGTGGCCGGTGTCAAAACGCTCCGCGCGGCGGATGAGGTCCGCGGCGCCGGCGATATCGCCGCGCTCCAGCGCGGCCGGCACCGGCGCAAGCAGGTCCGCCAGCGCGTCCTCGCGCCCCTCCAGCGCGGCCTCGTTGCGCGGTTGCAGCAGCACCACGCGCTGGTAGAGCGGCAGCGCGGCATCGTCGGCGCCGTCCAGGCGGCCTTCTTCCAGTGCGGCGTCGGCACGTTCCAGCAGCAGCGCGATGCGGCCATTGTCGGCCTCGATCGCGCCCAGGCGTCGCGCGACTTCCTCCAGGTCGGCGCGCGGCGCCTGCAGGTCCTGCGCCAGTCGCAGTGCGATCCGGGCATGCGCGATGCGCCCGTCATCGGCATGCAAGCGCGCCTGCGCCAAAGCGGCTACGGCCACCCGGCCCAGGCCCGCGCGCGCCTCGACCTGGTCGGGCTGCAGCGCAAGCGCGGCTTCGAAGAGTTCCCGTGCCCCGCTGCCGTCGGCCGCCGACAGCCGGCCGGCGTCGAGCGCCGCCTCCGCCTGCATCCGCAGTTCCTGCGCGCGCTGCGAGGGCCACAGCTGTTCGCCGATCACGCCGCGCAACACCAGGCCCGCGACCACGGCGGCCAGCAGCAGCGCCGTGGCCACCTGTATCCCCCGGCGCACCCGTGGCGAGGCCGCATCCCAGCGCTGGCGCAGGCGCGCCCTCATGCCCGCCGCGCGGAGGCCACGCCCGGCAATGCCTCCAGCCGGGCGAGCAGCAGGCCAAGTTGTCCGTAGTCGGCCACCCGCGCGCGCAGGCGCAGGCGCACGCCGCCCGAGCCCTCGCGCTCCGGCCCGGCCTGCAGGTCGACGACTTGCACCCCGAGTTGACCCATCAGGGTGGTGACATCCTTCAGCAGCCAGCGGCGATCGAGGGCATCCACCGCGATCGCCACCTCATGCCCCGCCCGCCGTGCACCCCACTCCACCGGCAACACCCGCGCGGGATCGCGTGCGGCCAGGCGCAGGAACGCGGCGCAGTCGGGACGATGCACGCTGACCCCGCGGCTGCGGGTGAGATAACCCGCAATCGGCTCGCCCGGCAGCGGCTGGCAGCAGCGCGCCGCCTGCGCCAGCAGGTTGTCGACCCCCTGCACGGTGACCGCGCCGGGTTCGGCCGGCTTGCCGCCCCGTCGCGCCGGGCGCGCGGGCGCCGCAGGCTCGGCGTCCTGCGCCGGCTTCTGCAGCTCCAGCAAGGCGCGGCCCACCTGGTTGGGACCGACGTCGCCCAGCGCCACCAGCACCAGCAGATCCTCCACCGAGGCGGCGTTGAACCGGCCCAGCACCGGCTGCAGTTCCGCATGCAGCAACCCCAGCCGGCGCAGGTCGCGGTCCAGCATTTCGCGGCCCGCATGCACGTTGCGCTCGCGGTCGAGCTTGTTGAACCAGTTCCTCACCTTTTCGCGGGAACGGCTGCTGGCGAGGAAGCCGGAGCCGGCCTGCAGCCAGTCACGGCGCGGCTCGGCGGTCTTGCCGGTGAGGATCTCGACCCGCTCGCCGGTCCGCAGCCTGTGGTTGAGCGGCACGATGCGGCCATCGACCTTTGCCCCGCGGCAGCGGTGCCCGACCATCGTGTGCACCTGGTAGGCGAAATCGAGCACGGTGCCGCCCTGCGGCAGGTCGACCACCTCGCCCTTGGGCGTCAACGCGTACACGCGGTCCTCGACCAGGTCGCTGTCGAAGCCCTGCAATGGCGTCTCGTCGCCTTCGCGGGCGGCATCCGCGGCCTGCTCCAGCAGCCTGCGCATCCAGGCGATGCGCTTGTCCATCGCGGAGCCGCCCGCGGCGCCGCCTTCCTTGTAGCGCCAGTGCGCGGCCACGCCCAGCTCCGCCTGGGCGTGCATTTCGGCGGTCCGGATCTGCACCTCCAGCGTCTTGCCCTCGGGGCCGACCACCGCGGTATGCAGCGAGCGGTAGCCGTTGGGTTTCGGCCGCGCGATGTAGTCGTCGAACTCGCCCGGCACCGGCATCCACAAGGCGTGCACCAGCCCCAGCACCGCGTAGCAGGTGGGCACGTCGGCCACCAGCACGCGCAGCGCGCGCAGGTCGTAGAGTTCGCTGATCGGCGCGTCCTTGCGCTGCATCTTCTTCCAGATGCTGTAAATGTGCTTCGGGCGCCCGGCGATGTCGGCCGCGATCCCCTGTTCGCCCAGCGCGCGCCGCAGCTGGGCCATCGCGGTGGCGATGTAGCGTTCGCGCCCGGCGCGCTTGTCGTCCAGCAGCTGCGCGATGCGCAGGTAGGTCTCCGGCTCCAGCACGCGGAATGCCAGGTCTTCCAGCTCCCACTTCACCTGCCAGATGCCGAGTCGGTTGGCCAGCGGCGCGTGGATGTCGCGGGTCAGCTGCGCGAGGGCGACCTGCTCCTGCGCCGGCAGCCGCCATGCCGCGCGCATCCGCGACAGCTGCCGCGCAAGCACGATCGGCACCACACGCAGGTCGCGCACGAGCGCGAGCAGCAGCCGGCGCATGCCCTCCGGATTGCGACCGCCGCCATGGCTGCGGTGCAGGACCCACACCCGGCTGGCGGCGCGCTGCCCCTCCAGCAGGACGCGCAGGCGTTCGGGCAGCGCGATCCCGGCGTCGCTCGCCAACGCCTCGACGTCCACCAGCGCGTCCAGCAGGGTGGCGGCCATCACGTCCGCATCGGCATTCAGCGAGGCCAGGATGCCCAGCGTGTCGACGAGCACCGGCGCGGGGTCGCGGGTGGCCACGCCCGCTTGCCAATGGTGCAGCCACAGCGCGGCCAGCGGCGGCGGCAATGCGCCCTCGGGAAGCCGCGACAACGCCTGCGCCGCGTCGTCCTGCGCGTCCTGCCCGTCGATCCGCTGCTGTTGCTCCGCCACCTTTCACAACTCCCTGGGACGATGACTACACTAGCCTGCATCCGGCATCTGGAGCACCGCATGCACGCCTTCAAGCCTTTCCCGCACGTCCTGCTTGCACTGCTGCTGGCGCTGCCCGGCGGGGCGCTCGCGCAGGACGCGCTGCAGGACAGGATGACCCCCGCCGAATTCAAGGCCGCCGGGCTCGACAAGCTCAGTGCGCAGGAACTGGCCGCGCTCAATGCCTGGCTGAAGGGCACGCTCGCCGAGGAAAGCCGCAAGGCCGCCTCCAGCGCGGTCAAGGACGTCGAGCAGAAGAACCGCGGCTTCTTCGACTTCGGTTCCAGCGAGCCGATCGTCGCGCGCCTGCGGGGCGAGTTCGCCGGTTTCGGCAACGGCCGGCGCTACGTGCTGGAGAACGGCCAGGAGTGGCGCCAGATCGACGATGCGCGACTCGCCGGGGTGCGCAAGAGCAATCCGCTGATGACGATCCGGCCGACCCTGATCGGCAACGGCTGGACGATGACGGTCGAGGGCTACAACACCCGCGCGCGGGTCCAGCGGATCAAGTAGCCGCATCGCGGCGCAGCCGTTCCAGCCGCTGCGCCAGCCGCTTGGGCGAGACGTTGCCGCGCACCCCGAGTTCCTGCGCGAACAGCTGCACCCGCAGTTCCTCCAGCTCCCAGCGCAGGGCGGCGGCTTCGGCATCGCCGGTTGGCGCACGCGCAAGCGCCTCGAGGAACGGCGACAGCTCCAGCATCCGCGCCTGGTCGCGCGCCGGGTCGCGCTGGGCGCGCTCCGCGCGCAGCAGCATCGCCTTGAGGTAGCGCGGGTAGTCGGCCAAGGCGGCGGCGGGCACGTCGCGCAGGAAGCCCGGCGCCACCAGCGCCTGCAGCTGCGCCTGCATGTCGTCCAGGTTGGCGCGCGCCCAGCCCGTGAGCTTGCCTTCCAGCGCGGCGCGCACCTGCGCGACCAGCGCAAGGATGGATTCGGCCTGCTGCAGCCGGCGCATCGCCTCGCCGAACAGCTCGCGTGCAATCGCGTCGCGGCGCGCGGCGAAGGCGGCGGCGTCGCGCACCTCCAGCAGTCCATCGGCGGCGAGCGCGGCAAAGGCGCCGTCGACCAGGTCGGCGCGCAGTCGGTCCGCGTCCTTGAGGCCATCCCGCCGCGGCGCTGCCGACTCGATCGCCGCGTACAGCAGGCTGGCCTTGGGCTGCACCGGGAGCTGCCGGCGGGCCTGGCGGATGCGGTCGCCCAGCGCGATCGACAGCAGCCGGCGCACGCCCTGCGGATGCAGGCGTTCGGCCACGTCGCGCTGCGCATGCAGCGCCAGCGAGACGGCGTCGCCATCGTCCTGCAACGCCGGATACGCGGGCACCCCGCCGGCGCCCGCCACCGACAGCGGCACCGGCGTGTCCGGGAAGCTGGTCAGGCCCGCCTGCGCGATCCCCTGCGCCGCATGCCGGGCAAAGGCCTCGGCGGCGCGCTCGCCGAAGCGCGCGCGAAGCTCGGCAAGGTCGCGCGACTCCGCCAGCACCCGCCCGTCCTCCAGCAGCTGCAGGTTGGCGCGCAGGTGCGGCTCGATTGCGCCGGCGTCGAAGTCCGTGGCCGCGACCGCAACGCCGGTCAGCTTGTGCAGGAAGCGCGCCAATGTCCCTTCCAGGCTGTCCGCCTCCGGCTGCGGGTGCGCTTCCGCGAACGCGCGGGCGAACTCGGGGGCCGGCACGAAATTGCGGCGCAGCGCCTTTGGCAACGATTTGATCAAGGCCGCGGCCTTGTCGGCGACGAAGCCCGGTGCCAGCCACGACAGCCGCGCGAGATCCAGCGCGTTGAGCAGGTGCAGTGGCACCGCGACGGTCATGCCGTCGTCGATCGCGCCCGGTTCGAACCGGTAACGCACCGCCAGCCGCGCCGACCCCAGCGCGAGATAGGCGGGGAACAGCGCGGCATCGGCCTGGTCGGCCACCAGCAGGTCATCGCGCGTCCATTCCAGCGCGGCCTTCTGCCCCTTGGGCAGCTTCGCGAACCAGGCATCCAGCGCCTGCGCGTTGTGCACGTGCGCGGGCAGGCGGTCGAGGTACCAGCGCGCCTGCCAGTCCTCGTCGACCACCAGGCCGGCGCGACGCTGCTTGGCCTCTTCCTGCCTGGCCAGTTCCAGGGTCCGCAGGTTGCGGGCGAGGAAGCCGCTGCGGGCGTTGATCTCGCCGGTCAGCAGGGCATCGCGGACGAAGATCACCCGGCTTTCCTCCGGGAACAGCGCGCCATAGTGGATGGGCTTCTTGGGCGCCAGCACCAGCCCGAACAGGCTGATCTGCTCGCTGCCCAAGACCCGGCCCTGCGCGCGCGACCAGTGCGGGTCGTGCTGCCGGCGCGACAGCAGGTGGGGAAGCTCGGCGATCGCCCAGTCGGGCTCGATCGCGGCATTGGTCAGCGCCCACACCTTCTCGGTATCGAGCAAGGTCGCCGAGAGCACCCACGGCGGCGGCTTCGACGCCAGGCGGGATCCCGGGAACAACTGGAACTTGCGCCCGCGGGGGCCGTCGTACAGTCCGCCCGGCTTGCGCTGCGCGTCGGTGGCGCGATGGCCGACCTGGGTCGGCAGGCCGGCGATCAGCGCACGGTGCAGGTGCACGTAGGCGCGCTGCGCGCCGGCCTCCCCGGCTTCGGCATGACTGTCACTGCTGCTCCAGCCCAGCGCCTCCACCTGCACCTTCAGCTGGCGATGCAGTTCCCACCACTCGCGCAGGCGCAGGAAGCCGAGGAAATTGCGGTCGGCCCACTTGCGCAGCTGCGACTGGGTCAGCGCCGCATGCGCCTCGCGGTAGGCGCGCCAGAGGTTGAGGATGCCGACGAACTCCGACTTCTGGTCGGCGAACTGGGCATGGGCGGCGTCCGCGGCCGCGCGCGCATCCGCCGGCCGCTCGCGCGGATCCTGCACGCCGAGGAAGCTGGCGATCACCAGCACGTCGTGCAACACGCCAAGGGCATTGGCGGCCACCAGCATGCGGCCCAGCTTCACGTCCACCGGCAGCGCCGCCATCGTGCGGCCGATCGCCGTCAGCGCACGCTGGTCATCGACTGCGCCCAGCTCCGCCAGCTGCTGCCAGCCATCGCCGATCGCGCGCGCATCCGGTGGCTCCAGGAACGGGAAGTCGGCGATCACGTCGCCCTTCCGCGCGCGCCCGCCGCCGGTCTCGCCCAACCCCAGCGCCAGCATCCGCAGGATCACCCCGGCCAGCGCGGCGCGGCGGATTTCCGGATCGGTGAACGCCGGGCGCGACAGGAAGTCCGCTTCGGAATACAGGCGGATGCAGGTGCCCGGGGCGATCCGGCCGCAGCGGCCGGCGCGCTGGTTGGCGCTGGCTTGCGACACCGGCTCGACGTGCAGGCGATCCAGCTTCTGGCGCGGGCTGTAGCGCTTGATCCGGGCCACGCCGGGATCGACCACGTAATGGATGCGCGGCACCGTCAGCGACGTCTCGGCCACGTTGGTCGCCAGCACGATCCGCCGCTGCGGGCCCGGGTGGAACACGCGGTCCTGGTCCTTCGCCGACAGCCGCGCGTACAGCGGCAGCACCTCGGTATGCCGGTACTTGCGGCGTTCCAGCGCCTGGTGCGCGTCGCGGATCTCGCGCTCGCCGGGCAGGAACACGAGGACGTCGCCCAGCGCCCTCTCCTTCTGGATCTCGTCGCAGGCGGCCACGATGCCGTCCAGCAGCGTGCGCACGCCGTCGCCGTCCTCGTCCCCGGTCTCGCCCAGCGGCCGGTAGCGCAGCTCGACCGGGAAGCCGCGGCCTTCGACGTTGACCACCGGCGCGCCACCGAAGTGCTCGGCGAAGCGCGCGGTGTCGATCGTGGCCGAGGTGACGACCAGCTTGAGGTCGGGCCGCCGCGGCAGCAGCCGCTTCAGGTAGCCCAGCAGGAAGTCGATGTTGAGGCTGCGCTCGTGCGCCTCGTCGATGATCAGGGTGTCGTAGCGGGAGAGCCAGCGGTCGTTCTGGATCTCCGCCAACAGGATGCCGTCGGTCATGAACTTCACCGCGGTGGCCTCGCTGACGGCATCGTTGAAGCGCACCTGGAAGCCGACCGCGCCGCCCAGCGGCACCTGCAGCTCCTCCGCCACCCGGCGTGCGACCGAGCGCGCCGCGATCCGCCGCGGCTGGGTGCAGCCGATCATCCCGGCGGCGCCGCGCCCCGCCGCCAGGCACAGCTTGGGCAACTGGGTGGTCTTGCCGGAACCGGTTTCACCCGCCACCACCACCACCTGGTGGCTACGGATCAGGTCGATGATCTCGTCGGCATGCGCGGCGATCGGCAGCGCCGGATCCACCGGCCCTTGCGGCAATTGCGCCGCGCGGCGCTCGCGCTCGCCCACCGACGCCTGCAGGTGGGCGAGGAAGGCCTCGCGCGCGCCGGCATCGGCCGGCTTGCCCTGCCACTTCGCCAGCAAGCCCAGCAGCCGGCCGCGGTCGCGCGACAGGGCGCCATCGATGGCCTGCCGCAGCTGGCTTGACGGCTTCTTAGCGGGGTCGGGGCTAGCCTGCATGGAGCGTCTTTCGATCGTTCACCGCGTTGCGCGCCCGCTATTGTCGCGCACGCCCGCATGAGGACACCGCACTGGCCAAGAAGTCCGACGACAAGCCCGGGAAGCGATCGAAGGCCGCGGGCAAGTCCGCAGCCAGCAGCATCGCCTTCGATGACGGCGTGGCCGGGATCGACATCGGGATCGCGGTGGCCGACCGCCGCGAGATCGCCGACGGGCTCTCGCGCGCGCTGGCGGACAGCTTCACCCTGTACCTGAAGACGCACAACTTCCACTGGAACGTGACCGGGCCGATGTTCAACACCCTGCACACCATGTTCGAGGCCCAGTACACCGAGCAGTGGACTGCGCTGGACGAGATCGCCGAGCGCATCCGCGCGCTGGGGTTCAACGCGCCGGGCAGCTACGCGGAGTACCAGCGGCTGGCCTCGATCAAGGAGGAGCCGGGCCTGGCCGAGGCGGCGGACTGGCGCGGGATGGTCAGCCAGCTGGTGGGCGGCAACGAAGCGGTGTGCAGGACGGCGCGCAAGGTGCTGAAGACCGCGGACGACGCCGGCGACGATCCGACCGTCGACCTGATGACCCAGCGCCTGCAGACCCACGAGAAATACGCCTGGATGTTGCGTTCCCTGCTGCAGTAACAGGCACCCGGCGGGGCGGATCGCCTGCGCGCGATGGCGAGGCGCGAGGGCTGAGACGCGCGGCCGGTATCCTTGCCGGATGAGCGAGACCGCACTAAGGCTGCTGCAGGACACCTTCGGCCACGCCGCCTTCCGCGGCCAGCAACACGACATCATCGCGCACGTCGCCAGCGGCGGCGACGCCCTGGTGCTGATGCCCACCGGCGGCGGCAAGTCGCTGTGCTACCAGGTGCCGGCGCTGCTGCGCGACGGTTGCGCGATCGTGGTGTCGCCGCTGATCGCGCTGATGCAGGACCAGGTCGAGGCGCTGCGCCAGCTCGGCGTGCGCGCCGCTTACCTGAATTCGACGCTGGAAGCCGGCGAGGCCGCCGCCATCGAGCGCCAGCTGCGCGATGGCACGCTGGACCTGCTGTATGTCGCGCCGGAACGGTTGCTGACGGCGCGCTTCATGGCGCTGCTGGATGCCAGCCGCATCGCCCTGTTCGCGATCGACGAGGCGCATTGCGTTTCGCAGTGGGGCCACGACTTCCGCCAGGAGTACAGGCAACTCACCATCCTGCACGAGCGCTGGCCGGCGGTGCCGCGGATCGCGCTGACCGCTACCGCCGACCCGCCCACCCAGCGCGAGATCGCCGAGCGCCTGCAGCTCGAGGACGCGCGCCGCTTCGCCAGCTCGTTCGACCGCCCCAACATCCGCTACACCGTGGTCGACAAGGACAACGGCAGCCGCCAGCTGCTGGAGTTCCTCGAGGCGCACCGTGGCGAGGCCGGCATCGTCTACTGCCTGTCGCGGGCGAAGGTCGAAAAGACCGCGGCGCTGCTGCAGCAGGCCGGACTCGACGCGCTGCCCTACCACGCCGGCCTGGATGCCGCGGTGCGCGCCGCCAACCAGCGCCGCTTCCTCTTGGAGGACGGGGTGGTGATGGTCGCCACGATCGCGTTCGGCATGGGCATCGACAAGCCCGACGTGCGCTTCGTCGCCCACATGGACCTGCCCAAGTCGATCGAGGGCTATTACCAGGAGACCGGCCGCGCCGGCCGCGACGGCGACCCGGCCGAGGCATGGATGTGCCATGGCCTGGGCGACGTGGTGCTGCTGCGGCAGATGATCGACCAGTCCGAGGCGGGCGAGGCGCGCAAGCGACTGGAGCACCGCAAGCTGGACGCGCTGGTCGGCTACTGCGAAACCACGCGCTGCCGCCGCCAGGTGCTGCTCGCGAATTTCGGCGAGGACCATGCCGGCAACGGGGCGGATGGGAGCTGCGGCAACTGCGACAACTGCCTGCAGCCGCCGCAGACCTGGGATGCCACCGAGGCCGCGCAGAAAGCGTTGTCCTGCGTGTACCGCACCGGGCAGCGCTTCGGCGCCGCGCACGTGATCGACGTGCTGCGCGGCTCGGACTCCGAGCGGGTGCGCCAGTTCGGCCATGATCGCCTCAGCACCCACGGGATCGGCACCGGGCTGGATGCGCGCGCGTGGCGCGGCGTGTTCCGGCAGCTGGTGGCCGCCGGCCTGCTCGAGGTCGACAGCGAAGGCTATGGCGGGTTGCGGCTGACCGAGGCAAGTCGCGCGGTGCTGCAGGGCAAGCGCGAAGTGCTGCTGCGCAAGGAGGCGCCGCGCCGTGGGCGACAAGCGCGGGACGGACGATTGCGTGCGCCCGCGCCAGACCTGCCGGCGGCCGACCTGCCGCTGTTCGACGCACTGCGAAACCTGCGCACCCAGCTGGCGCGCGAACAGGGCGTGCCGCCCTACGTGATCTTCCACGACGCCACCCTGCGCGAGATCGCCCGCCTGCGGCCGCGCGACACCGGCGACCTGATGCAGGTGGGCGGGATCGGGGCGGGCAAGCTGGAGCGGTACGGCGAGGCGGTGCTGGACGCGATCCGGCAGGCACGGGCGGCCTGAGCCCGCGCCTCAGCCCGCCATCAGCGCTTCGACCTCGTCCGCGCTGCGCTCCAGCGCGCCGGTGAGCACGCGGTGGCCGTCCGCGGTCACCAGCACGTCGTCCTCGATGCGCACGCCTATCCCGCGCCACTTGGAGGGAATGTCCGGCGCTTCCGGGATGTAGAGGCCGGGCTCGATGGTGAACACCATGCCCGGCTCCAGCAGCCGCGATTCTCCGTCCAGACGGTATTCGCCGACATCGTGCACGTCCAGCCCCAGCCAGTGCCCGGTCTTGTGCCGGTAGAAGCGCTTGTAGTCGCCCGCCTCGACCACCTGCTCCAGCGTGCCCTGCAGCAGCCCGAGCCGGAGCAGGCCTTCGGACAGCGTCTGCACCGCCGCTATGTGGCCGGCTTCGTAGGCGACGCCGGGGCGCGCCTGCGCCATTGCCGCCGCCTGCGCCGCGCAGACGAGGTCGTGGATGGCGCGCTGCTCCTTCGAGAAGCGGCCGCCGACCGGGAACGTGCGGGTGATGTCGGCCGCGTAGCCGCGGTATTCGGCGCCGGCATCGACCAGCACCAGCTGCCCCGCCTTCGACTTCGCGCGGTTGTCACGATAATGCAGCACACAGGCATTGGCCCCGGCACCGACGATGCTGGCGTACGCCGGCTCGGCGTCGTGGATCCGGAACACGCGTTCCAGTTCGGCCTGCAGCTCGAATTCGTGGATGCCCGGGCGCGCCGCACGCATCGCGGTGCGATGCGCCTCCACGCTGATATCCGCGGCGCGCTGCATCAGCCGGATCTCGTCGGCCGACTTGAACAGGCGCTGCTCATCCAGCAGGTGGCCCAGTTCCAGGAACTCCTGCGGCGGTTGCGCGCCCTGGCGCACCTGCGCGCGCACGCGGTTGAGCCAGCCAATCAGCTTCAGGTCGAAGTCCGGGTCGCGCCCGAGGTGGTAATGCACGCGCCTGCGGCCCTCGAGCAGCCCGGGGAGGATGTCGTCGATGTCGGTGATGGGATAGGCATCGTCCATGCCGAGCTGGTCGACCACGCCCTCCGGCCCAAGGCGCGGTCCGTCCCAGCCTTCGCGCTCGGGGTCGCGCTCGCGGCAGAACAGGATCGACTCGCCGTGCTTTCGCCCCGGTACCAGCACCAGCACCGCGTCAGGTTCGGCAAAGCCGGTCAGGTACCAGAAATCGGAGTCCTGGCGGTACGGGTAGTGGGTGTCGCGGCTGCGCACGCGCTCGCCCGCCGCGGGCAGGATCAGGATCGCGCCCTCGCCCGCCGCCGCCATCAGCTGGCGGCGCCGGCGCTCGAGCGCCTTGCGCCACGCCGCGGTCATCGGCACCACGTCTGGCCCTCAGTGCAGCCGCTGGCGATGCAGCGGCCCCAGCGCGCAATCGGCGTGCAGCAGCAGCACCGCCATGCGCAGATATTCCTCGATCTCGGTGAGCGCTTCCTCGTCGCCGTCCTGCTCGACGTCCTCGGTGCGCGCCGCGGCCAGGTTGGCAAGGTCCGCCAGCGCCTCCTCGCCTTCGGCCGACAGCTTCTTTTCGCCCACCGCCAGCCCGAAGCCGCCGAGGAACGCACGGCACCAGGCGAACATCTCGCCCGCGCGTGCGACCGTGTCCTCGCCGTCCGGCAACAGCAGCTGGAAGCCGAAATCGGCGTCGGCCAGCTGGGCGGCGGTGGCCACCCCCATGGCATGCAGCGGGCTGCCCTCGGTCGGCGCCGGCAGCCCCGGGTCGGCCAGCACCTCGGCCAGCCACGCCGGCGTGTTGGCGCCGCCCGCCGCCAGCCAGCCGGAAAGCGCGCCGTGCAGCTCGGCCGGGCTGCTGGCCAGGCGTGAGCGCTCGGCGTCGGCGGCCACGTCGGGCCAGGCGGGCAAGTCGGTCACTGTCACCTCGGTGAACCCGTGGATGGAATGGCGCAGTTTAGCAATGCGCCGCCTTGGCACCGCCCCCGGCGCTGCCTACACTGGCGCGAGGGAGCGGCGACCGATCGCCGGCGCCTGCGGGGGGCGTGCTCCCGCGCTGCTCGGGCAACCCGGAATCACACTGATGGCATGGTCCGCGGACCACGGACTGATCGCGCTGGGCCTGGTCCTGCTGCTGGCCATCGCGCTGATCGTCTCGATGTATCGCCGGCAGCTGCGGGTGCAGCGCGAACACATGGCCGAGCTGCAGGCGCGCGAGCAGCGGACGCGGCTGGCGCTGTGGGCATCGGGCGAGATGTTCTGGCAGTACCGGCTGGACAGCGGCGAGCTGGAGCGGGTGCGCATCGATCCCGGCGGTGGCGGCCACCTGGTCGAGAAGGTGGCGGTGAACCGCGAGGCTTCCCTGCATCCCGACGACGTGCCCCGCCTGCAGGCCGGGCTGCGCGCCTACCTGCGGGGCGAGACGCCGCTGTTCCTGTCCGAGCATCGCAACCGCGCCGCGCCCGGAAGCGAGGACTGGCAGTGGATCCGTGCCCGCGGCCGCGCGGTGGAATGGGACAAGGACGGCCGCGTCCTCGCCATTGCCGGGACCGCCCGCGACGTCACCTCGATCCGTGCCAAGGAGCATGAGCGTCGCATCGCGGCGGAGGTCATGCGCAGCATGGCCGAGGCGGTGGTGGTGGTGGACGCCGGCTTCCGCTTTGCGGCGGTCAATCCGGCATTCACCCGGATCAGCGGCTACGAGGACAACGACGTGCTCGGCAAGGGCCTTGGCCTCTTGGCCGGCGAGCAGCACGACCACGCGTTCTATGGCGAAGTGCGCGATGCGATCGTCGCCCAGCCGCACTGGAGCGGCGAGCTGTGGCAGCGTCGCAAGGACGGGCGCGAGATCCTGTGCGAGGTGCGCGCCAACCGCCTGACCGAGCCGGGCACCGGCGAGCGTTTCTACGTGCTGGTGCAGACGGACATCACCGAGCGCCGGCGCATCGAGCAGGAGCTGCGCTACCTCGCCAACTACGACACCCTGACCAACCTGCCCAATCGCACCCTGCTGAACGAGCGGCTCTCGCGCGCGATCGTCCGTGCACGGCGGCAAGACTCCCGCCTGGCGCTGCTGTTCCTCGACCTGGACCATTTCAAGGACGTCAACGACACCTTGGGCCACGCCACCGGCGATCGCATCCTGCGCGCGGCGGCGCAACGGCTGCAGGAGGTGTTGGGGGAGCAGCACACGGTGGCGCGCATCGGCGGCGACGAGTTCACCGTCGTGCTGGAGGGCATCGATGCCGTCGACGACGCCGAAGCCTGCGCCCAGCGGATCATCGAGGCCTTCGACCAGCCCCTGCGCATCGACGAGCGGCGCGAGACGACGATCACGCCGTCGGTCGGGATCAGCCTGTACCCGGACCACGCCCAGGTGCCCAGCGACCTGCTCAAGCATGCGGATACCGCCATGTACCAGGCCAAGGCGGCCGGCAGGCGGACCTTCCTGACCTACGTCGAGGCGATGGACGTCGAACTGCACCGGCGCGCGAACCTGCTGGCGTCGCTGCGCCGGGTGCTCGAGCGCGGGGAACTGCAGCTGGCGTACCAGCCGCAGATGGACCTCGCCGATGGCCGCATCGTCGGGGTCGAGGCCCTGCTGCGCTGGACCAGCCCGGAGCACGGCGAGGTCCCGCCGACCCAGTTCATCCCGCTGGCCGAGGAAAGCGGCCTGATCGTGGCGATCGGCGAGTGGGTGCTCCAGGAGGCCTGCCGCACGCTGGCGGCATGGCGCGCCACCGGGGTCGACCCGCAACTGGTGATGTCGGTGAACGTCTCGACGGTGCAATTGCTGCGCAGCGACCTGCCGGCCACCGTCCGCGATGCGCTCGCCGCCACCGGGCTGCCCACCTCGGCCCTGATCCTGGAGCTCACCGAGAGCGTGCTGATGGCGAACGCCGACCTTGCCACCGAGCAGCTCGCGGATTTCCACGCGATGGGCATCCACATCGCGATCGACGATTTCGGCACCGGCTACTCGTCCCTGGCCTACCTGCGGCGGCTGCCGATCGGCACCCTGAAGATCGACAAGGTCTTCATCGATGGCCTGGCCCTGGACGGCGACACCGAGGACAACGCGATCACCACCACCGTCATCGCAATGGCGCATTCGCTGGGGTTGCAGGTGGTCGCCGAAGGAGTGGAGACCGCCGAGCAGGTGGAAGCCCTGCGGCGCTATCGTTGCGACCGGATCCAGGGGTTCTGGCTCGCGGCCCCGCTCGCCACCGAGGCCTGCCTTGCCTTCCTGCGGGGTGGACCGGCGGCCAGCCCGCCGCCTTGACCCCGTCAGGCGGCCTGCTAAGGTGCGCGGATGGACAACCGCGACCTGACCGGCGAACTACGCAAGCTGCTGGCCAAGCTTGACCTTGCCGCAGCGGCGATGCAGCGCCTGCAGGACGAAAACCGAAGCCTGCGCCATCAGGTCGAACAGATGGCGGGTGAGCGTGCGCAGCTGATCGCCAAGCAGGAACAGGCGCGCAGCCGGGTCGAGGCGATGATCAGCCGGCTCAAGTCGCTGGAGCAGCACACATGAGCGAAGCGGTCACCATCCGCATCCTGGATCGCGAGTACACCGTTGGCGTCGCCGAGCACGAGCGCGCCAGCCTCAATGCCGCCGCGCGCATGCTCGACCAGCGGATGCGCGAACTGCGCGGGAGCAACAAGATGGTCACCCCCGACCGCCTCGCCGTGCTCACCGCGCTCAACCTCGCCCACGAACTGCAGCAGCGCCCGGCCCCCGCCGACGCCGACGATGATGTGTTCACCCTCATCGACCAGGCCCAAGCGCGCTTGGACGTACTGCTGTCCGGCTGAACGGCGGGCCGCGCACGCCCCGCATCACGCATCGGGCACGCCGCATGGGCGCTATAATGGCGACGTCCTCTGCTGTGAGCGACGGCGTGCGCAACATTCGCCTTGTCCCTTAATGACGACCACGGGGGCGCAGTGAAAGCCGGGAGTGCAAGTCCGCCCCGAGCGGGAAGCCCGATGGCCGCCAGGCGCCCCCACTTGAACCCCGGGTTCAAGGTCGTTTCGCACGCATCGCCACGGCGGAGACTTTCTTGCACGAGCCCACAGGCCCGTCCTGCGTGAGCGCTGCCGCGACGCGCGACGCACTGCGTCCCCTGCTCCGCGAACGCCGGCGCCAGTTGGCCGCCGCCCAGCGCATCGCCGCCGCGGAATCGCTGGCGGACCGCCTCCTGCAACTTCCCGAGCTGCCGCAAGAGGGCCATGTCGCCGGGTACTGGGCGATGGACGGCGAGATCGGCCTGCATGCATTCCAGCTGCGGCTGCCACCACCACTGGTGTATTGCCTGCCGGTGCTGTGCGGCGAAGGCCAGTTGCGCTTCGCGCCGTGGCGCGCCGGCGAACCCCTGGTGAGCAACCGCTACGGGATCCCGGAGCCGGACGTCAGCCCGGCAAGCACCGTGCCCGCCGCCGAAATGGCGATGCTGGTGCTGCCGCTGGTGGGATTCGATGCCGACTGCAACCGGCTCGGCATGGGTGGCGGCTGGTACGATCGCACGCTCGCGTTCCGCCTGGCGCGACCGGCGCCCCCGCTCCTGGTGGGCGCGGCGTTCGCGCTGCAACAGGTCGACCAGGTTACCGCCCAGCCATGGGACGTGCGCCTGGATGCGGTCTGCACGGAGACCGCCACCTTCCACGCAGGAATCGCCGCATGACCGCGCGCAAGCGCTACTGGATGATGAAGTCCGAACCGGACGCCTTTTCGATCGACGACTTGGCGCGGGTCGGCACCGAACCGTGGACCGGCGTGCGCAACTACCAGGCGCGCAACTTCATGCGCGATGGCATGCGCGTGGGCGATGGCGTGATGATCTATCACTCCAACACTAAGGTGCCGGGCATCGCCGGACTTGCCCGCGTGGCGAGCGTTGCCTACCCGGATGAAACCCAGTTCGACGAACGCTCCCACTATTTCGACCCCAAGGCCACCCGCGAACAACCGCGCTGGTTCCTGGTCGATGTCGCCTTCGAGCGCAAGCTTGAGCGCCTGATCCCGCTGGAAGAAATCCGCCGGCACACCGACGCACTGGGCGAGGGCTTCGCGCTGACGGCGCGCGGCAGCCGCCTGTCGGTATTCCCGGTCACCGCCGCGCAGTGGAAACTGCTGTTGACCCTGGAGTAGGCCCTTGTCGGACATGAAGAAACGCGCCGCCGAGCGCGCGATGGCGTACGTCGAGGACGGGATGATCGTTGGCGTGGGCACAGGCTCGACGGTTGCCTACTTCATCGATCGGCTGGCCGCGTGGAAGGACCGGATCGCCGGCGCCGTCTCGAGTTCGGAGCAGAGCACCCAGCACCTGCGCGCACACGGGATCGAGGTGATGGACCTGAATGTCGCCGGTACCCTGGCGCTCTACGTGGACGGCGCCGACGAGTGCGACCCGCACAAGCGGCTGATCAAGGGCGGTGGCGCCGCCCTCACGCGGGAGAAGATCATCGCCGAGGCGAGCAGGACCTTCGTATGCATCATCGACCCCAGCAAGCAGGTGCAGGTGCTGGGCAAGTTCGCGCTGCCGGTGGAAGTCGTCCCCATGGCACGCAGCCTGGTCGCGCGAGAATTGCTGAAGCTCAGCGGCGGGCAGCCGGTGTGGCGGGATGGCGTGACCACCGACAACGGCAACGTCATCCTGGACGTGCATCACCTCTCGATCGTGGACCCGGTGGCGCTGGAACGCGAGATCAACCAGATCCCGGGCGTGGTCAGCGTCGGCCTGTTCGCGCGACGGCCGGCCGACGTGGTCATCGTGGGCGGGGAACCCCCACGGGTACTCTGAACGCACCGCTGGGTTCAACGCCACGCTTGCATTGGCTGAGAGCCGCGCAAAGAAAAACCCCGCAGGGTTTAGCTGCGGGGTTTTGGTATAAGGCCCTGGCGATGACCTACTCTTGCATGGCTTGAGCCACACTACCATCGGCGCGTCTGTGTTTCACTTCCGAGTTCGGGAT
>JAEWFT010000017.1 GCA_023388715.1 Pseudomonadota bacterium
AGAAGGTGATCAAGGCGCTCGACGCCCACGACGCCGCCGCCGCCAACGAAGCCTTCACCGCCGCGCAGCCGCTGCTGGACCGCTTCGCCGCGCGTGGCCTGATCCACAAGAACAAGGCAGCGCGCCACAAGGCCCGCCTGACCGCGCGCATCAAGGCGCTGCAAGCCGCCTGATCCAGGGCGCGCGGCTGCCGACGAAAACCCGGCCTTGGCCGGGTTTTTGTTTGCCCGCGAAAACCGGTGGCGCCGCTCAGGTGGCATCGACGCCCCGCGCCTGCGCCTCGGCCCTGGCCTCCAGCTCTTCCTCGCGCAGGCGGTCGAAGAACGCCTGCGCCGCCAACATGATCGGCCAGGTCCCCTCGCGACCGAGGGCGGACACCAGGAACCACGGGCCCTGCCAGCCAAGCTCGGCGACGATGTTCGCGGCGGCCTCGCGCGCCTCGTCCTCGAACATCAGGTCGGCCTTGTTCATCACCAGCCAGCGCGGCTTCTCCAGCATCGCCGGATCGTACTTGCGCAGCTCGGCCTCGATCGCGCGGACCTGGTCGGCGGGGGTCACGGCGCTGCCGTCGTAGTCGAGCGGGGCGATGTCGACCAGGTGCAGCAGCAGGCGCGTGCGCTGGACATGGCGCAGGAACACGCTGCCAAGGCCCGCGCCGTCGGCCGCGCCCTCGATCAGGCCGGGGATGTCGGCGATCACGAAGCTGCGGCCCGGCTCGACGCTGACAACGCCGAGGTTGGGATACAGCGTGGTGAACGGATAGTCGGCCACCTTCGGAGTGGCGGCGGACACCGCGCGGATGAAGGTGCTCTTGCCCGCGTTGGGGAAGCCGAGCAGTCCGACGTCGGCCAGCAGCTTGAGCTCCAGGCGCAGCACGCGCTGCTCGCCCTCGGCGCCCGGCGTCGCACGCCGCGGCGCGCGGGTGACCGAGCTCTTGAAGTGCATGTTGCCAAGGCCGCCCTTGCCGCCCTTGGCCACCAGCAGGCGCTCGCCATGGGTGGTGAGGTCGCCGATCACCTCGTCGGTCTCGACGTTGTGGACCACGGTGCCGACGGGCACCGTGATCAGGATGTCCTCGCCGGCCTTGCCATACATCTGGCGGCCCATGCCGTTCTCGCCGCGCTGCGCCTTGAACCGGTTCTGGTGGCGAAAGTCGACCAGGGTATTGAGGTTCTCGTCGGCCTGCAGCCAGACGTCGCCGCCATTGCCGCCGTCGCCGCCATCCGGCCCGCCGAGCGGGATGAACTTCTCGCGCCGGAAGCCGATGCAACCGTTGCCGCCGTTGCCGGCGATGACCGTGATTTCCGCTTCGTCGACGAGCTTCATGAGTCGGATTGTGCCGTGTTGGGTGGAAGGGCGGCGAAAACGCCGGGCCCGCAAACGAAAAGCCCCGCCTGGGCGGGGCTTTTCGCGATGCCGTCGCGGCGGATTACTCCGCGGCAGTCAGGATGTTGACGGTGCGACGCTTCTTCGGGCCCTTGGTGGTGAACTCCACCTTGCCGTCGACCAGCGCGAACAGCGTGTGGTCACGGCCGAGGCCGACGCCACTGCCCGGATGGAACTGGGTGCCGCGCTGGCGCACGATGATGTTGCCGGCTTCGACGGCCTGGCCGCCGTACAGCTTCACGCCCAGGTACTTGGGATTCGAGTCGCGGCCGTTGCGGGTCGAACCACCAGCCTTTTTATGTGCCATGACTGCGTCTCCTTACTTCTTGTCGCCACCGGCGATGCCGGTGATCTCGATTTCGGTGTAGTGCTGCCGATGGCCCATCTGCTTGCGATGGTGCTTGCGGCGGCGGAACTTGACGATGCGGATCTTGTCGGCGCGGCCGTGGCCGACGACCTTGGCGGCAACGGTGGCGCCCTTGAGCGCGTCGCCGAGCTTGATGCCATCGCCATCGCCAAGCATCAGGATGTTGTCGAACTTGATCTCGCTGCCGGCATCGGCCTCGAGCTTCTCGACGCGGAGCGTTTCACCCTGCATCACGCGGTATTGCTTACCGCCGGTGACCAGTACTGCGTACATGGGAATATCCTTCTTGAACGGGTTCTGTAGTTCTTCTTGTTGCCTTCCTGCGAAGGCCCGGCCGCCATCGGGGGCGGACAGAAGCGGAATTGTAGGGGATTCAGCGAGTTAGGGTCAACTGCCGGCAACCGCGCGATTCAGCGGTGCGGGCCCTGACACGCATACGGCGCATTCCCCGTTCGTCCGCTGCAACGGCGCCCGTGCAGGCTGGGAATCCGGCGAATTGTCCCCAGATCGGGGGTTCGCTAGTCTGCCCGATTGGCCGCCGCGCGCGCCGGCCACCCCACCCCGCAGGATCCCCACATGGCGCTGGACACCATCCGCATCCGCGGTGCTCGCACGCACAACCTCAAGAACATCCACCTCGACCTGCCGCGCGACCAGCTCATCGTGATCACCGGGCTGTCCGGCTCCGGCAAGTCGTCGCTGGCGTTCGACACCATCTACGCCGAGGGCCAGCGCCGCTACGTGGAATCGCTCTCGTCCTACGCGCGGCAGTTCCTGAGCGTGATGGACAAGCCCGATGTCGACCACATCGAGGGCCTGTCGCCGGCGATCTCGATCGAGCAGAAATCGACCAGCCACAACCCGCGTTCCACCGTCGGCACCATCACCGAGATCCACGACTACCTGCGCCTGCTCTACGCGCGGGTGGGCACGCCGCGCTGCCCCGACCACCACTTCCCGCTGGAGGCGCAGACCGTCAGCCAGATGGTGGACCAGGTGCTGGCGATGGAAGCCGACGAGGCGCTTGCCGGGCAGCGCTGGATGCTGCTGGCGCCGGTGGTGCGCGAGCGCAAGGGCGAGCACTTGCAGCTGATCGAGCAGCTGCGGGCGCAGGGCTACACGCGGGTGCGCGTCAACGGCCACGTGCACGAGATCGACGCGGTGCCGGCGCTGGCGCTGCGGCAGAAGCACACGATCGAGGCGGTGATCGACCGCTTCAAGCCGCGCGCCGACATCCGCCAGCGCCTGGCCGAGTCGTTCGAGACCGCGCTCAAGCTCGGCGACGGCATGGCGGTGGTGCAGTCGATGGACGAGGGCGAGCGCGCGCCGCTGCTGTTCTCGTCGCGCTATTCCTGCCCGGTGTGCGACTACGCGCTGCCTGAGCTGGAGCCGCGCCTGTTCTCGTTCAACGCGCCGATGGGGGCCTGCCCCGAATGCGATGGCCTGGGCGTGGCCCAGTTCTTCGACCCCGCGCGCGTGGTGGCGCACCCGGAACTGAGCCTGGCCGCCGGCGCGATGCGCGGCTGGGACCGCCGCAATGCCTACTACTTCTCGATGATCACCTCGCTGGCGAAGCACTACCGCTTCGACGTCGATACCCCGTGGCAGCAGCTGCCCGAGGAGATCCGCCGGATCGTGCTGCATGGCAGCGGCAAGGACGCGGTCAAGATGGCCTACATCGGCCAGAACGGGAACCGCTACCAGCGCCGGCATTCGTTCGAGGGCATCGTGCCGAACCTGGAGCGGCGCTATCGCGAGACCGATTCGGCGGCGGTACGCGAGGAGCTGTCCAAGTACATCAGCGACCGCCCCTGCCCCGAGTGCGGCGGCGCGCGGCTGAACCGCTCGGCGCGCAACGTGTTCGTCGCGGAGCGCCCGCTGCACGAGATCGCGGTGCTGCCGATCGACGCTGCGCTTGCGTTCTTCGAGACGCTGACCCTGCCCGGGTGGCGCGGCGAGGTCGCGGCCAAGATCGTCAAGGAAATCCGCGAACGCCTCAGCTTCCTGGTCGACGTCGGGCTGGATTACCTGACCCTGGAGCGCAAGGCCGACTCGCTGTCCGGCGGCGAGGCGCAACGCATCCGCCTGGCGTCGCAGATCGGCGCCGGCCTCGTCGGCGTCATGTACGTGCTGGACGAGCCCTCCATCGGCCTGCACCAGCGCGACAACGAGCGTCTGCTGGGCACGCTGACCCGCCTGCGCGACCTCGGCAACACGGTGATCGTCGTCGAGCACGACGAGGATGCGATCCGGCTCGCGGACCACGTGGTCGACATCGGCCCAGGCGCGGGCGTGCACGGCGGCGAGGTGGTCGCGCAGGGCCAGCTGGCGGACGTGCTGCGGGCGCCGCGCTCGATCACCGGGCAGTTCCTGTCCGGCAAGCGCCGCATCGAGGTGCCGCAGAAGCGCCACAAGCCGAACCGCAGGATGCTGCTCAAGCTCAAGGGCGCCAGCGGCAACAATCTCAAGGACGTCGACCTCGAGATTCCCTCGGGGCTGTTCACCGCGATCACCGGCGTGTCCGGCAGCGGCAAGTCCACCCTGATCAACGACACCCTCTACGCGCTGGCCGCCAACGAGATCAATGGCGCCTCGCATGCGCCGGCAGCCCACCGCGAGGTCGTCGGCCTGGACCTGTTCGACAAGGTGGTGGACATCGACCAGTCGCCGATCGGACGCACCCCGCGCTCCAACCCGGCGACCTACACCGGCCTGTTCACGCCGCTGCGCGAGCTGTACGCGCAGGTGCCGGAAGCCCGCGCGCGCGGCTACTCGCCCGGCCGCTTCAGCTTCAACGTGCGCGGTGGCCGCTGCGAGGCCTGCCAGGGCGATGGCCTGATCAAGGTCGAGATGCACTTCCTGCCCGACGTCTACGTGCCCTGCGACGTCTGCCAGGGCAAGCGCTACAACCGCGAGACGCTGGAGATCCTGTACAAGGGCCACAGCATCCACGACGTGCTGGAAATGACGGTAGAGGACGCGCTGGAGCTGTTCGGGCCGGTGCCGTCGATCGCGCGCAAGCTGGAGACCCTGGTGGATGTCGGCCTGAGCTACATCAAGCTCGGCCAGAGCGCGACCACCCTCTCCGGCGGCGAGGCGCAGCGCGTAAAGCTGTCGAAGGAGCTGTCGCGGCGCGACACCGGCCGCACCCTCTACATCCTCGACGAGCCCACCACCGGCCTGCACTTCCACGACATCGAACACCTGCTGTCGGTGCTGCACCGGCTGCGCGATGACGGCAACACGGTGATCGTGATCGAGCACAACCTCGACGTGATCAAGACCGCCGACTGGGTGGTCGACCTCGGCCCGGACGGCGGCCATCGCGGCGGCCAGATCATCGCCACCGGCACCCCGGAGGACATCGCGGCGAATCCAGCGTCGCATACCGGCCGGTTTCTCGGGCCTTTGCTCCAGACGGATCGTGCAAGCTCCGGTCCCCGCCGCAAGACCAGGGCTTCCGCCGCATGAGCATTCCCTTCCGTACCCCGGTGCCGCTGCGCTGGAGCGACCTCGACGCCTTCAACCATGTCAACAACGCGCGCTACCTGACCTTCATCGAGCAGGCGCGCATCGAGTGGTTCGAATCGCTGGAGGAGCCATGGATCACGCAGGACGCGGCACCGGTGATCGCGTCGGCGACCCTGCACTTCCGCCGCCCGATCGAATACCCGGCGAGCATCTTCGTCGAGCTGTTCTGCGAGAAGCTGGGCAACAGCAGCGTGACCATCGGCCACCGGATCGTTGCCGGCGATGGCACGGTGCACTGCGATGGCAGCGTGGTCGCCGTGTGGGTGGACCGCCGCAGCGGCAAGCCGACGCCGTTGCCGGACGGCGTCCGCAGCGCGTCGCAGCGGCTGCTGCAGGGCTGACGGTAGCGGGAGGGTCATATCCTCCCGCTGACCTCAGGAGTGCCGGGCTCAGGGCGCCGGCTTGCGTGCCTCGAACTCGCCGATCAGCTCGCGCCCATCCTTCAGCTTGAACACCACCGCGACCCGGCTTCCGGGCTTGAGCGTGGCCTTCGGCTGCATCAGCATCAGGTGCAGGCCGCCCGGCTGCAGCACCGCCGCCCCGTCCGGCGCGATCCGCAGCTCCGGGATCTCGCGCATGCGGTTGACGCCATCCACCACCTTTGACTCGTGCAGTTCCACGCTGCCATAGGCCGGGCTGCTGGCGGAGACGACGGTGGCCGGCATCGCGCAGGCGTTGTCGATGCGCCCGAATCCGGCCTGCATCGGCATGCCGCCGGGCATCAGGCGGATCCAGCCGTCCTTGACCTGGGGCGCGCAGTCACGCGCGCAGGCGGCCATCGGCAGGCACAGCAACACGAGCAGGGCGGTCAGTCTGTTCATGCGCCTATGATAGCGCCCATACGCCACAGGATCGTCCCGATGCCCATGATCGAAACCGCCGTCGAAGGTGACATCCACACCCTGCGCCTGGCGCGCCCGCCGGTGAATGCGCTGGACCCTTCCCTGTGCGATGGCATCGTCGATGCGCTGAACGCGGCGGTCGCCGCCGGCGCGCGCGGGATCGTGCTGGCAGGCGGGCAGAAGGTGTTCTCTGCCGGGCTCGACGTGCCGCACCTGCTCTCGCTGGGCGATGACCAGGAGGCCCTGACCGACGCCTGGACCCGATTCTTCCGCGCCGCGCAGGCGCTGGCTGCCGCGCCGGTCCCGGTTGTCGCTGCGCTGGCCGGGCATGCGCCCGCGGGCGGCTGCGTGCTGGCGCTGTGCTGCGACTACCGCATCATGGCCGAAGGGCCTTCGCGGATCGGGCTCAACGAAACCCAGGTCGGGCTGGTGGCGCCCGAGGGGATCCAGGCGTTGCTGGCGCGCGTGGTCGGTCCGCATCGGGCCGAACGCCTGCTGGTGGCGGGCGCGATGGTGGACGCTGCCGAGGCCCTGCGGATCGGGCTGGTCGACGAACTGGCGGCGGTCGAGGCGGTGGAAACCCGCGCGCGCCTGTGGCTGGAGGAACTGCTGCAGCTGCCGCGCGAGCCGATGCTCGCCACCCGCGCCATCGCGCGCCGCGGCATTGCCGATGCCCTTGCCCCCGAGCGCATCGACCTGCCCGCCTTCGTCGGCCGCTGGACGCACCCGGACACCCAGGCCGGCCTGCGCGCGATGCTGGCGCGGATCGGCAAGTAGCCGCGCGCGGGAGTCAGTCGCTCAGCGCACGCGGCGCCCGCTGGCGTCGATCACCACTTCGCCATCCTCTCGGGTGAACGGTCGGTCGCAGGGCGGGAGCAGGTCCAGAACCACCGACGAGTCCGGACGGCATAGCCGCACGCCCAGGGGCGAGAACACGAACGGGCGATTGATCAGGACCGGGGTGGCGACCATGGCGTCCAGCAGGACATCGTCGCCGAGCGTCGGATCATCCAGACCCTGCGCGAGGTATTCCGGCTGCTTGCTGCGGATGGCGTCGCGCACCTGCAGCCCGGCATCCGCGATCGCCCGGCGCAGGCGTTCGCGGTCAGGCGGGTTGGCGAGGTAGTCGACAATGGTGGGCTCGACGCCGCAGTGGCGGATCAGCGCCAGCGCATTGCGCGAGGTGCCGCAGCGGGGGTTGTGCCAGATCTCGAGTTCCATGCTCATGCTGCATCTCCGGTGGCAACGGGCCGCGATGGATCGGCGATCCAGCCGCTCCACGAGCCGGTGAACAGCTTCGCGCCGGGCAAGCCGGCATGCGCCATCGCCAGCAGGTGGTGGCAGGCGGTGACGCCGGAACCGCACATCACCACCAGCTCCTCCACGCCGCGGCCGCCGAGCAGCGCCTGGAACTCCGCGGCCAGCGCCAAGGACGGGCGGAAGCGGCCCTCGGCCAGGTTGCAGGCATACGGGCGCGACGTGGCGCCGGGCACGTGGCCGGCACGGGCGTCGATGGGCTCGATCTCGCCGCGGAAGCGTTCGCCGGCACGGGCGTCGAGCAGCAGGCCGCCGCGGCCGAGGTGGACGCGCACGCGCGCGGCGTCGAAC
>JAEWFT010000012.1 GCA_023388715.1 Pseudomonadota bacterium
GGCTTGGGCGGCGCGGCGGCGGGCTTGGCGGGTTCGGGCTTGCTGGCCGGCAACGGCGTCGCCGTCGCGGGCTTGGCGTCGGCCACCGGCGTGGGCTGGGCGGCCGCCGCGGGGGACTTCGCGTCCGCATCCAGCACGATCACCTTGGCGCCGACGTCGTCGCGGACGTGGCCGGCGCGCAGGCGCGCGGACTCGGCGATCGCCTGGTCGGCGAACGGACCGATGCGCACGCGCTGGGCCTGGCGGCCGCTCACCGTCACCGCCTCGCGGTAGGCCGGCAGTTCCGCCGTGCGCAGGGCGGCGATGACCTTATCGGCGTCTTCGGGGGTGGCGTAGTTGCCGAAGCCGACCACGTAATTGCCGCCCGCCATCGCCGGGAACAGTTGCGCATCGGCTGACGGAGCCGGCGCGCTGCCGGGTGCGACCGCGTCCGGCATGCCCGAGACGCCGCCCGGGAACGTTCCCGCCGGGCCTACCAGCGGCAGGTCCTCGGTCACCATGCCGTTGGCCGCCGCGGGTTCCGGCGGCACATCCAGCGATACGTCGGACACGCCGCTGTCGGGCGCGGGGCCCTTGACCAGCATCGGCAGGAAGATGACGGCCAGCGCGACCAGCACGGCCGCGCCCACCAGGCGCTGTTTCAGCGAAGCATCCATGGGCATCCGGCAGGCGTCGCGGCGGGGGAGCGGGAATTATACCGACCCGCTGCGCCGCCCTAGAGGCTGCCGTTCAGCGCGCGCAAAGCCCGCTCCGCCGTGTGGAACGAGCCAAACACCAGCACACGCCCGCCCGTGGCGGCATCGGCGATGGCGGCGGCCAGCGCTTCGGCGACCCCGGGATGCTGCACGCCGCCGGCGGCCGGGGTGCGGTCCAGGCGACGGGCGAACGCCGCCACGTCCTCGCCGCGCGGACCGGCGTCGGCCAGGCCCGCCAGATGCCAGCCATCGACCTGCCCCGCCAGCGCCGCCACCACGCCGGCAGCGTCCTTCTCGGCAAGCGCGGCGTACACCGCCAGCGTGCGCCGCCGCGGCTGCGCCTGCAGCCATGCCGCCAGCGCGCGCGCCGCCTGCGGGTTGTGGCCAACATCGACCACCACCTCCACGCCATCGCGCTCGAGACGCTGGAGCCGCCCGGCGGCGGAGGCAGCGCGCACCCCGCGCGCGAACGCATCCTCGTCGATGGCCAGGTCCAGCGCGCGCAAGGCGGCGATCGCGCAGGCGGCGTTGCGCAGCTGCACCGGCGCGGCCAACGCGGGCATCGGCAGGGTCATCTCGCAGCCGACCTCGCGCCAGCGCCAGCCGTCCGCGTCGACGGGTTCGGCGAAGAAGTCGCTGCCGATGCGCCAGGCCGGCGCCCCGATCGCGTAGGCATGCCGCAGCACGCTGGCCGGCGGATCGTCGTCGCCCAGCACCAGCGGCCTGCCCGGTCGCGCGATCCTGGCCTTTTCGAAACCGATCGCCTCGATGTCGGTGCCCAGCCACTCCTGGTGGTCGAGGTCCACGGTGGTGATGATCGCGGCGTCGCCATCCACGATGTTGACCGCGTCCAGCCGCCCGCCCAGCCCCACCTCCAACACCGCCAGATCAAGCCGCGCGCGCCCGAACAGCCATAGCGCGCACAGCGTGCCGTACTCGAAATAGGTCAGCGGCGTGGCGTCACGCGCGGCCTCGACCGCCTCGAAGCCGGCGACGAGCGCCTCGTCGGTGGCGTCGACGCCATCGATCCGCACCCGCTCGTTGTAGCGCAACAGGTGCGGCGAGGTGTAGGCGCCCACCCGCAGCCCTGCCGCGCGCGCGATGGCCTCGGCGAAGGCCACGGTGGAACCCTTGCCATTGGTGCCGCCGACCACCAGCGTCCGAGGCGCAGGGGCGTGCAGGCCCATGCGCGCCGCGACCGCGCGCACGCGCTCCAGCCCCATCGCGATGCCCTGCGGGTGCTGGCAGGAAATATGGGCAAGCCAGTCGTCAAGCGAGGTCATCCGCGGATTATCCGCCCTCTCGCGATGACCGCGTGCATCCAGGCGGCCGCCTGTTGCGTACATTGACCCCATGAATGCCCGCATCGTCCCGCTCCTGTTCCTGGCTGCCGCCGCCACCGGTTGCGCCAGCCTGCCCGCCGGTGACGGGGCCGCTGTTCCCGACGGCTTCCGCACGCTCCAGGGCCAGCCGCACTACCAGGTGCACGTGCGCGACGGCAGCGCGGCGTGGCCGCAACCCGCGCTCTTCCAGCTACCGCGTGCCGCGCTCGCCGCCGGCAGCCACGCAAGCGCCGTGACGGATGAACAGGCCGCGTTGATTGCGGCGCATGCGGCGCGCACGGTCTGCATCGCGCTGGCGCCCTGGGTCGAGTGGTCCGCGGGGCAGGACGGCGGCGAGGTCGCGCTCACGCTGCGCCACATCGGCGCCAGCAGCAGCGCGCTTGCGGCCACCTCGGCGGTGCTGGACGCCGCGGTGCCGGGTCCGTTCCGGTTGCCCGCGGGCTTGGGCGCGCTTGCGGTCGACACCCGGATCGAAGACGCGTCCGCTACGCCCCTGCTGGAGCTGCGCTGGGCGCGTGGCGCCAATCCGTTGCTGCACCGAGCCCGCGCGTCGTCCATCGGCGATGCGTGGGAGCTGGCGCCGTCGCACGCGCGCGCCTTGCGCGATGCGTTGCGCAGCCGGGGCGCGCTCGCCCAGCCGCAGGCGGTGCGCCAGTCCAACGAGGCAATGTGCGAGCAGCAGTTCGGTCGCGTCAGCACCGCGGGCCGCGCGGCCTCGCTGTTCGTTCCGCTGCCGCCGGAAGCGCTTGCGCCCAAGCTGCCCTCGCGACCCGCGCCGGTCGAGCCGTGACGGCGGCCTACAGCGCGCGGTGCTTCGCCTCGCCGAAGAACGGCGTGTAGTGCGCGCAGTCATTCAACCGCACCACTTCCAGCCGGTCGATGCCTGGCCCCTCGAGCAGGTTGAGGGTGGTCGGTGCCTGGCGGAAGCTCCACAGCCTGGCCAGCGGCAGGCCCAGCACGCGCGCCAGCAGCACCCGGTTGACCGCGTCATGCGCGACGACCAGCAAGGTGTCGTCATCGCCCAGTCCCTCGCAGGCACGCGCCAGCGCCAGCCAGGCGCGTTCCAGCACCATCTGCAGCGATTCCCCGCGCTCGCCCGGCATCAGCACGGTGTCCGGCGCCTCGCGCCAAGCGCGCAGGCGATCCGGGTCGCGCGCGGCGATCTCGCTGGCCAGCAGGCCCTCCCATTCGCCGTGGGCGATCTCGAGGAAGCCCGCGTCCAAGCCCAGGCGGGAGGCGCGCGCCACCCCGAGGGCGAGCTGCGCGGTGCGGGTCGCGCGCGCCAGCGGCGAGGCCACCGCGCGATCGATCCGCACCGGCATCAGCCGCTCGCCCAGCGCGGTTGCCTGGGCGATGCCGACATCGGACAGCGGGATGTCCTCCTGGCCCTGGTAGCGGCCCTCGGCGTTCCAAGCGGTTTCGCCGTGGCGGGCAAGCAGGATCTTCATCGCAGGCTCGGATGTTGCGGCGCAACAGCCTAGCAGGTCGGCCGCAACCCGGCGCGCCCAACGAAAAACGCCGGCGCGGGGCCGGCGTCCTTCGTCCAAGAAACGCGACGGTCAGCGCTTCTCGGGCACGCCCAGTTCCTGCAGCAGCCGCGGCGCCGGCATCACTTCCTGCATGATCCAGCGCATGTAGCGATGGTCCACCGAGATCATCCGCGTCATCACCGGGTCGAACACCCAGTTGCTGGCGACCGCCTCCTGGATGCCATCGAAGGCCAGACCGACCAGCTTGCCGTGCGCGTCCAGCACCGGCGAGCCGGAGTTGCCGCCGGTGATGTCGAGGTCCGACAGGAAGTTCACCGGCACGGTGCCGAGCCGCTTGTCCGCCAGGCCGCCGTAGTTCTTCGCTGCAACCGCGTCCAGCAGCGCCTTGGGATTGTCGAACGGATCCGCTCCGGTTTCCTTGGCCGCCACTTCCTCGAGCCTGGTGAAGGGCTGCTGCACGCTGCCGTCGAGCTTGGTGTAGCCCTTGACGTGCCCGAAGGTGATCCGCAGCGAGGAGTTGGCGTCCGGATAGACGAACTCGCCCTTGCTCTTCTTGTAGTCGGCCATCGCCTGCAGGTACAGCGGGCGAGCCTGCAGCGCGGTGCCGTACACGGCCTTGGCCTTCTCTTCCATCTCCAGCAGGGTGGGCGTCACCGCCACCGCGTACTGGATGGCCGGGTCGGTGCTGGCCTCGAACGCGGCGCGATCCGCCGCCAACCACTTCAACCGCTCGTCCAGGCTGCCAAGCTTGCTCGCATCCAGCCGGGCCAGCGCCTTGTCCGCCGCGGCCTTGTCGCTGCCGCCCAGCCAGGCGTCCACCGCTTCGACGTGCTGGTCGGCCGGCAGCGCCACGTAACGGTCCAGCCAGTATTGCTGCAGCTGGCGATCCATCGCCGGCACGTAGCGGCGCTCCATCTGCCGCAGCCCGCCCTCGATCACCGGCAGGTCGCGCTGCTGGTAGCCCGACTCGCGCTCGGCGTCCGGCTTCTGGCGCTCGATGGCCAGGCGGTACAGGCTGACCGCCGTGCCCAGCACGCCGCTGCGGTTGAAGCTGCCCAGCACCAGGTCGCGCTCCTGCGTGCGCTTGCCGTCCTCCAGCAGCTGCAGCAGGGTGGCGTGCGCGGCCAGCGCCGGCTTGCCGGCCTCGCCTTGCGCCTGCAGCCAGGCGAGCACGGCGGCTTCCTCGCGGCGCTTGAAGCCGAGCACGTCATTGCGGGCGAAGCCTTCCAGCTGGCCGTCGAAGTTCTTGCTGGTGTTGTTCCAGCTGGCCATGGTCGCGGCGTACTTCACCGCGATGTCCTGGTTGTCCTTGCTCGCCGCCTCCACCAGCGCGATCTGGTCCTTGTAGGCCTTGGAGATCGCCGGATAGCGCCAGGCCTGGGTATTGGCGAACTCGGCCGCCAGCGCGTAGCGGTCGGTGCGACCCGGATAGCCGGCGACCATCACGAAATCGCCCGCGCGCAACGGCTTGTCGGCGAACTTCAGCCAGTGCTTCGGCTGGTAGGGCACGTTGTCCCTGGAGAACGCGGCGGGCTTGCCGTCCTTGCCGACATAGGCGCGGTAGAACGCGAAATCGCCGGTGTGGCGCGGCCACATCCAGTTGTCGATGTCGCCACCGAACTTGCCGACGCTGCCGGGAGGCGCGTAGGCCAGGCGCACGTCCTTGATCTCGAGGTTCTTGAACAGGCGGTAGCTGTTGCCGCCCATGAAGCTGTACACGCGGCAGCGATAGCCGGCGTCGGCCTCGCATTCGGTCGTGGCCTGCTTCTCGAACGATTCCAGCGCCTTGGCGCGTGCCGCCGGATCGGCGCCCGCCGCGGCCATCGCCGCCCTGGCCTGCGTGGTCACGTCGGTGATGTCGTCCAGCACGTAGATGCGCGCGTTCGGTCCCGCCGACAGCTCGTCCGCCGTGGTGGCAGGATTGAAGCCGTCGCGGATCAGGTTGTTCTCGGCGGTGGAGTTCAGCTGGATCGCACCATAGGCGCAGTGGTGGTTGGTCGCGACCAGGCCCTGAGGCGAGACGAAGCCCGCGGTGCAGCCGCCCAGGGAGACCACCGCGCCGAGCGGATCGCCGGTGAGGTTGGCCAGCTGGCGCGGATCCAGCTTGAGGCCCGCCTTCTTCAGCGGGCCGGCGATCTCCGGCAGCTGCTGCGGCACCCACATGCCTTCGCCGGCGCTCGCCGCGGCGGAGGCCAGCATCGCCGCGGCAATGCCGGCGGCCATCATCGTCTTGCGCATCATCATGTCCTTGCGTTTCGGGGTTCGTGGTGGCGGGCGGCTCATTCGGCCGGCAGCTTCATTTCCTGCAGCAGCGCCGGTGCCGGGTAGACCTTGGACAGCATCCAGCGCACGTAGCGCATGTCGACGTGGATCGCGCGCTTGTAGCGCGGATCGAACATCCAGCTGGCGCTGACGGCCTCCCAGTTGCTGTCGAAGTTCAGGCCGATCAGGCGCCCGCGCGCGTCCAGTACCGGCGAGCCGGAATTGCCGCCGGTGGTGTCGAGGTTGGTCAGGAAGTTGACCGTCTGCGTCTTCAACGTGGGATCGGCGGTGCTGCCGAAGTCGCCCGCGGCGATCGCGTCCAGCAGCGGCTTGGGCGCATCGAACGGGAACGCGCCCGTGTTCTTCTCGACGATGCCCGCCACCGTGGTCACCGGCCGGTAGTCGACCGCATCGCGGGGTGCCAGCGGACTGACCTTGCCGAAGCTGACCCGCAGCGTGGAATTGGCGTCCGGGTACACCGCCCTGCCCTGCGACTGCCGGAACGCCGTCAGCACGCGCATGTAGGCCGGGCGCAGGCGCAGCAGCTCGCCGGCGCGCTGCTTGGACTCGTTTTCCAGCCGCACCAGGGCGGGTTGCAGGGTGGCGGCGGCCTTCAGCAGCGCGTCGTCCGATGCGGCCAGCGCGGCGCTGTCGAGCTTGAGCGCGGCAAGGCGGGTGGCCTCGTCGCCGAGCCGGGTTCCGGCATACAGCGCATCGAGGCGCTGCGCGGCCTGCGCCTCGCTGGTGCCGAACACCGCGTCCACTTCCGGCACCCGCTGCGCGGCGGGCAGCGCGAAGTAGCGCTTGAGCGCATGGCGCAGCATCGCCTTCTCCACCTCGGGGTCATAGCGCCGCTGCAGCTGCCTCAGATTGCCCTCGATCAGCGCCTCGTCGCGCTGCTGGTAGCCGCCCTCGCGCAGGGCGTCGGGCTTGGCGCGCTCCAGCGCCAGCCGCTGCAGCTGCACCGCCGCGCCCAGCAGGCCCGGGCGCAGGAACGGCAGGATGAAGTCGCGCTCGCGCTGGGCCTGTTCGGCATCCAGCAGCGCCTGCATCGCACGGATATCGGCAAGTGCCGTGGCGCTGCCCGGCTGCCGCGCAAGCCAGGCCAGCATCGCCGCCTCGTCCTCGCCCCGCACCCGCACCGCGTCGCTGCGGCGCAGGCCCTCCAGCTCGCCCTGCGCGCGCTTGAGGGTGTTCTTGTAGCCCGCCACGCTGGAGGCATACGCCACCTCCTTCGCCGTGTTGCCGCCGGTGGCCTGCTGCACGGTGTCGATCATCTCGTCGTACATCGCCACCCGGGTCGGCAGCAGCCAGTCGATCTGGCCGGCGAATTCGGAAGCGGTGCGGTGGCGGAAGGTGCGGCCCGGATAGCCGGCCACCATCGCGAAGTCACCCGCCTTCACCGGCGCGGTGGACACGGTCAGGTGCGCGGGCGGCGCATATGGCACGTTGTCCTGGCTGTACCCCGCCGGCTTGCCGTCCCTGCCGACGTAGGCGCGATAGAAGGTGAAGTCGCCGGTGTGGCGCGGCCACATGAAGTTGTCGATCTCGTCGCCGTAATTGCCGATGGCGCGCGGTGGCGCGTACACGAGGCGGATGTCCTTCAGCTCCAGCTGCTTGATCAGGTGGAAATCGCTGCCGTAGTACATGTCGGCGACGCTGCAGCGATGGCCCGGATCGGCCTCGCATTGCGCTACCGCGGCCTTTTTCGCCGCATCCACCGCATCGTAGTAGGCGCGACCGGTCTTGCCGCTGGCCTGGGCTAGGATGCGGTCGGTGATCTTGTCGAAGCCGACCGTCACCCAGATCCGCGAGGCCGGGCCCGCCGAGACCTCGTCCGCGCGCGAGGCGGCGATGAAGCCGTCCTGGATCAGGTTGTTCTGTGGGGTCGAGTTGAGCTGGATCGCGCCCATTGCGCAGTGGTGGTTGGTCACCACCAGGCCTTCCGGCGAAACGAAGCTGGCGGTGCAGCCGCCCAGCGAAACGACCGCGGCCAGCGGCGGCCTGGTGACGTCCGCCAGCGCGCGCGGGTCGCCCTTGTAGCCCGCCGCCTTCAGCTGCTTGGCCAGTTGCGGCAGCTGCGACGGCATCCACATGCCCTCGTCGGCGTGGGCCGCGCCCGCGGCGAGCGCCAGCACGATGGCGAGGGATGAACGGCGATGGCGCATGGCGGGCACTCCGGCAACGGCAAACCCGCATTACACCATCCCCGGGGCGCTGGCTGCCCCTGCCCGTGGTCATGCCGGGCCGGCAACGGCCCGACCGGTAGAATGCCCGCCTCAACGCACGAGGCGCACCATGTCGCAAGCCACGACCCAAGACACCATGCGCGCGCTGGTCAAGCGCGAAGCCGGCAAGGGCATCTGGATGGAGGAGGTGCCGGTGCCGGTGCCCGGCCCCAACGAAGTCCTGGTCAAGCTGGAAAAGACCGCGATCTGCGGCACCGACCTGCACATCTACCTGTGGGACGAGTGGAGCCAGCGCAACATCCAGCCCGGGCTGGTCATCGGCCACGAGTTCGTTGGCAGGGTCGCGCAGATCGGCCCGGGCGTGTCCGGCTACCACGTCGGCCAGCGCGTCTCCGCGGAGGGCCACATCGTCTGCGGCCACTGCCGCAACTGTCGCGCCGGCCGCCAGCACCTGTGCCCCAACACTGTCGGCATCGGCGTCAACCGCAATGGCGCCTTCGCCGAGTACATCGTGATGCCTGCCACCAACCTGTGGCCGATCCCCGACCAGATCCCGAGCGAGCTGGCCGCCTTCTTCGACCCCTACGGCAACGCGGCGCACTGCGCGCTGGAGTTCGACGTGGTCGGCGAGGACGTGCTGATCACCGGCGCCGGACCCATCGGGGTAATCGCCGCCGGCATCTGCCAGCACATCGGCGCGCGCAACGTGGTGGTCACCGACGTCAACGACTTCCGCCTCAAGCTCGCCGCCGACATGGGCGCCACCCGGGTAGTGAACGTGGCCAACCAGTCGCTCAAGGAGGTGATGGCCGACCTGCACATGGAAGGCTTCGACGTGGGCCTGGAGATGAGCGGCAACCCGCGCGCCTTCAATGACATGCTCGATTGCATGTACCACGGCGGCAAGATCGCGATGCTCGGGATCATGCCCAGGGGCGCCGGCGCCGACTGGGACAAGATCATCTTCAAGGGCCTAACCATCCACGGCATCTACGGCCGCAAGATGTACGAGACCTGGTACAAAATGACCCAGCTGGTGCTCGACGGCTTCCCGCTGGGCAAGGTGCTCACCCACCAGCTGCCGATCGACGAGTTCCAGCAGGGCTTCGACCTGATGGAAAGCGGCAAGTCCGGCAAGGTGGTGCTGAGCTGGAATTGAGCGGCGGTGTCCGCGCGCGGCAGGTGGGCGCTGCCGGTCCGCGACACGCCGTGAATACGTCCATGTAGGCTCATCGGCGGCGTCCATGCCGCCGATGGTCGCGCACCCGCAGCGCCCACCTGCCACCGAATTGCCTGGAGCCCCCGATGTCGCTCACCGCACGCTATGCCGAAACCCTGGACGAGATCCGCGCCGCCGGCCTGTTCAAGGCCGAGCGCATCATCACCAGCCCGCAGTCCGCGCAGATCGAACTCGCCGACGGCCGCACGGTGCTGAATTTCTGCGCCAACAACTACTTGGGGCTGGCCGACCACCCGGAGATCATCGCCGCGGCGAAGGACGCGCTGGATACCCACGGATTCGGCATGGCATCGGTGCGCTTCATCTGCGGCACCCAGGACCTGCACAAGGAGCTCGAGAAGACCATCGCGGACTTCTTCGGCACCGAGGACACCATCCTCTACGCGGCCTGCTTCGACGCCAACGGCGGCCTGTTCGAGCCGCTGCTCGACGAGAACGATGCCATCATTTCCGACGCGCTCAACCACGCCTCGATCATCGACGGCGTGCGCCTGTGCAAGGCCCGGCGCTACCGCTACGCCAACTGCGACATGGCCGACCTGGAAAAGCAGCTCCAGCAGGCCAGGGCCGACGGCGCGCGCACCATCATGATCACCACCGACGGCGTGTTCTCGATGGATGGCTTCATCGCACCGCTGGACGAGATCACCCGGCTGGCGCGGCAGTACGGCGCGCTGGTGCACATCGACGAATGCCACGCGACCGGCTTCCTTGGCAAGAGCGGCCGCGGCAGCGCCGAGGTCAAGGGCGTGCTGGACCGGATCGACATCTTCACCGGCACGCTCGGCAAGGCGATGGGCGGCGCCCTCGGCGGCTTCACCACCGGCAAGGCCGAGGTGATCGAACTGCTGCGCCAGCGCTCGCGTCCCTACCTGTTCTCCAACTCCCTGCCTCCGCACGTGGTGGCCGCCGGCACCAAGGCCTTCGAGATGCTGTCCTCGGCAGGTGACCTGCGCGAGCGCCTGCGCGGGAACACGACCTACTTCCGCGAACGCATGACCGCCGCCGGGTTCGACATCAAGCCTGGCACCCACCCGATCTGCCCGGTGATGCTGTACGACGCGCCCCTTGCCCAGCGCTTCGCCGAGCGCCTGCTCGAGGAGGGCATCTACGCGATCGGGTTCTTCTTCCCGGTGGTGGCCAAGGGACAGGCCCGGATCCGCTGCCAGATGAGCGCCGCGCACAGCCGCGAACAACTGGACCTGGCGATCGACGCGTTCACCCGGATCGGCCACGAGCTGGGCGTGCTGAACGCCTGAAACAGGCGCGCCGCCCTGGGGCGGCGCGTGTGGTAGCGATGCTGCGGCTGCCGGTCAGTTGGACGGCGGTTCCGCCGCGGCCTCCGGCGTCGCGACCGGCGCCGCATCCTTGCGGCCAACCACCCGCACGCCACGCGACTTCATCCATGCATCGAACTCGTCGGCCGTCATGCGCTTGCCGTTCTGGGTCATATTGAAACGCCAGGGCGTGTTGTCGAATTCGGTCTTGGGCTTGTAGGTCGCCGGATCGTTGGGATCGGCGGCGCGCAGGGCGGCGGCGCGTGCGACCGCGCGGCAACCATCCTGGCGGATGCGCAGCAGGACGTTGTCCACCGACAGCGCCTCGTCGAACGCCTGGGTCAGCACGCCGGTGGCGCCGCCCAGCTGGGTGGTGGCGGGCGCCAGTTCGATCGCGACCGGCGCGATCATCGCCGGACGCACCGGCATCGCGGTCAGCAGGTCGCTGGCGCAGCTGGCTTCGTTGGCAACGGCCATGGCGGGCGCGGCCAGGACGAGCAGGCCACAAACGGCGCGACGGAACATGGTTGGTTCTCCCCTGAATCGACCGCTCCAGTGTAGGCAGCCGCCGGTGTACCCGCAATGACCCGGTCGTGAACAGCGAACCGGAAAAAACGAAGCCCGGCGCATGGCCGGGCTTCGTGTGGTGCAGCTTGTGACCCGTATTACTGGGTGTTCAGCTCGGTGCGGCGGTTGGTCTCGCTCTTGCAGCCCGGGAACGCGTCGCCCAGGTTCTCCAGCGGACGGCTCTCGCCGTAACCGTTCGGGCCCGACAGGCGGCCGGAATCGATGCCGTTGCTGGTCAGGTAGTCGTACACCGCGCGGGCGCGGCGCTCGGACAGGCCCTGGTTGTAGGCGTCGGTGCCGCACTCGTCGGTGTGGCCAGCCACTTCGACGCGCAGGTCCGGGTAGCGCTTCAGGATTTCGACGGCCTCGTTGAGGATCGCCACCGCGTCAGGACGCAGGGTCGAGCGGTCGAAGTCGAAGTTCACGCCCTTCAGGTCGATCGAGACCGGGACCGGGCAGCCGTCCGGACCGATGGTCTGGCCAGCCTGCGAACCGGGGCAACGATCGTTGCAGTTGTTGACGCCGTCGCCGTCGTCATCCAGGTCGGCGCAGTTCGCCGCGACCGGGGCCGGGGCCACCGGGGCGATCGGCTCCGGGCCGAGGGCGACGGTCATGCCGATCGACGCCAGCAGATCGGTGAAGCGGTCTTCCTGGTTACCGATGCGGGCCTGCTGGTCGTCGAAGTCGACGCGTGCACCCAGCTCGCCACGGACGTCGACGCGGCCCATGTCGGCCTGCAGGCCGATGCCCAGGTTCACTGCCAGGTTGCCGTCTTCGTGCTGGCCGGGCGAGTTCGGGTTCGGGAAGGCGTCGTACTCTTCCTCATGGCGCTGGTAGCCGATGCCGCCACGCAGGTAGGGCCACCACTTGGAATCAACGTTGCGGAAGTGGTAACGGCCGTCCAGCGAGATGCCGTACTGGCTCCACCACAGGTCCTCGTTGACCTTCTTGTGCGGGTTCTGGTAGTTCAGCTCGGTCTCCAGCGAGAAACGCGGGGAGAGGAACTTGCCGAAGCCCAAGGTGACGAACGGCGCGTCGTCCGTGCCGCGGCTGTTGTCCTGGAAGTTGAAACCGGTCGAGCCCGAGATGTACCAGCGATCATCGAACTCCTGGGCGGACGCGGCCTGCGCCAGACCCAGACTACCCAGCAGGGCAGCGCAGAGGAGTTTCTTGTTCATGTTCAGCTCCTTGATTCAGTAAGAAGAAACTTGACGCTTTGGGGATGTTTCAGACGGCCTTGGTCCGCTCGCCATCCCGTGCACCGTAATTCCGTGCACGTGAAAGCCGTGTTAACGCTAGCATAACAGTCAGGCGGCATGCAAAAAACCTGAACGCGAGTGTCGTAAGTAACGGGTCGCGACGATGTGAAGGCGGCAGCGCGCCGCGCCATACGCTTCGGTATGCTTCGGCGATGAACGCACCCGACTCGCCCTATCCGAATCTGTTCAAGCCGCTGGACCTGGGCTTCACCACGTTGCGCAACCGGGTGCTGATGGGCTCGATGCATACGGGCCTCGAGGACCGCGCGCGGGACTTCCCGAAACTCGCCGCGTACTTCGCGGAGCGCGCTGCGGGCGGGGTCGGGCTGATCGTGACCGGCGGATTCTCGCCCAACCTCGTCGGCTGGCTGAAGCCGTTCGCCAGCCGGATGTCGATGCCCTGGCACGTGCGCCGGCATCGCCAGGTGACCGCGGCGGTGCATGCGCAGGACGGCCGTATCTGCCTGCAATTGCTGCACGCCGGGCGGTACGCCTATCACCCGCTCTCGGTGGCACCCTCGCGCGTGAAGTCGCCGATCAATCCGTTCACTCCCCGCGCCCTGTCGGCCCGCGCGATCGAGCGCCACATACGCGATTTCGCCACCGCCGCCCGCCTCGCCCGCGACGCCGGTTACGACGGAGTGGAGATCATGGGCTCCGAGGGCTACCTGCTCAACGAGTTCACCACCGCGCGTGGCAACCGCCGAACCGACGGCTGGGGCGGCGATGCGACGCGGCGGATGCGCTTCGCGGTGGAGATCGTGCGCGCGGTGCGCGAGGCCTGCGGACCCGACTTCATCCTGGTCTACCGCCTGTCCATGCTGGACCTGGTGGACGGCGGCAACGGCTGGGCCGACATCGTTGCCCAGGCAAAGGCGGTCGAGGCCGCGGGGGCGACCATCATCAATACCGGCATCGGCTGGCACGAGTCGCGGGTGCCCACCATCGCCACCTCGGTGCCGCGCGCGGCGTTCTCCGGGGTCACCGCGAAACTCAAGCCCCATGTGCAGCTGCCGCTGGTGGCGACCAACCGCATCAACATGCCCGAGGTCGCGGAAGCGGTGCTGGCCTCCGGCGGCGCCGACATGGTGTCGATGGCGCGCCCGCTGCTCGCCGACCCGCAATGGGTCGCCAAGGCCCGCGCCGGGCGTCCCGAGGCGATCAATACCTGCATCGCCTGCAACCAGGCCTGCCTGGACCATGTGTTCGAGAACAAGCGCGCCAGTTGCCTGGTCAACCCGCGCGCCTGCGCCGAGACCGAACTGACCTGGCGCCCGGCGGCGACCCCGAAAACGATCGCTGTGGTCGGCGCGGGTCCCGCGGGCCTGGCCTGCGCCACGCTTGCGGCCGAACGCGGCCACCGGGTGACGCTGTTCGATGCCGCGGATTGCATCGGCGGTCAGTTCAATCTCGCCAAGCGCATCCCCGGCAAGGAGGAGTTCCACGAGACGCTGCGCTATTTCAGCCAGCGCATCGCCGAGACCGGGGTGCAGCTGCAGCTCGGCGCCCGCGTGGAGGCCGTCACCCTGGAGGGCTTCGACGAGGTGGTGGTGGCCACCGGCGTACGCCCGCGGCGGGTCGACTTCCCCGGCCACGACCATAACAAGGTCGTGGGCTACCTTGATGTGCTGCAGGGCCGCGTGGCGCCGGGGGCGAAGGTGGCGATCGTGGGTGCCGGCGGGATCGGCTTCGACGTCGCCGAATTCCTGGTCGAGCACGGCGACTCCCCCACCCTGGACCGCGAGCGCTGGATGGCCGAATGGGGGGTGGATCCGGCGTTCGAAGCTCCGGGAGGCCTCACGCCCCCGCAGCCGGCTGCGCCCGCGCGCCGCGTCTGGTTGCTGCAGCGTTCGGCCGGCAAGCCCGGCGCACGCCTGGGCAAGACCACCGGCTGGATCCATCGCGCCACCCTGAAGGCCAAGGGCGTGCAGATGCTGGGCGGGGTCGAGTACCTGGGCGTCGATGACGCTGGCTTCCATGTCCGCGTGGACGGGCAGGACCAGGTGCTCGATGTCGACCATGTGGTGGTCTGCGCCGGGCAGGAGCCGCAGCGCGACCTGCACGAGGCGCTCGCCGCATGCGGACGGAGTGCCCACCTGATCGGTGGCGCCGATGTCGCGGCGGAGCTGGACGCCAAGCGCGCGATCGACCAGGGCACCCGCCTGGCCGCGCTCCTCTGAGCTGAATGCGCGGCCTTGCCGGCCACCGTGACCCGGCGTTAACGACCCATGCGTTCAGCTGGCGTTGGGGAAAGTGCCAATACTGTGCGCGCACTTTCCGCCCTGCCCCTTCCGCACCGACGCCGTGCGCGGCAGGCACCACCGGCCCCCGCCCGACATGCGGGTGGCCCGGGCAAAGGCCGCCATAGAGCGCCCGCCCTCCCCAGTACGCCATGACGTGGATCACACGACGGTCCCGTGCCGACGATGCGCTTCCACGCCGCAACGGAGCAAGGAGTTCGAATGAAACTGGCATGGATCCTCTGGTTGTCGAGCAACGTGCTCCCGCAACCAGCCGCCGACTCGCTGTGCCTCAGCACCACCGTGTACCTGGAAGCGCGCGACCAGAGCGTGCGCGGGCAGCAGGCGGTCGCCGAGGTCGCGCTGCGCCGCCGCGACAGTGGCCTGTGGGGCGGCAACCTGTGCGAGGTGGTCACCGCGCGCAAGCAGTTCGCGCCCACCATCGTCCCCGCCTACACCCGCCTGTCCAACACGCGCGCCTGGGAACAGGCGGTGAGCGTGTCGCTGGCCTCCGAGCGCAACTGGGCGCTGCCGGCCGGCCAGCGCCGGGAGATCGTCCCCGGCGCCAGCCATTTTATGGCGCACGCGATCGCCTCGCCGTCCTGGGGCAACGCCCACCAGGTCGCCACCATCGGCGACCACACCTTCCTCAAGGTGCAGTCGCTGCGCCCGCGCAAGGCGCGCAGCTGATCATTCCGCGCCTGCAACGCCCCGTTGCACGCTGCCTGCTGTTTCCTTGACGCGCCCGACGCGATCATGGGGATTCCCTCTCGCAGGATTTCCCCATGAAGCTCTATACCAAGCCGGGCGCATGCTCAACCGCCGACCACATCGCGCTGCACTGGGCGGGCATCCCGTTCGAGGTCGAGATCCTCGACAACGCAAGCCGCAAGTCGCCGGAGTTCCTCGCGCTGAATCCGGCAGGCGCGGTGCCGGTGGTGGTCGATGACGCCGCGGAAGGCGGGCGCTTCGTGCTGACCCAGAACGCCGCGATCATGGGCTACATCGCCGACAGCGCGCCGCAGGCCGAGCTGATGGGCGACGGCAGCGCGCGCCAGCGCGCCGAAGCCACCCGCTGGCTGTCCTTCGTCAACTCCGACCTGCACCCCTCCTACACCCCGCTGTTCGCGCCGGGGCTGTTCATGCGCGGCGCCGAGCACTACGACACGGTGAAGGAACAGGCGCGCAAGCGCGTGCGCAAGCATTACGAAACCGTGGACGCGCGCCTGGCCGAAAGCGGCGGCTGGCTGGCGGGCTTCCGCAGCGTCGCCGACCCCTATCTGTACGTCACCCTGCTGTGGGCGGACGCGCTGGGCATCGACACCTCGGACCTCGCGCATGTCGTGGCCTTCCGCGCGCGCATGGACGCCGATGCGGGCGTGCAGGCCGCCCTCAAGGCCGAAGGCCTGGGCTGAGCCCGGCGGGCGCGGCGGCGATCAGTCGCCGTCGCGCTGCCACACCCGCGACATCTCGAGGTAGGTGAAGCTGGCCGACCAGGTGATCAGCAGCAACCCGGTCACCGCCTCCATCCCGGTCAGCAGGCGGATCGGCCCGACCGGCGACAGGTCGCCCAGCCCGAGCGTGGTGTACATCGTCGCCGAGAAGTAGATCGCATCGAACAGGCTGCCGATGCCGTTCGGCCCATGCACGTAGCCCATGTCCGGCTGCTGCTCCATCCAGTAGTAGCCGATGCCATAGCACCAGATCTCCACCACGTGCAGCCCCAGCAGCGCGAAGATGAGGCCGACGAAGCCCGCCCGCTGCTTGCGCGACCCGGTCGCGCGCGCGCGGCCCGAGGTGCGCGGCCCGTAGTGCCGGGCCAGCCACTTCAGGCCTTCGTAATGCAGCAGCACCACCAGGATCGTCAGCAGTGCGGTGATCGCCGCGACCTTGGCGAACTCGTCGAGGCTGCCCTCGGGCAGCAGCGGCCACATGGCGGCCTCAGCGCTGCCCGATCGGCACGAATTCGCGGTCTTCCGGACCGGTGTAGTTCGCGCTGGGGCGGATGATCTTGCCGTCGATGCGCTGCTCGATCACGTGCGCGCTCCAGCCGGCGGTGCGCGCGATCACGAACAGCGGGGTGAACATCGCGGTGGGCACGCCCATCATGTGGTAGCTG
>JAEWFT010000020.1 GCA_023388715.1 Pseudomonadota bacterium
GGCTTGCCGGCCGCGGCCTCGCGCGCCGCCTTCGCCCTTGCCCGCGCAGCTTCGCGGGCGGCGCGGGCGGCGGTCGCGCGCAGCTGCGCCACCAGCTTCTGCAGGGCACCGGCGTCGCGCCCCAGCGCCTTTTCGCGGCTGGCCTTGTCGCGGTACTGCTGGTCGATGCGCGCCACCAGCTCCGCACGTTGGCTGCGCGCCTGCTGCAACGCGGCGAGCTCCTCGGCCTGCTTGCGCCGGGCGGCATCCAGCGCGCTGCGCCGCTGCAGGATCTGCTGCTCCAGGCTTTCCACCCGCCGCAACTCGGAGGTCAGGGCGCGGATCCGCTCCACCTGCGCCCGCTGCAAGTAGCCCTGGTAGGTCAGTGCCCGCTCGGCCTCGGCGATCCGGTCCTGCGCCAGCAACGCCTTCAGCGGCGCCTCACCGCCGGCCTGCTGGGCAGCGCGCAGCAGCCGCGCCAGTTCGGCCTTCTTGGCATCGAGGTCCTGCGCATGGCGCGCGCGCTCGGCGCGCAGGCGCTCCAGCGCGGCGCCATCGCGCTGCAGGTCGGCCTGCGTCTGCTGCAGCGAGCGCTGCACCCCGCCGACCTGCTCGTCGGCCACCCGCAACTCGCGGCTGGCGGCGCCGCGCGCGCCTTCCAGCTTGCGGCGCTCGGCGGCGACTTTGTTGAGTTCGCTGCGGACGCTGCGCAGGCGCTGTTCTGCATCGCCCTTGTCCTGCGCCATCGCGCCGCCAGCCAGCGCCAGCAACGCCACGCCCAGCACCGCCAGCAGGCGCGCGCGCATCCTCAATCCGGCTGCAGCAGGCTGGCGCCGCTCATCTCGGCCGGCTGCGGCAGCGCCAGCAGGTCGAGCAGGGTCGGGGCGACGTCGCGCAGGGCGCCGCCGCTGCGCAGTGTGGCCGGACGCGTCCCGGCATAGACCAGCGGCACCGGGCCGACCGTGTGCGAGGTGTGCGGCTGGCCGGTAACGGGGTCGCGCATGAGCTCGAGGTTGCCGTGGTCGGCGGTGACGACCAGCGCGCCACCGGCCGCGTGGACCGCCGCGTCGATCGCGCCGATCGCCACGTCCACCGCCTCGGCCGCCTGGATCGCCGCCTCCAGCACCCCGCTGTGGCCGACCATGTCCGGGTTGGCGATGTTGCAGACAATGCAGTCGTAGGTGCCGGCGCCGATCGCCTCGACCAGCCGCGCGGTCAGCTCCGGCAGGCTCATCTCCGGCTGCAGGTCGTAGGTGGCGACCCGCGGGCTGGGGACCAGGATCCGGTCCTCGCCGGCGAACAGGTCCTCGCGCCCGCCGCTGAAGAAGAAGGTCACGTGCGCGTACTTCTCGGTCTCGGCGATGCGCAGCTGCGACAGTCCGTTGACCGCCAGCACTTCGCCCAGGGTGTTGGCGAGGTTGTCCGGCGGCCAGGCCACGCTGGCCGGCAGGGTGGCGTCGTATTCGATCAGGCAGACGAACATCGCCAGCGCCGGGCGCCGGGCCTGGAAACCGTCAAACGCCGGATCGGTGAACGCCGCCGCCAGCTGGCGCGCGCGGTCTGCGCGAAAGTTCATGAACACCGCCACGTCGCCGTCGGCCATCGGCTGCGGCGCGCCGACCACGGTCGGAGCGACGAACTCGTCGTTCTCGCCGCGTGCGTAGGCGACCGCCAGCGCGGACAGCGCATCGGGGGCGTGATGGTCGGCGCGCGCCTCGACGATCGCGTCCCAGCCGCGCTGCACCCGCTCCCAGCGGCGGTCGCGGTCCATTGCGAAGTAGCGGCCACCGACGCTGGCGATGCGCGCGTTGCCCAACGCATCGCACACGTCCTGTAGTGCCTGCAGCGAGGCTTTGGCCGAGCGCGGCGGGGTGTCGCGCCCGTCCAGGAACGCATGCACCGCCACCCGCGGCACCCCGAGCGCGTGCGCCATCCGCAGCATGGCGAAGACGTGCGCTTCGTGGCTGTGCACGCCACCCGGCGACAGCAGCCCCATCACGTGCAGGGTGCCACCCCCGGCCACGGCGGCGGCGCAGGCGTCGCGCAAGGCCGGGTTGGCCAGGAAACTGCCGTCCTCGATCGCCGCGTCGATCCGGGTCAGGTCCTGGTAGACGATGCGGCCGGCGCCCAAGTTCATGTGCCCCACTTCGGAATTGCCCATCTGCCCGTCCGGCAGGCCGACATGGCGGCCCTCCGTATGGATCAGCGTGTGCGGGCAGCGCGCCAGCAGGCCCTGCCAGTTGGGCAGCGTGGCCAGTGCCAGCGCGTTGTCCTCGCGCTCCTCGCGATGGCCCCAGCCATCGAGGATCAGCAGGACCACGGGCTTCGGACGGGCGGTGCTGGCGGACACGGCGTTTCCTGCAAAATGGCCCATGCCGCGGGCCGATGGGAGGATTGTAGCGGCCCGTAATTCCCGTCACCCCACCCGCCCACCACCGCAACGACCAGCCCGGGAGGCCACATGCATCGCACCGTGTTGTTCCTCGCCCTTGCACTTGCCGCCAGCGCGCCTTCCGCGCAGGAGCGCGTGCGCGACATCGACAAGGTCAATGGCCGTATCGTGGCCGAAGCCGGCCAGCGCTACGGCGACCTGAGCACCGTGAACGGCAGCATCGAGCTCGCCGCTGGCGCCCGCGCCCGCGACGTGGAGACCGTCAATGGCAGCATCCGCAGCGGGGATGGCGTCGCCACCGAGGACGTCAGCACGGTCAACGGGTCGATCCGGCTCGGCGACCGCGCGCAGGTCGGCGGCAGCGTGGAAACCGTGAACGGCGGCATCTTCATCGGCCGCGGTGGCGACATCCGGGGCGATGTCTCCTCCGTCAACGGCGGCATCGGGCTGGTCGACACCGACCTTGGCGGCAGCATCAGGACCGTCAATGGCGACATCACCGTCGGTGCGGGCTCGCACGTGCGCGGCGGGATCAAGGTCGCGAAGCCGGTCACCGGCTGGGTGCCGCGGGTCGGCAAGCGGGCCATCCCGCGCGTGGTGATCGGGCCGGGCGCCGTGGTCGAAGGCGCGCTGGTGTTCGAACGCGAGGTGAAACTCCACGTGCACGCCAGCGCACGCACCGGGGCCGTCCAGGGTGCCACCGCGCAGCGCTACAGCACCCCGGTCGCGCCCAGGGACTGACCGCCGGCGGCCGGGCGGGGCTCGGGCTAGAATCGGGGGATTGCCGAACGGAGTCCCCCGATGCCCCGCAAGACCCTGCTTTCCCTGGCCCTGATCGCGGCGCTGTGCGCCTGCACCCCGCGCGACGGGCAGCAGGCCGGCACCGACGCCGCCACGACCGATGCGGCGCAGACCGCGCCCTCCAGCAGCCACGCCTTCAAGGACGCGCTGGACGCCGCCGATTTCGCCGAGCACGTGCGCCAGCTGGCCTCCGACGAGTTCGCCGGCCGCGCGCCCGGGACCATCGGCGAGGAAAGGACGGTCGAGTACATCAAGGCGCAGTTCGCGCGCATCGGCCTGCAACCCGGCAACGGCAGCGACTGGTTCCAGCCGGTGGCGATGGTCGAGACCACCGCGGACGAGTCGGCCACGCTGAACGTCAAGGTGGGCGGCGCCTCGCAGGTGCTCAAGTTCGGCGACGACATGGTGATCGGCACCCGCACCGGGCAGGCGCAGGTGGACATCGCCGACAGCCAGCTGGTGTTCGTCGGCTACGGCGTCGACGCGCCGGAACAGGACTGGAACGACTACGCCGGCCTCGACGTCAAGGGCAAGACCGTGGTGATGCTGGTCAATGATCCGGGCTTCCACGCCAAGGACGCCAAGCTCTTCGACGGCGAGCGGATGACCTACTACGGGCGCTGGACGTACAAGTTCGAAGAGGCAGCGCGCAAGGGCGCGGCCGGCGCGCTGATCATCCATGACACCGAAGGCGCCTCGTACGGCTGGGACGTGGTCAGGAATTCCTGGTCCGGACCGCAGTACGACCTGCCGGCGAAGGACGACCCGGCGCCGCGCGTGCCCGCCCAGGGCTGGCTGAGCGCCGGCGCCGCGGATGCGCTGTTCAAGGCCGCGGGGCAGGACCTCGCCAAGCTGCGCGCGGCCGCCAACAAGCGCGGCTTCAAGCCGGTGCCGCTGGACGCCACGATGTCGCTCCAGCTCAAGAGCACCACCGCCGAGAAGACCTCGCGCAACGTGGTGGGCCTGCTGCCGGGCAGCGAAACGCCGGACGAGGCCATCGTCTACATGGCGCACTGGGACCACCTCGGGACCCACGAGGGCGTCGAGGGCGACAACATCTACAACGGTGCGGTCGACAACGCGACCGGCGTCGCCGGGATCCTCGAGATCGCCGAGGCCATGCGCAAGGCGCCCACGCCGCCGAAGCGCTCGGTGCTGTTCCTGGCGGTCACCCTGGAGGAATCCGGGCTGCTCGGGTCGAAGTACTACGTAGCACGCCCGGTGATCCCGCTGGACAAGACGGTCGCAGTGATCAACCTGGACGCGCTGGCACCGATCGGCAAGGCCCGCGACATCACCGTCGTTGGCAGTGGCAGTTCCGAACTGGAAGACGTGCTCAAGCCGATCCTCGCCAAGCAGCAGCGGACCATGGCCGGCGAGTCCAACACCACGGCCGGGTACTACTTCCGCTCCGACCACTTCAACTTCGCCAAGGCCGGCGTGCCCGCGCTGTACCTGGACAGCGGAAACAACCTGCTGGAGGGCGGCAGCGCCGCCGGCGATGCCGCGGGCAAGGACTACACCGAGAACCGCTACCACAAGGCCGGCGACGAATTTGACGCCGCCAGCTGGAATCTCGACGGGATCCTGCAGGACCTGGAAGTGGCCTACTCGGTGGGCGAAGCGCTCGCCAACGGTGGGCAGTGGCCGAACTGGTACGAGGGCAACCCGTTCAAGGCGGCCCGCGATGCCATGCGTCCCGCCGCGGCCAACACCACCGCGGCGCGCTGATAGCACGCTCCGCAATGCGGAACCGGCGGCTTCCGCCGCCCGGCAAACGAGAAACCCCGGTATCGCACCGGGGTTTCTTTTTTGCGCCGCGAAAACGTTCCCAGGCACGTCGCACCCGCAAAGAAAAACCCCGCAGGGTTTAGCTGCGGGGTTTTGGTATAAGGCCCTGGCGATGACCTACTCTTGCATGGCTTGAGCCACACTACCATCGGCGCGTCTGTGTTTCACTTCCGAGTTCGGGAT
>JAEWFT010000052.1 GCA_023388715.1 Pseudomonadota bacterium
GATCACCTTCTTGACGGCGGTGCGCAGCTGCGAGCGCTGGGCGACGTTGCGGGCGTTGCGCACGACGGTCTGCTTGGCGCGCTTCTTGGCGGACTTGATGTTGGCCACGTGGAGAATCCTGGAAAAATTTCGGGGAAAAGACGGTGTGTCGGGGCGGATGCAATCGCCCGCCGGCGCGGTGGCCAACGGGCGAAGGACTCGGGAAGACTGGAAATTATGGGCGATTCAATGGCTTGGGTCAACAATGCCGCCTGCGCGGCGCCGGCGGGGCGGCATCCGGCATGAGCGGGCTGCTGCGATCCAGCGCGGTGTTCAGCGCGATGACCCTGCTGTCGCGCATCGCCGGCTTCGTGCGCGACATGCTGCAGGGCATGCTGTTCGGCACCGGCGGCGCGATGAGCGCCTTCATCGTCGCCTACCGCATCCCCAACTTCCTGCGCCGGGTCTTCGCCGAGGGCTCGATGGCGATGGCGTTCGTGCCGGTGCTCAACGAAATCAAGCAGAAGGGCGACAAGGCCGCGCTGAAGGAATTCGTCGACCACATGGCCGGCGCGCTGTGCGCGGTGGTACTGGTGGTGGCCGGAATCGGGTTGCTGGCCGCGCCGCTGGTCGCGCAGCTGTTCGCGCCCGGGTGGACCGGGGAGGAGGCGGAAAAGCTGGGCCAGACTGCGGCAATGCTGCGGGTCACCTTCCCGTACCTGCTGTTCATTTCGATGATGGCGCTGGCTGCCTCGATCCTGAACAGCTTCGGCAAGTTCGCGCTGCCCGCGTTCACGCCCGTGCTGCACAACCTGACCATGATCGCGGCGATGTTCTGGCTGGCCCCGCGCTTCGACGTCCCGCCGATGGGGCTGGCGTGGGGCGTGCTGATCGCCGGCGCGCTGCAGCTGGTGCTGCTGTGGCCGGCGCTCGGCAAGCTGGGTTTGCGGCCGCGGCTGCGACTCGGCTTCCGGCATCCGGAAGTACGCAAGGTCGGCCGGCTGATGCTGCCCACGCTGTTCTCGTCATCGGTGGCGCAGGTCAACCTGCTGGTCGGGACCGCATTCGCCTCGCTGCTGGTCGATGGCAGCCAGGACTGGCTCTACTACTCCGATCGCCTGATCGAATTCCCGCTGGGGCTGTTCGGGGTGGCGCTGGGCACGGTGATCCTCCCGCACCTCTCGCGCCGGCATGCCGATGCCGACGCCAGCGGGTACAACACGTCGCTGGACTGGGGCATGCGGGTGGCGCTGCTGGTCGGCGTGCCGGCGGGCCTCGGGCTGATGCTGCTGGCCGAGCCGCTGACCGCCACGATCTACAACTATGGACGGTTCACCGACCACGACACCCGGATGTCGGCGATCAGCCTGACGGTGATGGCGGTGGGCATCCCCGGATTCATGTTGAGCAAGGTGCTGGCGCCCGCGTTCTACGCGCGCCAGGACACCAGGACACCGATGCGCGCGGCGATCTGGACGGTGCTGGTGAACGTGGCGCTGACCATCGCGATCACCTGGCCGCTGTGGCGCAACGCGGTGCCGGGCGCGCACGGTGGCATCGCGGCGGCTTCGGGCTTGGCCGGCCTGTTCAATGCTTGGTTGCTGTGGCGTTACCTGCGCCGCGCGGGGATCTACCAGCCGGTGGCCGGCTGGGGGCGGTTCCTGCTGCGGATGGCGGTGGCCTGCGTGGTGATGGCGGCGGCGGTGCTGGCCGTGCGCTTGTGGATCGGCGACTGGACCGCGATCGACGACTGGCGCCTGCGCGTCGGCGGGCTGCTGGCCGCGGTGGCCATTGGCGGGCTCGCCTACGCGGGCGCGCAGGTCGCACTGGGGCTGCGCCCGCGCCACCTGCGCCATTGACACGGGTCCGGCCTGCGCGGCGCCGCTATACTGCGGGGCTCACATGAAACGCCTGTTCCGCGACGCCGAAGGCCGGGTGCTCACCCCGCAGGGCAGCGTGGCCTGCATCGGCGCCTTCGATGGTCTGCACCTGGGCCATCGCGCGCTGGTGGGCCGCGCGGTGGCGCGTGCGCGGGAACTGGGCGTGCCGGCGGTGGCGCTGGGCTTCGAACCGCTGCCCCGCGAGTTGTTCGCGAATGGTGTCAAGCCGCCGCGGCTCATGCTGCCGCACGCCAAGCTGGCCGGCCTGTGCGCACTGGGGTGCGACCGGGTCGGGCTGTTGCGCTTCAACCGGCGCCTGGCCGCGATGCCGGCGGAAGACTTCGTGCGCAACGTCCTTGTCGGGCGGCTTGCCGTGCGCGAGGTCTGGGTGGGACCGCAGTTCCGGTTCGGCAAGGGCCGCGGCGGCGACATCGACCTGCTGCAGGCGATGGGCCGCGAAGCCGGCTTCAGCGCCCACGCGATCGCGCCGGTGCTGGTTGATGGCGAGCGGGTGTCCAGCACCCGCATCCGCGGCGCCCTGGTCGAAGGACACTTCGATGCCGCCGCGCGCCTGCTTGGCCGCCCCTATTCGGTAGGCGGGCGGGTGGTGCACGGGCGCCAGCTTGGGCGCACCCTCGGTTATCCGACCGCCAACCTGCGGTTCGGCAACAAGACCCCGGCGCTGCGCGGCATCTACGCGACCCTCGTGCATGGCGTGTCCGATGCGCCGTGGCCCTCGGTGTCCAGCTTCGGGACGCGGCCGACGGTGTTCGGCACCGAGCCGCTGCTGGAAGCCCACCTGTTCGACTTCGATGGCGACCTGTACGGGCGCCGGATCGAAGTGCAGTTCGTGGCCCGCCTGCGCGCCGAAGAGAAATTCCCCGACCTGCCATCACTGGTGGCGCAGATGCGCCGCGACGACGCGCAGGCCCGCGCCTTCCTCCAAGACATGCCACAGCGAGCCACCGCGTGAGCGAACAACGCCCCGACAAGAACGCCGACAATCCGTACAAGGCGACCATCCTGCTGCCGCAGACGGACTTCCCGATGCGCGGGGACCTGCCCAAGCGCGAGCCGGCGACCCTGGAGCGCTGGGAATCGGAAGGCCTGTACGCGCAACTGCGCGCGCGCGGCGCCGGCCGCCCGCGCTTCGTGCTGCACGATGGCCCGCCCTACGCCAATGGGGCGATCCACCTTGGCCATGCGGTGAACAAGATCCTCAAGGACATCATCGTCAAGTCGAAGACGCTGGCCGGCTTCGATGCGCCCTACGTCCCCGGCTGGGACTGCCACGGGCTGCCGATCGAGATCGCGATCGAGAAGAAGTTCGGCAAGGTGGGGACGAAGCTGGACGCCGTCGCGTTCCGCCAGAAATGCCGCGAGTACGCGAGCGAGCAGATCGAGGTGCAGCGCCGCGACTTCAAGCGGCTCGGCGTGCTTGGCGACTGGGACAACCCGTACCGCACCCTGGACTTCCGCTTCGAGGCCGACGAGATCCGCGCGCTGGCGAAGGTGGTGGACAACGGCCACCTGCTGCGCGGGGTGAAGCCGGTGTACTGGTGCTTCGACTGCGGCAGCGCGCTGGCCGAAGCCGAGATCGAGTACCAGGACAAGGGCTCGCCCGCGGTCGACGTCGCCTACGCCGCGCGCAATCCGCAGCAGGTCAGCCGCGCGTTCGGCAGCGAATTGCCGGAAGGCGTGGAAGTGGCCATTCCGATCTGGACCACCACGCCGTGGACGCTGCCGGCGTCGCTGGCGATCTCGCTCGGGCCGGAGCTGGACTACGTGCTGGTCGAAGGCCCGGCCAAGGCCGACGGCAGCCGCCGCTGGCTGGTACTGGCCGAGGCGCTGGCCGGGAAGGCGATGCAGCGCTACGGCGTCGAGGAGGTCCGGGTGCTCGGACGCGCGCCTGGTGAAAAGCTCGAGGGCCTGCTGTTCGCGCATCCGTTCTACGAGGAGCGCGACATTCCGGTGCTGCTGGGCGACCACGTGAGCGCCGAGGACGGCACCGGCGCCGTGCACACCGCGCCGGGCCATGGCCAGGAAGACTTCGCGGTGGGCCACAAGTACGGCCTGGTCGAGAAGTACGGCGCGGCGCAGCTGAATCCGGTCGATGGACGCGGGGTCTACCTGCCGTCGACCCCGCCCGCGGGCGCGACCGCGCTTGCCGGGCTGCACGTATGGAAGGCGAACGACGCCATCATCGACGTGCTGCGCGGCAATGGCGCGCTGCTCGCGTTCGCGCCGCTCAGGCACAGCTATCCGCACTGCTGGCGGCATAAGACGCCGGTGGCCTTCCGCGCCACCCCGCAATGGTTCATCTCGATGGAGCAAGCTGGCCTGCGCCGCGACGCGCTGGCCGCGATCGAGACGGTCGCCTGGTATCCCGCCTGGGGCAAGGCGCGGATCGCCGGCATGGTCGCCGACCGCCCGGACTGGACGATATCGCGCCAGCGCACGTGGGGGGTGCCGATCGCGCTGTTCGTGCACCGCGAGACCGGTGAGATCCATCCGCGCAGCGTCGAGCTGATGCGGCAGGTGGCCGATCGCGTCGAGCAGCATGGCGTCGATGTCTGGTATTCGCTCGATCCCGCCGAGCTGCTGGGCGCGGAAGCGGGCGACTACGAGCGCATCACCGACATCCTCGACGTCTGGTTCGACTCCGGCATCACCCACGAAGCGGTGCTGCTGGAACGCGGTCTCGGCAAGCCGGCCGACCTCTACCTGGAAGGTTCCGACCAGCATCGCGGCTGGTTCCAGTCCTCGCTGCTGAGCGGCGTCGCGATCGACAAGGCGGCGCCGTACCGGCAGTGCCTCACCCACGGCTTCACCGTGGACGAGCACGGGCGCAAGATGTCGAAGTCGCTGGGCAACGGCATCGAGCCGCAGGAGATCATGCGCACCCTTGGCGCGGACATCCTGCGCCTGTGGATCGCCAGCGCCGACTACAGCAACGAGATGTCGCTGTCGCAGGAGATCCTGAAGCGCAACGCCGACGCCTACCGCCGCATCCGCAACACCGCGCGCTTCCTGCTGGGCAACCTGCATGGGTTCGATCCCGCGCGCGACCTCGTGCAGGCCGGGGAAATGGTGGCGCTGGACCGCTGGATCGTCCATCGCGCCTGGCAGGTGCAGGAAGCGATCGCGACCGCCTATGCCGACTACGACTTCGCCGCGGTGGTGCAGGCGCTGATGAATTTCTGCAGCGTCGACCTCGGCTCGCTGTACCTGGACGTCACCAAGGATCGCCTCTACACCATGCGCGAGGATGCGCGCGGGCGGCGCAGCGCGCAGACCGCGATGTTCCACGTGGCCGAGGCCTTCGTGCGCTGGATCGCGCCGGTCCTGAGCTTCACCGCCGACGAGATGTGGGGCCACCTGCCCGGCGAGCGCGCGGGCAACGTGCTGTTCGAAACCTGGTACGGGGGGCTGTCGCCGCTGCCGGAGGATGCGCCGCTGTCGGCGCGCGACGTCGACCACCTGCTCGCGCTGCGCGAACGCGTGCAGCAGGTGCTGGAGCCGATGCGCGCGGGTGGCGAGATCGGCGCCGCGCTCGAGGCGGAGATCTCGCTGCACTGCACGGTCTCGGACCAGAACTGGCTGGCGCCGCTGGTCGACGAACTGCGCTTCCTGCTGATCAGCGGCGACGTGCGGATCGTCCCGGACGCCGCGGCGGGCGCCATCGGCGTGACCGCGCAGCCCACGCGCAAGCCCAAGTGCGTGCGCTGCTGGCACCACCGCGAGGACGTCGGCGCGCACGCGTCGCATCCGTCGCTGTGCGGCCGCTGCGTGACCAATGTGGATGGCCCGGGCGAGCACAGGAGCTGGTTCTGATGGCGACGGTGAAGCCGAACGCGTTGCCCTGGCTCGCGATGTCCGCACTGGTGCTGCTGCTGGACCAGTGGAGCAAGGCATGGGTGCTCTCCAGCCTGCCGGAATACACCGCGGTACCGGTGATCGAAGGGTTCTGGAACTGGTACCGCACCTACAACACGGGCGCGGCCTTCAGCTTCCTGGCGGATGCCGGCGGCTGGCAGAAGTATTTCTTCGTTGCACTGGCGTTCGCCATCAGCGGGCTGATGGCCTGGATGCTGGCACGGACGCCGCGCGGCGACTGGAAGCAGGCGATACCGCTGGCGCTGGTGATCGGCGGCGCGATCGGCAATGTCATCGACCGCCTCCTGCACGGCCACGTGGTTGATTTCATCCAGTGGCACATCGGCGAGCATTACTGGCCGGCGTTCAACATCGCCGACTGCGCGGTGGTCGGCGGCGCGATCGGGATCGCCCTGTTCGGACTGTTCAGCGGCAAGCCGGCGAAGGCGGGATAATCGCGGCATGGATGTCCTTCTCGCCAACCCACGCGGCTTCTGCGCCGGCGTGGACCGCGCCATCGAGATCGTCAAGCGCGCGATCGAAACCCTGGGCGCGCCGATCTACGTGCGCCACGAAGTCGTGCACAACAAGTTCGTGGTCGACGACCTGAAGAGCCGCGGCGCGATCTTCGTCGAGGAACTGGACGAGGTTCCCGATGGCAACACGGTGATCTTCAGCGCGCACGGCGTCTCGCAGGCGGTGCGCGGCGAGGCGGCGCGACGGGGGCTCAAGGTGTTCGACGCGACCTGCCCGCTGGTCACGAAGGTGCACCTGGAGGTGGCGCGGCAGTGCCGGCAGGGGCGCGACATGGTGCTGATCGGGCATGCAGGCCATCCTGAAGTGGAAGGCACCATGGGCCAGTGGAGCCGCGAGGGCGGCGCCGGCCGGATCTACCTGGTGGAGGACATCGACGGTGTCGCCACCCTCGAGCTGGCACAGCCCGACAACTGTTCCTACACGACCCAGACCACCCTCAGCGTCGACGATACCCGGGAGATCATCGCCGGGCTGAAGGCGCGCTTCCCCCGGATCCAGGGGCCGCGCAACGACGACATCTGCTATGCCACCCAGAACCGGCAGGACGCGGTGCGCGAGCTGGTGGGCGAGGGATGCGACGCGGTGCTGGTCGTGGGTTCTCCCAACTCGTCCAATTCCAACCGCCTTCGCGAACTGGCGGAGCGCGAGGGCGCGGCCGCCTGGCTGATCGATGGCGCCGACGAGATCGACCCGGCGTGGCTCGCGGGCAAGCGGCGCATCGGGGTCACCGCCGGTGCGTCCGCGCCGGACGTGCTGGTACGCGGGGTCCTTGCGCGCCTGCACGACCTGGGCGCGGGCAGCGTGCGCGAGCTGCATGGCGAACCCGAGGACATGGTGTTCGCGCTGCCCAAGGAACTGCGCCTGCGCCTGGTGGACTGAGGCTCGCGCGTCAGCTGACGGGGTCGGGTAGCGGCCGCACCAAGCACTCCAGGCGCACGCCGCCACCGGGCGCCGCACTGGCCTGCAGGTCGCCACCATGCTGCCGGGCGATCGCGCGGGCGGTCAGCAGCCCGAGCCCGAGGCCCTCGTCTGCCGGCATCTCGTCCGGCTGCAGCAGCAGGCTGGCGACCGCGCAGGCGGGTCCGCCGTCGGTGATCGTCCACGCCAGCCGGTCCGCGCCCGCGGATGCCTCCACCACCGGCGCGCCTGCCGGATCCCGCCGGCAGGCAAAGGCCAGCAGGGCGACCAGCATCTGCTGCAGCCGGTAGCTGTCGCCAACGAACGGGCGGTCGTTCGGGGTCGTCCAGCGCAGCTGCGGCGCCGCTTCCAGGGTGGCCGCGGCGGCGTCCAGCAGTTCGCCCGGGAGGAGTTCGCCGGCGCGAAGCTGGATCCTGCCTTCGACCGCGCGCTGCCATTCGGTGGCCTCGTCGATCATGCGCGCAAGCCGTCGCGTCTGTCGCTCGATCACCGCCGCCAGTTCCGCGGTCTTGCCTTCCGGCAACTGCCCGGGCCGGCGCAAGACGTAGGCCGCCGTCTGGATCGGCGACAGCGCCGCCTTCAGGTCGTGCGCGATGCGGTCATGGACGTTGCGCTCAGGCATCGCGCAGGTCCCATTCGGCCATCAGCTGCATCAGGGCGTCCGCGTCCACCGGCTTGACCAGGTGGGCGTCGAAGCCGGCTTCGGCGGTGCGGCGGCGATCCTCCGGCTGCCCCCAGCCCGTGACCGCGACCAGCCGCGCGCGCTCGCCGAGCCGCCCGCGCAGCCGGCGCGCCAGCTCGTGCCCGCTCATGCCCGGCATGCCCAGGTCCAGCAGGACCAGGTCGGGTGCGTCGGTCGCGACCAGCGCCTCCACCTCGAGCGGATCGTAGCTGCGCCTGGCTTCATGGCCCAGGGCCTCGAGCAGGATCGCCAGGGTGTCGGCGGAGTCGCGGTTGTCGTCCACGATCAGCACGCGCCTTGGGCGTGGCGCGGCGGGATCCGGTGGCGCGTCCAGCGCCGCGGTCGTCGCAGCGCCCGTGCGGCCCGGCGTCTGCGCGAGCGGCAGGAAGACCGTGAAGCGGGCACCCTGTCCCGGGCCAGCGCTGGCCACCGTCACCCGGCCGCCGTGCATCTCCACCAGTCGCTTGACCAGGCTCAGGCCGATGCCGAGCCCGCCCTGCGAGCGCTCCATTGCCGATTCGGCCTGGCGGAAGCGTTCGAATACCGTGGCGATGTCACCCGCCGACAGGCCTATGCCCTGGTCGACCACCGCCACCGCGACCTCGGTGGCGTCCTGCCACACCTCGACCCGGATCGGCGCACCGGGGTCGGAATACTTGGCCGCATTGCTGAGCAGGTTGCCGAACACCTGCACCAGCCGCTCGCGGTCCGCGTCCAGGGCCAGGGTGGACTCGGGCAGCTGCAGGTCCAGCGGATGGCCCCCGTGCTGCAGCAGCGGGGCCACCGTTTCCGCCGCGTCGTTGAGGATCGCCTCGAGCGTGCACGGCCGGCGCTGCAGCACCAGCTTGTCCTGCGCGATCCGGGCTACGTCCATCAGGTCGTCGATCAGTCGCACCAGCACCCCGACCTGTCGCTGCATCGCCTCTGCCAGCGGATCCTGGCCCGGGTGGCCGGCGCGCTGGGCCAGCACCGCGTTGGACAGCGCGGCCAGCGGGTTGCGCAATTCGTGCGCCAACACCGCGAGGAACTCGTCCTTGTTGCGGTCCTGCTCGCGCAGCCGCGCCTCCACCTTGCCGCGTTCGCCCACCTCGATCCGCAGCGCCTCGTTGCTCTGCGCCAGCTGCGCGTTGGCGGCGCGCAGGGAATCGTTGAGCAGGTCGAGTTCGCGCATCTTCTCCGCCTGCAGCGCGATGTTCGCGTCCTCCAGTTGGCGGTTGGCTTCCTCCAGCGCGCGCCGCTTGCGCTGCAGCTCGGCCAGCACCATCACCTTGCTGCGCAGGATCTCGGGGATGATCGGCACGCTGACGTAATCGACCGCGCCCAGCTTGTAGGCGCGCAGCCGGTCCATGTCTGACACGTTGACCGCGCTGACGAAGATGATCGGGATCTGCTCGTAGCGCGGGTGCTGGTGGATCAGGCTGGCGGTCTCGAAGCCGTCCATCCCCGGCATGTTCACGTCCAGCAGGATGACCGCGCAGTCCTCCTTCATCAGCATGCGCAGCGCGTCCTGCCCCGAGCTCGCCTCGATCAGGCGCTCGCCGAGGGGCTCGAGGATGGCGCGGTAGGTCAGCAGGCGGCCGGGCTGGTCGTCGACCAGCAGCACGTTCATCGGCTGCGTGGTCGCGGCCGCTGCGTCGCCCGGTGCTGGCTCGGGAACGGGTGTGCTCACCGGTACATCCATTGCTTCAGCATGCCCAGCAGCTGGTCGGTGTCAACCGGCTTGGCCAGGTAATCGGAGGCGCCGGCTTCCAGGCACTTCTCGCGATCGCCGCGCATCGCCTTGGCGGTCAGCGCGATGATCGGAAGGGCGCGGAATTCCGGCTCCGCGCGGATCGCGCGCGTGGTCTCGTAGCCGTCCATGCCGGGCATCATGATGTCCATCAGGACGATGTCGACACCGCCTTCGCGCACGCGATCGATCGCTTCTTGGCCGTTGGTCGCGGTCTCCACGGCCATCCCGTGCCGCTCCAGCGCGCTGGACAGGGCGAAGATGTTGCGCACGTCGTCGTCCACCACCAGCACCCGCTTGCCCAGCAGCAGGTCGGCCGACTGGTGCAGGCGCTGCACCATCCGCTGCTTTTCCGGTGGCAGGTCGGCGATCACCCGGTGCAACAGCAGGGCGGTCTCGTCCAGCAGCCGCTCCGGCGATTCCACGTCCTTGATCACCACCGACTTGGCCGCGCGCCGCAGCCGCTGCTCTTCCTCCGCGCTCAGCTGCTTGCCGGTGAACACCACCACCGGCAGGTCGGCGAGCTCGGGCATTGCCTGGATCCGATCCAGCAACTCGAAGCCGCTCATGTCCGGCAGGCGCAGGTCGATCACCGCGCAGTCGTAGGCCTGGTCGACCAGTTTCGCCAGCGCCGCCTCGCCGCTGTCCACGGTATCGACGTCGACGTCGTCGTGGCGGATCAGGGCCTCGATGCTCATGCGCTCGCCGGCATCGTCCTCCACCACCAGCAGGCGCTTGGTGCGGGGCAGGGTGTAGCGGCGGATGCGCTCGAACGCATCGCTGATGCCGGCGGCGTCGGAAGGCTTGGCGAGGTAGGAGAACGCGCCGCGCTCCAGGCCCATCTGGCGGTCTTCCTCCACCGTCACGATCTGCACGGGCACGTGGCGCGTGGCGGGATCCTGCTTGAGCCGCGCCAGCACCGTCCAGCCCAGCATGTCGGGCAGGATGATGTCGAGCGAGATCGCATCGGGCCGGTATTCCTGCGCCAGCCGCAGCGCCTCGGCGCCGCGGTTGGTGACCAGCGCGTTGAACCCCTGCGCATGCGCGAGGTCGCGCAGGACGGTGGCATAACGCGGGTCATCCTCGACGATCAGCAGCGTCGGCCTGGCCTCGTCCAGCGTGCGGCGGTCGTCCTCGACGTCCTCCAGCCGCGGCATGTCGTGGTGCGGGTCCTGCGCCGGGCGCGCCTCGGGCTGCTCCAGCCGCTCGGGCGCGGCTTCCTGCGCCGGCGCCACCAGCGGCAGGTAGAGGGTGAAGGTGCTGCCTTCGCCGGGGGTGCTGCGCAGCTGCAGCTCGCCGCCAAGCAGGCCGGCGATCTCGCGGCTGATGGCAAGGCCCAGGCCGGTGCCGCCGTACTTGCGCGAGGTGCCGGCGTCGGCCTGCTGGAACGCCTCGAACACGATCTTTTGCTTGTCCGGGGAAATGCCGATGCCGGTGTCCGTCACCTCGAAGGCGACCACGGTCGCGGCCTGGTCGAGGCTGCGGTGGCCCTTGCTCCAGCCGGACGCCGCCGGGAACGCACGCAGGCGCACACTGCCGCGCTCGGTGAACTTGAGCGCGTTCGACAGCAGGTTCTTGAGGATCTGCTGCAGGCGCTTGGGATCGGTAGTGATCCAGCGGCCCAGGCCGGGGTCGAAGTCCACCGAGAACTGCAGGTCGCGGCGCTCGGCCTCGTGGCGGAAGCTGCGGTCGATGTTCTCGCGCAGCGCCGCGAAGCCCACTTCCTCGTTGTCGACCGTGACCGTGCCGGACTCGATCTTGGACAGGTCGAGGATGTCCGAAATCAGGTGCAGCAGGTCGGTGCCCGCCGAATGGATGGTCTTGGCGAACTCCACCTGGCGCTCGGTCAGGTTCTCGCTGGGGTTCTCAGCGAGCTGCTGGCCCAGGATCAGGATCGAGTTCAGCGGCGTGCGCAGCTCGTGCGACATGTTGGCCAGGAACTCGGACTTGTAGCGCGAAGTCAACGCAAGCTCGGCCGCCTTTTCCTCCAGCGCCCGCCGGGCGTGCTCGATCTGCTGGTTCTTGTGCTCCACCTCGGCCTTCTGCTCGGCCAGCAGGGTCGCCTTCAGCGCGATCTCTTCGTTGGTCTGCTGCAGCTCGGTCTGCTGGTGCTGCAGTTCGCTGGCCAGCTGCTGCGACTGCGCCAGCAGCCGCTCGGTGCGCATGGTCGCCTCGATCGTGTTGAGCACGATCCCGATGCTGTTGGACAGCTGCTCCAGGAACGCCAGGTGCGATGGCGCGAAGTCGCCCAGCGAGGCCAGCTCGATCACCGCCTTGGGCTGGTTCTCGAACATTACCGGCAGCACCACCATGCTCCGCGGCACCAGCTCCAGCAGCCCGGAGCGGATCCGGGTGCTGCCCTCGGCGATCCCGGAGACCACGATCATCTCGCCCTGTGCGGCGCACTGTCCGATCAGGCCCTCGCGCAGGTCCAGCACGTCGTTGCCGCCACCGGCGTGCGCGTAGCCGGCGACCCGGCGCAGGCGCGCGCCGCCGCCGGCCTCGTCGACCACGTACATCACGCCCTGCTGGGCGTGCACCAGCGGCGCCAGTTCCGACAGCAGCACGCTGCCGAGCGCGAACTGGTCGCGCTGGCCCTGCATCATGTCGCTGAACTTGGCGAGGTTGGTCTTCAGCCAGTCCTGCTCGCGGTTGGACTCGGTGGTGGCGCGCAAGGTGCCGATCATCGAGTTGATGTTGTCCTTGAGGTCGGCCACCTCGCCGCGGACGTCCACCTGGATCGTGCGGGTGAGGTCGCCCTGGGTCACCGCGGTGGCGACCTCGGCGATCGCGCGCACCTGCGAGGTGAGGTTGGCCGCCAGCTGGTTGACGTTCGCGGTCAGGTCCTTCCAGATGCCGGCGGTGCCCGGCACGTTGGCCTGGCCGCCCAGCCGGCCTTCCACGCCCACCTCGCGCGCCACGCCGGTCACCTGGTCGGCGAAGATCGCCAGGGTGCCCGTCATGCTGTTGATGGTGTCGGCGAGTTCGGCGATCTCGCCCTTGGCCTCCACCGTGAGCTTTTGGTGCAGGTCGCCGTTGGCGACCGCGGTCACCACCTTGGCGATGCCGCGCACCTGGGTGGTCACGTTCGAGGCCATCGAGTTGACGTTGTCGGTCAGGTCCTTCCAGGTACCGGCCACGTCGGGCACCTCGGCCTTGCCGCCCAGCTTGCCCTCGGTGCCGACCTCGCGCGCCACGCGGGTGACTTCCGCGGCGAAGCCGTTGAGCTGGTCCACCATCGTGTTGATGGTGTCCTTGAGCTCCAGGATCTCTCCGCGCACGTCCACCGTGATCTTGCGCGACAGATCGCCGCGCGCCACCGCGGTGGTGACTTCCGCGATGTTGCGCACCTGCGAGGTCAAGTTCGACGCCATCGCGTTGACCGAGTCGGTCAGGTCCTTCCAGGTGCCGGCCACGCCCGGCACTGCTGCCTGGCCGCCGAGCTTGCCCTCGGTGCCCACCTCGCGCGCCACGCGGGTCACTTCCGCGGCGAAGCCGTTGAGCTGGTCCACCATCGTGTTGATGGTGTCCTTCAGTTCCTGGATCTCGCCGCGTACGTCGACGTCGATCTTGCGGCTGAGGTCGCCGCGCGCCACGGCGGTGGTCACCTCGGCGATGTTGCGCACCTGCGAGGTCAGGTTGGACGCCATCGAGTTGACGTTGTCGGTCAGGTCCTTCCAGGTTCCGGCCACGCCCGGAACCGCGGCCTGGCCGCCGAGCTTGCCCTCGGTGCCCACCTCGCGCGCCACGCGGGTCACTTCCGCGGCGAACCCGTTGAGCTGGTCCACCATGGTGTTCAGGGTGTCCTTCAGCTGCAGGATCTCGCCCTGCGCGTCCACCGCGATCTTGCGCGAGAGGTCGCCCTTGGCCACCGCGGTCGCTACTTCCGCGATGTTGCGGACCTGGGTAGTCAGGTTGGACGCCATCGAGTTGACGTTGTCGGTCAGGTCCTTCCAGGTACCGGCGACGCCCGGCACCGCGGCCTGGCCGCCGAGCTTGCCCTCGGTGCCCACCTCGCGCGCCACGCGGGTGACTTCCGCGGCGAAGCCGTTGAGCTGGTCCACCATCGTGTTGATGGTGTTCTTGAGCTCCAGGATCTCGCCGCGCACGTCCACCGTGATCTTGCGCGAGAGGTCGCCGCGCGCAACGGCGGTCGTCACCTCGGCGATGTTGCGCACCTGCGAGGTCAGGTTGGACGCCATCGAGTTGACGTTGTCGGTCAGGTCCTTCCAGGTGCCGGCGACATCCGGGACTTCCGCCTGGCCGCCCAGGTTGCCCTCGGTGCCGACCTCGCGCGCCACGCGGGTCACCTCGGCGGCGAAGCCGTTGAGCTGGTCCACCATCGTGTTGATGGTGTTCTTCAGCTCCAGGATCTCACCGCGCACGTCCACCGTGATCTTGCGCGAGAGGTCACCGCGCGCCACGGCGGTGGTGACCTCGGCGATGTTGCGCACCTGCGAGGTCAGGTTCGATGCCATCGCGTTGACCGAGTCGGTCAGGTCCTTCCAGGTGCCGGCCACGCCCGGCACGATCGCCTGGCCGCCCAGCTTGCCCTCCGTGCCGACCTCGCGCGCCACGCGGGTCACTTCCGCCGCGAACCCGCGCAGCTGGTCGACCATCGTGTTGATGGCCTCCTTCAGCTGCAGGATCTCGCCACGCACGTCCACCGTGATCTTGCGCGACAGGTCGCCGTTGGCCACCGCGATGGTCACCTCGGCGATGTTGCGCACCTGCGCGGTGAGGTTGGAGGCCATCTGGTTCACCGAGTCGGTGAGCTCCTTCCACACCCCGGACACGCCCTTGACGTGAGCCTGGCCGCCCAGCAGGCCGGCGGTGCCCACTTCCAGCGACACGCGGGTGACCTCCGAGGAGAACTCGGACATCTGCTCGATCATGCGGTTGACGATCGTGGCCGAGCGCAGGAACTCGCCGCGCAGCGGGCGGCCCTCAGCTTCCAGCGGCACCAGCCGGGTCAGGTCGCCCTTGGCCACGCCGCTGACCGCCGCCGTCATCTCCTCGACCGGGCGCACCAGGTCGTCCACCAGGCCGTTGACCGAGCGCTGCATCGCCGCCCACGCGCCCGGCAGGGAGCCGGCCTGCATGCGCTCACGGGTCTCGCCCTGCCGGCCCACGCGTTCGCCGATCCGTTCCAGCTCGTCAGCGATCGCCCCGTTCTGCTCGGCGATCGCGTTGAACGCCTGCGCCAGCTTGCCCTCCAGGCCATCCCAGTGATGCGGCAGGCGGACCCCGAAATCGCCACGCCGCATCGCCTCCATCGCGTCGAGCAGCTGGTGCATGGCGGCCACCCCGGGCGCGTTGCGGGAGGTATCCAGGACATCGGTCGAAGGGGTCATAGAGTGGTCGTGCGCAGGCGACCTGCGGAATGCAGGCGCGGACCGGTCAAATTAGTGAAGGGCGCGTGCACGCCACGTCGACGCCGTCTTCAGGTTCGCGCGTCCGCCGCTGGTGGCGGAGGCCCGCACCGGCTAGAATTCGCCCCGCGCCGGAGTAGCTCAGTTGGTAGAGCACGTCATTCGTAATGATGGGGTCGTAGGTTCGATTCCTATCTCCGGCACCAAAGCAAGGCCCGCTCCGGCGGGCTTTTTCTTTTCCCGGTCGCTTCGCCTGCGACCGCGGCCCGTTACGATGCGGCATCGCTCGGCGTAACGATCATGGCCAAGACTGCCCCGAAAACCCGCTCCGCCTACGTCTGCAGCGAATGCGGCGCCGACCACGCCAAGTGGCAGGGTCAATGCGACGCCTGCGGCGCCTGGAACACGCTGTCCGAGATCGCGCTGGAGACCGCCGCGCAGGCGAAGTCGCCGGCCTCGCGCCGCAGCGGCTGGGCGGGCAAGGTGGACGCGCCGCGGGTGACCGCGCTGGCCGACGTGCGGGTGGACGCGCAGGCGCGGGCGTCCACCGGGATCGGCGAGTTCGACCGCGTGCTGGGCGGCGGCCTGGCCGAGGGCGCGGTAGTGCTGGTGGGCGGCGACCCCGGGATCGGCAAGTCCACCCTGCTGCTGCAGGCGTTGGCGCGGATGGCGCCCAGCCTGCCCGGGTTGTACGTGACCGGCGAGGAATCGCTGGCGCAGGTGGCCGGTCGCGCGCAGCGGCTGGGCCTGCCGCTGGTCGGGCTGCAGGCGCTGGCGGAAACGTGCGTCGAGCGCATCCTTGAGCACGCGGTGGCCGCTGGCCCGCGCGTGCTGGTCGCCGACTCGATCCAGACCCTTTGGACCGACACCCTGACCGCGGCGCCCGGCTCGGTGTCGCAGGTGCGCGAATCGGCGGCGCGCCTGGTGCGCTTCGCCAAGGAGACCGGCACCGCCGTGTTCCTGGTCGGCCACGTGACCAAGGAGGGCGGCATCGCCGGGCCGCGCGTGCTCGAGCACATGGTCGACGCGGTGCTGTATTTCGAGGGCGACGCGGGCAGCCGCTTCCGCGTGCTGCGTGCGTTCAAGAACCGCTTTGGCGCGGTCAACGAGCTGGGCGTGTTCGCGATGTCCGACGGCGGCCTGCGCGAAGTGGCCAATCCGTCGGCGATCTTCCTGTCGGGCAGTGGCGGGCCGCAGCCGGGCAGCTGCGTGATGGTGGCGCGCGAGGGCACGCGGCCGCTGCTGGTCGAGGTGCAGGCCCTGGTCGACGCCTCGCCATTGTCGAATCCCCGCCGCGTCGTCGTCGGCCTGGAGGGCAACCGGCTGGCGATGCTGCTGGCGGTGCTGCACCGCCATGGCGGGGTGATGGTGGGCGACCAGGACGTGTTCGTGAACGTGGTCGGCGGGATCCGCGTGCAGGAAACCGCCGCCGACCTGCCGGTGCTGCTGGCGGTGCTGTCCTCGCTGCGCGACACGCCGATGCCGGACAAGACCATCGCGTTCGGCGAGGTCGGCCTCAGCGGCGAGATCCGCCCGGTCCCCAATGGCGAGGAGCGGCTGCGCGAAGCCGCGACCCACGGCTTCACCCGCGCGATCGTGCCCAAGGCGAATGCGCCGAAGTCCGCCAGCTACAAGGGGATGCAGGTGATCGCGGTGGAGCGCCTGGCCGACGCGCTGGAGCAGGCGTGATCCAGCCGGCGCGCGCCGTCCTGGCGCGCTGGATCTCGATCGTGCTGCATCCGTTCGCGGTGTTCGCGGCGCTGGCGCTGTACGCCGCGTGGCGGCTCGACCCGGCGTCGCTGCCTCGGGTGGCGATCGGGATCGCGGTGGCGATCGGCATGGTCTGGGGCTTCGTCCTGCAGCGCCGCCGCAGTGGCCGCTGGGGCACGGTCGACGCGTCGCATCCGCGCGAACGCCCGGCCCTGTACGCGCTGTTGCTGGCGGTCGCCTTCGCCTACTGGGCCTGGCTGGGCGGGCGCGGGTCGGCGGCCTCGGCCGGTGTGCTGGCGACGGTGGCGATGCTGGCGGCGGCGGCCGGCCTCAATCGCTGGATCAAGCTCTCCCTGCACATGGCGAGCCTGGCCCTGGCCGGTGTCGCGCTGTGGGCGCTGGAGCCCGTCGCCGGCATTGTCGCGCTGGGCTTGCTGCCGGTGCTGGGCTGGGCGCGGATCGCGATGGGGCGGCATCGCCTTCCCGAAGTGATGGGCGGCGCGGGTCTGGGCCTGCTCGCCGGCATCGGGCTGCGGATGCTGGCCTGAGCCCGATCAGGCGCCGCGCTGCAGCACCAGTTCCAGCACGAACTTGCTGCCGAAGAAGGCCAGGACCAGCAGCGCCATCGCCGCCAGCGTCCAACCCACGGCGCGCGTCCCGCGCCAGCCGCGGCGCCGCCTGCCCAGCAGCAGGGCGCCGAACACCAGCCACGACAGCACGCTCAGCACGGTCTTGTGCACCAGGTGCTGGGCGAGCAGGTCCTCGACGAACAGCGCGCCGGTCAGCAGGGTCGCGCTGAGCAGCACGAAGCCCACGGTGATGCTGCGGAACAGCAGCGTTTCCAGCTCGGTGAGCGGTGGCAGTGCGCGCAGCCATGGCCGGAACTGGCGGCGCTGCAGCGCGCGCTCCTGTGCCCACAGGAACAGCGCCAGGACCGCCGCCAGCGCCAGCGTGGCGTAGGCCAGCAAGGCCAGCCAGGCGTGCAGCAGCATCCGCCAGTCCAGTTCCTGCTCCGGCGGCACGCTGCCCGCGCTGCGATAGGCCAGCACGGTGGCTGCGGCCAGCGGGAACACCACCACCCCGAGGGCGCGGGTGTGGCCGGCCGCGCCGACCAGCGTCGTCAATGCGCCCATGCCCAGCCCCACCAGCGACAGGGCGGCGAAGAAGTGCAGGTCGGTGGCGCCGAGTCCTTGCCACGCCTGCAGGTGGGTGCCGGCGTGAAGCAGCAGCGCGGCCCCCGCCGGCAGCAGCCAGCCGCGCGAACGGCCGTCCCCGGCGCGGCGGACGTCCAGCGCAAGCCAGGTGGCTGCCACCAGGTACGAGGCCACCGCGATGAGGACCAATGCCATCCGCTCAGTTTGGCACAAAGGCCGCGCCCGGCGGCTCGTGGCGGCTGGCGCGGCCGCCTATAATCTGCGGTCCGATTCCCGTGGTGCCCCCTGATGTTCGAATCCCTGACCCAGCGCCTGTCCGGCACCATCGAGCGCGTGCGCGGCCGCGGCCGGCTGACCGAATCCAACATCAGCGAGGCCGTGCGCGAGGTCCGCATCGCCCTGCTCGAGGCCGACGTGGCGTTGCCGGTGGTGCAGGCGCTGATCCAGCGGATCAAGGTGCGCGCGCTCGGCCAGGAAGTGATGCGCTCGCTGTCGCCGGGCCAGGTGCTGGTCAAGATCGTGCGCGACGAGCTGGCGGCGGTGATGGGCGCGCAGGCGAGCGAGCTCAACCTCAACGTGCCGGCACCGGCGGTGATCCTGATGGCCGGCCTGCAGGGCGCGGGCAAGACCACCACGGTGGGCAAGCTCGCCCGCCACCTGAAGGAAAAGCGCAAGAAGAAGGTGATGGTGGTCAGTGCCGACGTCTACCGCCCGGCCGCGATCGAGCAGCTGCAGACGCTGGCCGGGCAGGTGGGGGTGCCGTTCTTCCCCTCAGATGCCGCGCAGAAGCCGGAGGCGATCGTCAAGGCGGCGATCGCGGAGGCGAAGAAGACCTTTGCCGACGTGCTGATCGTCGACACCGCCGGCCGCACCAGCATCGACGACGCGATGATGGCGGAGATCAAGGCGCTGCACGCCGCGGTCAACCCGGTCGAGACCCTGTTCGTGGTCGATTCGATGACCGGCCAGGACGCCGCGGTGACGGCCAAGCACTTCGGTGAGGCGCTGCCCCTGACCGGCGTGGTGCTGACCAAGACCGACGGCGACGCCCGTGGCGGCGCCGCGCTGTCGGTGCGCTACATCACCGGCAAGCCGATCAAGTTCGTCGGCACCGGCGAGAAGACCGACGGCCTCGACGTGTTCCACCCCGACCGCGCCGCCGGCCGCATCCTCGACATGGGCGACGTGCTGTCGCTGGTCGAGCAGGTGGAATCCCAGGTCGACAAGGACAAGGCGGCCAAGCTCGCGGAGAAGGTCGCCAAGGGCAAGAAGTTCGACCTCAACGACATGCGCGACCAGCTCGAGCAGATGCAGAACATGGGTGGCCTGTCGGGCCTGATGGACAAGCTGCCCGGCGTCGGGGCGCTGCCGGAGGCGGTGAAGCAGCAGGTCACCGGCAAGGAAGTGCCGCGGATGATCGCGGTCATCAACTCGATGACGAAGAAGGAGCGTCGCAACCCCGACCTGCTGAACGGGTCGCGGCGCGCGCGGGTGGCGCGCGGCGCCGGCCTGACCCCCGCCGAAGTCAACAAGGTGCTCAAGCAGTACCAGCAGATGGAAAAGATGATGGGCAAGCTGGGCCGCGGCGGCATGAAGGGCATGATGCGCGGGCTGTCGGGGATGATGGGCGGGCGCGGCGGGATGATGCCGCCGATGCGCTGACGCCGGGGTGGCGCCCGCTTGGCCGGGCGCCCGGTGCGCGCTATACTTGTCGGCTTACCCGGCCATTCCGGCCGCTGGGCAACACCGAGAAAACCGCAATGGTCAAGATTCGCCTTACCCGTGGCGGCGCCAAGAAGCGCCCCTTCTACCACATCATCGTCACCGACAGCCGTAGCGCCCGCGACGGCCGCAACATCGAGCGCGTCGGGTTCTACAACCCGGTGGCGCAGGGCCAGGAAAAGCGCGTCGAGCTGAACGTGGACCGCGTGAAGTACTGGGTCGACAACGGCGCCCAGCTGACCGACAAGGTCGCCGACCTGTACAAGGCCGCCAGCAAGGCCGCCTGACGCATCGGCCGCCCGCGGGCGGCCTGCCACAGCCATGAGCGCACCGGGCAACGGCCAGCGGCCATCCTCCGACAGGATGATCACCGTGGGTCGCCTGCACGGTGCGTTTGGCGTGCGCGGCGAGGTCAAGCTGGAAAGCTTCACCGATCCCGAGCGCGCCATCGCCCGCTACCAGCCCTGGGTCCTGCGCGATGCGCGTGGGCAGGAGCGTGCCTGCGAGGGCGCGACCGTGCGTGCCGGTGGCAAGGGCCTGGTGGCGACGCTACCTGGGATCCAGGACCGCGACGCCGCCGAGGCCACCCGCGGCATCGATGTCCTGGTGCCGCGCGCCGCGTTGCCCGCGCCGGCGCCCGGCGAGTTCTACTGGGTCGACCTGGAAGGCCTGCGCGTGGTGAACCTGGACGGCGCGGACTTCGGCACCGTCTCCCACCTGTTTTCCACCGGCGCCAATGACGTGCTGGTGGCGCAGGGCGAGCGCGAGCGCATGATTCCCTTCGTCCGCCCCGACGTCATCCGCGAGGTGGATTTCGAGGCCGGCACGGTCACCGTCGACTGGGACGCCGATTTCTAGCGCGCCGCCGATGCGTTTCGACGTCGTCAGCCTGTTCCCCGACTTCGTTGCCCAGCTGGCGGCGCATGGCGTGGTCGGCCGGGCCGGCGAGCGCGGCCTGTTGTCGCTGCACGGCTGGAACCCGCGTGACTTCGCGCAGGGTAACTACCGTCGGGTCGATGACCGCCCGTTCGGGGGCGGCCCCGGGATGGTGATGATGATCGAGCCGCTGCGCGCGGCGATCCGGGCGGCGCGCGCCGCGGATCCGGCGCCGGCGCGGGTGGTTTACCTCAGCCCGCAGGGCCGGCGGCTGGACCAGCCCAAGGTGCGCGAGCTGGCAGCGGGCGGTCGCCTGGTCCTGCTATGCGGCCGCTACGAAGGAATCGACGAACGGCTGCTGCAGGCCGAGGTCGACGAGGAGCTGTCGATCGGGGACTACGTGCTGTCCGGCGGCGAACTGGCGGCCGCGGTGGTCATCGACGCGGTGGCGCGGCTGCTGGAGGGCGCCCTGGGCGATGCCGAATCAGCCGTGCAGGACAGCTTCGAGGGCGAGGGCTGGCTGGACTGCCCGCATTACACCCGGCCCGTGGAGCACGAACTGGGCGCGGTGCCCGATGTGCTGCTGGGCGGCAACCATGGGCAGATCGCGCGCTGGCGCCGCCAGCAGGCACTGGGCCGGACCTGGCTGCGGCGGCCCGACCTTCTCGACGAGGCGGCGCTGGCCAGGCCGGATCGCGCGCTGCTGGAGGAATTCCGCCGCGGGCAGGCTGGCGACGAGCCGGACCCCGCGGGCTAAGCCCCTAGCACGCAAGGAAAAATGCCGGCTATAATGCGCGGCTGATTTACCCGGCACTGCCGGTTGCACCACCGATGCCATGACGCGGGTCCTCGTGCACTCGCGCAACAACGACACCAACAAGGCGCGTGCAACACGCACGCACACACGATCCCAAGGTTGATCCCAATGAACAAGCCGTCGCTCCACACCCTGATCCAGGACTTCGAGACCGCCCAGGTTTCGCGCACGCTGCCCGACTTCGGCCCCGGCGACACCGTCGTCGTCAACGTCAAGGTCAAGGAAGGCAACCGCGAGCGCGTCCAGGCCTACGAAGGCGTGGTCATCGGCAAGAAGAACGCCGGCCTGAACTCCGCGTTCACCGTGCGCAAGATTTCCCACGGCTTCGGCGTGGAGCGCGTGTTCCAGACCCACAGCGCCGCGATCGACTCGGTCGAGGTTAAGCGCCGCGGCGCGGTGCGCGCCAGCAAGCTGTACTACCTGCGCGGCCTGCAGGGCAAGAAGGCGCGCATCAAGGAAGACCTGGCCGGCAATGCCAAGGCGCGCGCGAAGGCCGCAGCCGCCGCCGACGCCGGTGAAGCGGCTGCCGAGTAAGCGGTCGCGTGGTGCCCTGCAACGGCCACCTGCGGGTGGCCGTTTGCGTTTGCGCGGGCGGGAGACGGGATGACCAATTCCAGCGAAACGACCGGCGTGCGCATCGATGCGTGGCTGTGGGCGGCGCGCTTCTTCAAGACCCGCAGCCTGGCCAAGGCGGCGATCGAGACCGGCAAGGTCGAGCTGGGCGGCGAGCGGGTGGCCAAGCCGTCGCGCACGGTCCGTGTTGGCGACAGCCTGTCGGTAGAGCGCGGCGAGGAGCGGTTCCTGGTCGAGGTCGCGGGGCTCAGCGACGTGCGCGGCCCGGCAAGGGTGGCGCAGGCGCTGTATCGCGAATCCGAGGACTCGCGGCTGGCGCGCGAACAGGCGAGGGCGCATCGCGCCGCCGAGCGCGCCGGTTACAGTGCCCCCGGATCCAAGCCCGACAAGCGGGCGCGTCGCCTGATCCGCGCGCTTGGTGACATCGACGCGCTGTAGTCAGCGCCCCTCGCGTAGCGCCTGCAGGATCCTGCGGCCGGCGCGGCCGTCGCTGGCCCAGCCCAGCCGCTCTTGTTCCTTGCGGATGGCCTCGCGGCTGAGCGTGCCGATCGCGCCGTCGATCGCGCCGATCTGGTGGCCGCGCGCGACCAGCAGTCGCTGCAGTTCCATCCGCTCGTCGCGGCCGATGCCCGGATCGTCCGTGGGCCAGGGCGTCCGCAGGCCGGGGCGCCCGCGCAGCGCATCCGACAGCAGGGCGATCGCCAGCGCATAGCTCTCCGCCGCGTTGTAGCTGTAGATCGCGTCGTAGTTCTTGAACACCAGGAAGGCCGGTCCGGTCGCGCCGGTCGGCAACAGGACGGCGGACTGGGTAGTGTCGGGCAAGCCGAAGTCGCCGCCGTCCACCCGCGCCACGCCCAGCCCGCGCCAGTGCGAGAGCGGCTTGCGCGTCGTGCGGCCCGCCTGGGAGGCGTCGAAGCCGGCGGGCACGCGCACCTCGTAGCCCCACGGCTGGCCGCTGCGCCATCCGGAGCGAACCAGGTAGTTCGCGGTCGATCCGAGCGCATCGGGGATGCTGCCGACGAGGTCCTTGCGGCCGTCGCCATCGAAGTCCACCGCGATCCGGTTGTAGGTCGACGGCATGAACTGGGTATGGCCGAACGCGCCCGCCCATGACCCCTTCATGTCCTGCGCGCGGACGTCGCCGCGCTGGACGATCTTGAGCGCCTCATAGAATTCGCTGCGGAAGAACGGCTGCCGACGCCCGAAGCAGGACAGGGTGCCAAGCGAGGCCAGCAGCGGGCGCTGCCCGAAATTCTGTCCGTAATCGCTTTCCACGCCCCAGACCGCGACCACGGTCTCGGGATCGACGCCCAGGCGCGCCTGGACCTGCGCCAGCAGCGCGGCATGGGTGGCCAGGCGCTGCCTGCCCTGTTCGATGCGGCGGGCATCGACCAGCATCGCCAGGTAGTCCCACAGCGGGGTGACGAACTCGGGCTGGCGATCCAGCAGCGGCAACACGCCCATGTCCGCCTGCACGGTGAGTGCATGGGCATCGAACGCGGCGGCGGTGACGCCTGCGCCCAGCGCGGGTGCCCGCAATCCGGCCATGCACTGGCGGAACTCCCCGGCTTGCGCGGGCGTGGGCGCCACCGGCTCGTGCGCGCGCACCGCGGGCACGGCCGGTGCGACCACCACCTGTTCGGCCTGGGGCGGCGCGGGCGGCGTCTTTACCGGGGCCGGCGTGCAGGCCGCGGCCAGCAGCGCCAGCGGGATCGGCAGGAGGGAATGACGGGATGCGCGCACGGCAGCTCCTCGGAAGCGATGCCTGCAGGATGCCATCGCGCGCAGTGCAATCGGCGTGGACGGCGTCACGCCCACCACTTGTACCGGTGTGCGTTCAGCCTCGGTCGCGGGCCGATCGAGCCGCGGTGTGGTGATGGTCGCGCTTGGGGGCAGGCCTGCTTGGGACGAACTGCCGGTCGTGGCCGATCGCTTACCTGCGCCCGCCCATCATGCCCATCCCCGCCTTGAGGATGTCGCCGAGGCCGAGCTGGCCGTCGCCATCCTGGTCCAGCACCGCGCCCAGCAGGCCGCCGCCCAGACCACCCTGCTGGCGCACCTGGCGCTCCTCCTGGCCGAGGATGTCGCCGAGGACACCAGGGGAGGCCTGCTGCTGCGCCGCGGCCTGCTGCTGGCCGCTGAACATCCGCTTGGCCAGGTAGGCCAGCACGATGGGTGCGAGGATCTTCATCAGCGTCTGCGCCTTGTCGCTGCCCAGGCCTGTGGCCTGGCCGAGGCCGCTGACCGCCTGTTGCTGGCGCCCGCCGAAAATGTGCCCGAGCTGGCCCAGGCCGTCGGTCTGGCGGTTCTGCGCGCCGCCCAGGACCGCGCCAAGGATGTCGCCAACGCCCATACCCGCCGCGCCCTGGTGGTCGCGGCTGAGCGCGCCGAACAGCGCCTCGGCGCCCTGCGGCTGGCTGGCGTTGCGGCCCATCGCGCCCAGGATCATCGGCAGCGCCGCCGATATCGCGCCGGCGGTCTGCGCCTGGCCCAGGCCAAGCTGGCCACTGATCTGCTGCAACATCGGCCCGGAAAGCTGGGAGAAGATATCGTCGGTGATGCTGCTCATGTCCGTTCCTCGGAGTGGGGCGCTCACCGTAGGCCGGCGTCCGTTACCTCCGGATAAAGGGCGACTGCCGGATCCCCGACCCTCCCACCGAATGGTGATTGCGATGGATGCACGCGAACTGGTCCTCTACACCCACCCGATGTCGCGCGGCCGCATCGCCCGCTGGATGCTGGAGGAAACCGGCATGCCGTACCGGGTGGAGCTGCTGGACTATGGAACCTCGATGAAGGCGCCGGCGTACCTCGCGATCAACCCGATGGGCAAGGTGCCGGCGCTCACCCACGGCGATGCGGTGGTCACCGAGGTGGCCGCGATCGGCCTGTACCTGGGTGACTTGGTGCCGGGCCTCGCGCCGCCGGTCGGCAGCCCGGGGCGCGCCGCCTATTACCGCTGGATCTGCTTCATGGGCCCGTTCGAGCAGGCGATGATGGCCAGGCACGCCGGGTCGCAGCACTCGCCCGGCAGCGCGGGCTTCGGGGCGCTCGACGATACCGTCGATGTGCTGGAGGCGGCGATCGGCGAACGCGACTTCCTCATCGGCGATTCCTTCAGCATGGCCGATATGGTGGTGGCCGCCTACATCGGCTTCTACCTGCAGTTCAAGATGCTCGATCCGCGCCCGAACCTGGTCCGCTATGCGCGTCTGCACGCGGGGCGCCCCGCCGCGCAACGCGCGCAAGCCATCGACGATGCGCTGATCGCGAAGGCCAAGGCCGCTGCCGGGGACGCCTGAGCGCGCGGCGGGCGGCAACGCCGCGCTGCGTGCGCGGCGCGCAGGACTACGCCAGCGTCTTCAGTCGGTACAGCGCTTCCAGCGCCTGCTTGGGCGTCAGTTCGTCGGGATCGATGCCGGCGAGCGCGTCCAGCGCCGCCGAGCGCGGCGCGAACAGCCCGAACTGTTGCGGGGCATCCAGCGCCGGCGCTGCCAGCGGCGTGCCCGGTGCGTCGCGGTTCTGCGATTCCAGTTCGGCGAGCCGGGCGCGCGCCTGCTGCAGGGCCGCTTTCGGCAGCCCTGCCAGCGCCGCCACCTGCAACCCGAAGCTGCGGTTGGCCGGTCCGGGCCGCACCGCGTGCATGAACACCAGCGCCTCGCCATGCTCGACCGCATCCAGGTGCAGGTTGGCGATGCCGCTGCCCGGCTCCGCCAGCGCGGTAAGCTCGAAGTAGTGCGTGGCGAACAGGGTGTAGCTGCGATTGGCCGACGCCAACTGTCGCGCCACCGCATCGGCCAGCGCCAGGCCGTCATAGGTCGAGGTGCCGCGTCCGATCTCGTCCATCAGCACCAGCGACTGTTCGCTGGCGTGATGGAGGATGTAGGCGGTCTCGCTCATCTCCACCATGAAGGTCGATTGCCCGCGGGCGAGGTCGTCGCCAGCACCGATGCGGGTGAGGATGCGGTCGATCGGGCCGATCTCGGCTGTCGCCGCGGGCACGAAGCTGCCGATGCAGGCGAGCAGCACGATCAGCGCGTTCTGGCGCATGAAGGTCGACTTGCCGCCCATGTTGGGTCCGGTGATCACATACATCCGCGTCGCCTCATCGAAAACCAGGTCATTCGGCTCGAACGGCGCGTCGCGCAGCGCTTCCACCACCGGATGGCGGCCGCGTTCGATGCGGATGCCGGGCGCGTCCCGGAGGATGGGCATGCTCCAGTCCAGCGCCTGCGCACGCTCGGCGAAACCGGCCAGCACGTCCAGCTCCGACAGCGCCAGCGCGCAGCGACGCAGGGGCTCCAGCACCTCGTTCAGTGCGTCCAGCACGACGTCGTAGAGTAGCTTCTCGCGCGCCAGCGCACGTTCGCGCGCGGACAGCACCTTGTCCTCGAAGCCCTTGAGTTCCTCGGTGATGTAGCGCTCGGCGCCGGTCAGGGTCTGGCGGCGTGTGTAATGCACCGGCGCCTTGTCGCTATGCCCCTTGCTGATCTCGATGTAGTAGCCATGCACGCGGTTGTAGCCGACCTTGAGGGTGGCGATGCCGGTGGCTTCGCGCTCGCGTGCTTCCAGGTCGATCAGGAACTGGTCGGCATGCGTCGACAGCTGGCGCAGCTCGTCGAGTTCGGCATCGAAGCCTTCGGCGATCACGCCGCCGTCGCGGGCCAGCAGCGGCGGCTGGACGACGATGGCGGCGCGCAGGGTGTGGGCGGTGGCGTCGTGCTCGCCGAGTTCGGCATGCAGCGCCTGCAGGCGGGGGGAGTCCAGCGGGGCAAGGACGTCGCGGATCGCGGGCAGCAGCGACAGGCCGTCGCGCAGGGTCGACAGGTCGCGTGGGCGGGCGCTGCGCAGGGCCACCCGCGACAGGATGCGCTCCATGTCGCCCAGGCTGCGGAATGCCTCGCGCAGTGCCTCGTCGGCTCGCTGCTCGACCAGCACCTGCACCGCGTGGTGGCGCTCGCCGACCACCCGGCGGTCGCGCAGCGGGCGGTGCAGCCAGCGCCGCAGCAGGCGGCCGCCCATCGGGCTGACGGTGGAATCCAGCACGCCCAGCAGGGTGGCGCTGACGTCGCCATCGACGCGCGAGTCCAGCTCGAGATGGCGGCGCGTCGCGGCATTCATCGCGATGGCCTCGTCGCTGGTTTCCAGTGCAATGCTGCGCAGGTGCGGCAGCCGCTGTTTCTGGGTTTCGTCCACGTAGCCCAGCACCGCCGCGGCGGCGGCGATCGCCAGCGGGCGATCCTCCAGCCCGAATGCGGTGAGATCGTGCACGCCGAAGAATTGCAGCAGCTGGCGGCGGCCGGACTCGGCGTCGAACAGCCACGGCGCGCGCCGGCGCAGCCCGCGGGCTTCCAGCGCGCAGGCAGGCCAGCCATCCTCGTCGGCGATGAGTGTTTCCGCCGGCTGCAGCCGCGCGAGTTCAGCTTCGAGCGCGTCTTCGCCGACCACTTCGTTGGCGCGCAGGCGGCCACTGGCGAGATCCGCCCAGGCCAGCCCGTAACCCCGGCCCTTGCTGGACATGCCGCCACGGCTGATGGCCAGCAGCAGGGTGTCGCGGCGCTCGTCCAGCAGCGCCTCGTCGGTCACCGTGCCGGGTGTGACGATGCGCACCACCTTGCGCTCCACGATCCCCTTGGAGGTCGCGGGGTCGCCGATCTGCTCGCAGATGGCCACCGATTCGCCCAGCGCCACCAGCCGCGCCAGATAGCCTTCGGCAGCGTGGTAGGGGACGCCGGCCATGGGGATCGGTTGGCCGGCGGATTGCCCGCGCTGGGTCAGGGTGATGTCCAGCAGCCGCGCCGCCTTGCGTGCGTCGTCGAAGAACAACTCATAGAAGTCGCCCATCCGGAAGAACAGCAGCACGTCGGGGTGCTCCGCCTTTGCGGCGAAGAACTGGCGCATCAGCGGCGTGTGTTCGGCCGGCGGGGCCGCGGGTTTGGCGGGTTGGGTGCCGGCGTGGGGCAAGCGGGATCGTCCTTGCTCGGGCGGCGGGCGCGCCGCAAAGCGCCCATGATGCCGCATCGAGGGGCCCGTCTTCCCATCGCAGCAGGGCGCCACGACGCAAGCGTGAGGAATCACTGGACACGGAGGCGTATGGATTGTTAGCTTTCCGCTAAAGCGGCCATGCCGCCCGCGCGCCATACCCCCACATGGAGCGCCTGCACACCGGCTGCCGCATCGGCGTCAGTCGCAACGAGGCACTGTCCACACTCAAGGGGGTTCCATGTATCGCTCGAAAGCACCGCAGCGCACCACGCTCGCCATCGCCGTGTTCGTCGGCCTGGCCACCATGGGCACCCTCCCGGCGTTTGCCCAGGACGGCGCCACCGGGCGACAGGAGCCCACCACCCTCGACAAGCTCGTGGTCACCGCGCAGAAGCGCGAGGAAGCGCTCCAGGACGTCCCGGTCACCGTTACCGCAGTGGGCGAGCAGCTGATCCGCGACACCGGCGTGCGCGACGTCAAGGACCTGCAGGTGCTGGTGCCCGGCCTGACCGTGACCAGCACCCAGAACGAGGCCATCACCACCGCGCGCATCCGCGGCATCGGCACCGTGGGCGACAACGTCGGCCTGGAGTCCTCGGTGGGCGTGGTCATCGATGGCGTGTACCGCCCGCGCAACAGCGTGGGCTTCGGCGACCTTGGCGAGCTCGAGCGGATCGAGGTGCTGAAGGGGCCGCAGGGCACCATCTTCGGCAAGAACACCTCCGCCGGCGTGATCAACGTGATCACCCGTGCGCCGTACTTCGGCCAGGAAGCCGGGCTTGAGCTGACCGCTGGCAACTACGGTGCGCTGGGCATCGCTGCCTCCTACAACGATGCGCTGAACGATGTCGCCGCCTTCCGCGTGTACGCCGCCAAGCGCTCGCGCGACGGCTGGATGGACGTCACCCGCGGCGCCGGCCCCCGGGTCGAGGACGACGACTACGACCAGAACTTCCACACCCTGCGCGGCAAGCTGCGGCTGCGCCCCAGCGACACCCTGGACATCACCTTCAGCGCCGACTACACCAGCCGCGAGGAGAACTGCTGCACGGCGGTGCAGCTGTTCACCGGCGCGACCGGGCCGCTGATCAACGCCCTCGGTGGCGGCAATGCGATCGCGATGCCGGCCAATCCACAGGCGCGGATGGCCTACAGCAACCGCAGCACCGAACAGGACATGAAGGACAAGGGCGTGTCGGCGCAGGTCGACTGGACGCTGCCGTGGCTGGGCGGCGCGACGCTGACCTCGATCACCGCCCAGCGCGACTGGGGCTCGATCGCGGGGCTGGACTACGACTTCTCCACCGCCGACATCCTCTATCGCAACGCCAACCGCGATGAGTCCTGGACCGGCTTCGACACCTTCAGCCAAGAATTCCGCCTGACCGGCAGCACCGACCGGGTCGACTGGATGGTGGGCATGTTCTATGCCGACGAAGACCTGGACCGCAACGAGTCCTATCGCATCGGAAACGCGTACGAGCCCTATGTCTCCACCCTGGTGGGCGGGCTGGCACTGCCGTCGCTGAAGGCGTCGCTCGACCCGACCCTGGCCGCGCTAAGCCAGCAGCTCGCACTGCCGTTCACCCTGTCCTTCAGCACCGCCAACCCGGCAGCGCTGCTCTCGCAGATCTCCGGGCGGCCGCTGGGCACGGGCTTCGCTGGCCTGGGCGCGCTAGACCGCCACCGCCAGAACGCCAAGAGCCTTGCGGTGTTCACCAACAACACCTGGCACGCCACCGACGCGCTCGACCTGACCCTGGGCCTGCGCTACACGCGCGAGGACAAGACCCTCGATTCGGCCTACACCAATCCCAATGGCAGCGCGGCGTGCGGTGCAACGCTCGCCAACCCGGGTGCCGCGGCGGCGCGCATGCTGGCGGCGCGCATCACCAACCTGTCGCTGCTGCCGGCGGCGGTGCAACAGCAGCTGCTGGCCCAGCTGGCGGCCGGGGTGGCGCCCACCCTGATCCCGCAGGTGGCCGGCTACATGTGCCTGCCGTGGGCCAACGTGCAGCACAACGGCCGCAACATCCACCAAGAGCGCGAGGAGAGCGCATGGTCGGGCACGCTGAAGGCCGCCTACCGCTTCAGTGACGCGGTGATGGTCTATGGCTCGGCGGCACGTGGCTACAAGGCGGGCGGGTTCAACCTCGACCGCGTGCAGTCCTCCAATGGCCTGTCCAGCGGCGGCGCGGGCATCACCCCGGTCAACGACACCAGCTTCCCCGGTGAGTTCGTCGACAGCTACGAGCTGGGCACCAAGACCACCTGGCAGGGCGGCAACCTGCTGCTGAACGCCACCCTGTTCCACCAGACCTACAGCGACTTCCAGCTCAACAGCTTCCTGGGCACCAGCTTCGTGGTGCGCTCGATCCCGGAAGTGGTCTCGCAGGGCATCGACAGCGAAATGCTGTGGCAGCCGATCCCCGGCCTGATGCTGCAGGGGGGGCTGATGTATGCGGACACCAAGTACGGCGACCGCATCCCCGGCTGCGACTTCGTCGGCCCGGGCCAGACCTCGGCCGCGTGCCCGTCGATCGGCCAGCTCTACAAGCTGCCCGGCGCGCAGATGAGCTTCGCGCCGGAATGGTCGGCCAGTGCATCGGCCACCTACGAATGGGACCTGACCGATACCCTGGCGGCGCGCTTCCACCTGGGCGGGAAGTACATGTCGGAGTTCAACACCGGCTCCGACCTCGACGTGGAGAAGACGCAGCCGGCCTTCACCGTGTGGAACGCGCGCGTCGGCATCGGCCGCGCCGACCGCCGCTGGATGCTGGAGCTGTGGGCGCAGAACCTGACCGACAAGCACTACGTCCAGGTCGGCTTCGACGGCCCGCTGCAAGCACTGGGATCCCCGCTTCCGAATGCGCAGCACGGCCCGACCGATCCCCTCAACACGTACAACGCCTTCCTGGGCGCGCCGCGGATGTACGGCCTGACCTTCCGCCTCAACTACTGAGGAAGAAGGTGGCGGCAGGCATTTCGGGAAGCGCAGGGCAGGACGCGGTCGCGGCAAGCGATCGCGTCCCTGCCATCGCCGACCTCGACGCCCTGGCCCGGCGCACGGGCGAGCAGATGCTGGCCCGGCGCGACATGCTGGTCGCGGCGGAAAGCTGCACGGGCGGCTGGATCGCGCAGGCGATCACCGGGGTGGCCGGCAGTTCCGCATGGTTCGACTGCGGGGTGGTGGCCTACAGCTACGAGGCCAAGCAGGCGCTGCTGGGCGTCCACCCGCACACGTTGGAAACCCACGGCGCGGTGAGCCGCGAATGCGTCACCGAAATGGTGTCGGGCGCGCTCGCAAACCTCGGCGGCACGGTCGCGGTCGCGGTCACCGGCATCGCCGGTCCCGGCGGTGGCAGCCCCGACAAGCCGGTCGGCACGGTCTGGATCGGCTGGAAGCGTCGCGGCGGCTACGCCAAGGCGGAGCTGTTCCACTTCGACGGCGACCGCGACGCGGTGCGCCGACAGAGCGTCGCAATGGCGCTCGAGGGACTGCTCAAGCTGGGATAGCAGGGCGCGCTTGTGTCCGGCCCGGGTTAGTAGTATTACTACCTGCATGGACGCCCTGACCGACACCCAAGCCGCCATCCTCACCTTCATCGCCGAGCGGATCGAAGCCGACGGCCTGCCTCCCTCGCAGACCGAGATCGCCCAGGCCTTCGGCTTCAAGGGCCTGCGGGCGGCCCAGTACCACCTGGAAGCACTGGAACGGGCGGGCGCGATCGAGCGCCTGCCCGGGCGCGCGCGCGGCTTGCGCGTCCTGCAGCCGCCGGCCCGCATGCAGCCGGAGCTGGCGCTGGCCGCCACCATGAACGATGCGCTGCACCTGCCGGTGCTCGGGCAGGTGGCGGCGGGCGTGCCGATCGGCGCCGACATCGGCAGCGAGCAGATGGTGCTGATGGATCGCGCCTTCTTTTCGCCGGTGCCGGACTACCTGCTCAAGGTGAAGGGCGATTCCATGCGCGACGAGGGCATCTTCGACGGCGACCTGATCGGCGTGCACAGGACCAATGAGGCGCGCAACGGGCAGGTGGTGATTGCGCGCATCGACGACGAGATCACCGTCAAGCTGCTGAAGATGGGCCAGGGGCGCATCCGCCTGCTGCCGCGCAACCCCGACTACGCGCCGATCGAAGTCCAGCCGGGCCAGGACTTCGCGATCGAGGGCCTGTACTGCGGGCTGGTGCGCCCGAATGCCTGACGCGCACAAGCCCCAGCGCCGCCTGCGGCATTCCCTGATCGCCCCTGCCACCCCTGCGAGCCATCCTGACACCACGGCGCAGGGCGTCGCAGCTTTTGCGATGGCCACCGCCTAACCTGCCCACATCACGCATCACCACTTCGAGGAACACCACGATGGACGAGAACAAGAAGCGCGCGCTGGCGGCCGCCCTGGGCCAGATCGAGAAGCAGTTCGGCAAGGGCTCGGTGATGCGCATGGGCGATCGCACGGTCGAGGCGGTGGAGACCATCGGCACCGGCTCGCTGATGCTGGACATCGCGCTGGGCATCGGCGGCCTGCCCAAGGGCCGCGTGGTCGAGATCTACGGCCCGGAATCCTCGGGCAAGACCACCCTGACGCTGCAGGCGATCGCCGAGTGCCAGAAGGTCGGCGGCACCTGCGCCTTCATCGACGCCGAGCATGCGCTGGACCCGATCTACGCGCAGAAGCTCGGCGTGAACCTCGACGACCTGTACCTGTCGCAGCCGGACACCGGCGAGCAGGCGCTGGAGATCGCCGACATGCTGGTGCGCTCCAACGCGGTGGACATGGTGGTGGTCGACTCGGTGGCCGCGCTGACCCCCAAGGCCGAAATCGAGGGCGAGATGGGCGACCAGCTGCCCGGCCTGCAGGCCCGCCTGATGAGCCAGGCGCTGCGCAAGCTGACCGGCAACATCAAGCGCAGCAACACCCTGGTGATCTTCATCAACCAGCTGCGCATGAAGATCGGGGTGATGATGCCCGGGCAGAGCCCCGAGGTGACCACCGGCGGCAACGCGCTGAAGTTCTACGCATCGGTGCGCCTGGACATCCGCCGGATCGGCTCGATCAAGAAGGGCGAGGAGATCATCGGTAACCAGACCCGGATCAAGGTGGTCAAGAACAAGCTGGCGCCCCCGTTCAAGCAGGTCATCACCGAGATCCTGTACGGCGAGGGCATCAGCCGCGAGGGCGAGCTGATCGAGATGGGCGTTAACGCGAAGCTGGTGGAGAAGGCGGGCGCCTGGTACAGCTACGACGGTGAGCGAATCGGCCAAGGCAAGGAGAATGCCCGCCAGTACCTCAAGGAGAATCCGGCCGCGGCGCAGAAGCTGGAAGCCGCTCTGCGCGAGATCTTCGTGCCTGAAGAGGCGTCCCGCGAGGAAGGCGGCGGCGGCAACGACGAATGAGCGGGCCGGGCGGCGACGGCGGTGCGGCGTCCTCGTCCGCGCCATGGCGCCGTCGCCGCCCGGAGCCCACCCCGGTGCAGCGGGCACTCGGCCTGCTGACCCGGCGCGAGCATTCACGCAAGGAACTGCTGCGCAAGCTGGAGGTGCGCGGGGTGGAAACGGCGGCGGCGCAGGCGGCGGTCGGCCGGCTGGCGGACGCCGGCTGGCAGGACGACGCCCGCTTCGCCCAGTCGTTGGTGCGGAGTCGGTCGCAGGCGGGATACGGGCCCGCCTGGCTGCGCGCCGAGCTGGGCACGCACGGTCTGCAGGAGGCGGTCATCCTGGCGGCACTGGACGAAGCCGAGGTGGACTGGGCGCAGGTCGCCACCGCCCTGGTGCGCCGCCGCTTTGGCGCGTGCGGCCCGCTGGGGCTGGAGCCGCGTCGCAAGGCGACCGACCTGCTGCTGCGACGGGGCTTCGGTTTCGACCAGGTCCGCGCTGCGCTGGACGCCGCCGCGGACGACGCCTGAGCGCCCCGTCGGCCGCGGAGCGTGTGGCTCTGTAGAATCCCCGGATTGGGTTGCCAACCGGCTTGCGCCCCCGCATCGTGACGGGATGGCGGCGCCCGCTGGCGCTCGCCCCCTCGATGCCGTCCAAGACCATGTCCGCCAATTCCACGCCTGCCCCGACGCCCGCGAAGTCCACTTCCGACATCCGTCGCGACTTCCTCGATTTCTTTGCCTCGAAGGGCCACACCATCGTGCCGTCGGCGCCGCTGGTGCCGGGCAACGACCCGACCCTGCTGTTCACCAATTCCGGCATGGTCCAGTTCAAGGACGTGTTCCTGGGCGCGGAGAAGCGCAGCTACGTGCGCGCGGCCGACGTGCAGCGCTGCCTGCGCGCGGGTGGCAAGCACAACGACCTCGATTCGGTGGGCTACACCGCGCGCCACCACACGTTCTTCGAGATGCTCGGCAACTGGTCGTTCGGCGACTACTTCAAGAAGGAGGCCATCGCCTGGGCCTGGGAGCTGCTGACCGACGTCTGGAAGTTGCCGAAGGAGCGCCTTCTGGCCACCGTCTACCACACCGATGACGAGGCCTACGCGATCTGGCGCGACGACATCGGCCTGCCGGAGGAGCGGATCATCCGCATCGGCGACAACAAGGGCGCGCCGTTCGCCTCCGACAACTTCTGGCAGATGGCGGATACCGGCCCCTGCGGCCCGTGCAGCGAGATCTTCTACGACCACGGGCCGGAGCACGCCGGCGGTCCCCCCGGTTCTCCCGACGAGGACGGCGACCGCTACATCGAGATCTGGAACAACGTCTTCATGCAGTTCGACCGCGCCGCGGACGGCACGCTCACGCCGCTGCCCGCGCCGTGCGTGGACACCGGAATGGGCCTGGAGCGCATCGCCGCGGTGCTGCAGCACGTGCATTCCAATTACGAGATCGACCTGTTCCAGGCGCTGATCAGGCATGCGGCCGAACTCACCGGGACCGCCGATCTCGAGAACAAGTCGCTGCGCGTCATCGCCGACCACATCCGCGCCTGCGCCTTCCTGATCGTCGATGGCGTGCTGCCGTCGAACGAAGGCCGCGGCTACGTGCTGCGCCGGATCATCCGTCGGGCGCTGCGCCACGGCTGGATGCTGGGCGTGCGCCAGCCGTTCTTCCACCAGCTGGTCGCCACCCTCGATGCGCTGATGGGCGAGGCCTATCCGGTATTGCGCGAGGGCCGCGCCACCGCCGAGCGAGCGCTCAAGGCGGAGGAAGAACGCTTCGCCGAGACCCTCGATGCCGGCATGAAGATTTTCGAGGACGTGGCCGGCCGCGCGGGCGACACCGTCATCCCCGGCGCCGACGCCTTCCGCCTTTACGATACCTATGGGTTCCCGCTGGACCTCACCCAGGACATGGCGCGCGAGCGCGGCATGTCGGTGGACGTGGCCGGTTTCGATGCGGCGATGGCGCAGCAGAAGGAAACCGCGCGCGCCGCCGGCAAGTTCGGCGGCGGCGTGCAGATGCCGGCGGAACTGGTGGCCAGGCTCGCGCCCACCGCGTTCCTCGGCTACGACGGGATGTCCGCCGGAAGCCTTGAGGTGCTCGCGCTGCTCAAGGAAGGCAAGCCGGTCGAGATGGTGGAAGCCGGCGATGATGCGATCGTCATCCTCGACCGCACGCCGTTCTACGCCGAATCCGGCGGCCAGGTCGGCGATACCGGCGACCTCGACGGCGTCGAAAGCCGCTTCAACGTCAACGACACCCTCAAGCTGGCCGGGCAGTTCCACGGTCATGCCGGCCGCCTGCAGTTCGGCCGCCTGCGCGTGGGCGACCACGTGCATGGGGAAGTCGACGTCCAGCGCCGCGGCGCCACCATCCTCAACCACAGCGCCACCCACCTGTTGCACGCCGCCCTGCGCGCGGTGCTGGGCAGCCATGTCCAGCAGAAGGGCTCGCTGGTCGCGCCGGACCGGCTGCGCTTCGACTTCTCCCATTTCCAGCCGATGACGGCCACCGAGCTGGCCGAGGTCGAGCGCCGCGTCAATGCCGAGGTGCGCGCCAACCACGAGGGTGAAGTGCGCCACATGGGCATGCAGGAAGCGCTCGACTTCGGCGCGATGGCGCTGTTCGGCGAGAAGTACGGCGAGGAGGTGCGGGTGCTGCGCTTCGGCCCGACCTCCACCGAACTGTGCGGCGGCACCCACGTCGGCCGCACCGGCGACATCGGCCTGTTCAAGATCATTTCCGAAGGCGGCGTCTCCGCCGGCGTGCGCCGGATCGAGGCGGTGACCGGGCAGGGCGCGCTCGACCACGTGGCGGTGGAGCAGCAGCGCCTCGGCGAGGCGGCGGGCCTGCTGGGCGGCACTACCGCCGATGTCGGCGACAAGCTGCGCGCCTTGCTGGAGCGCCAGAAGAAGCTGGAGCGCGAGGTGCAGGCGCTCAAGGCGAAGGCTGCCTCCGGGGCGACCAGCGACCTGGCGGGCCAGGCGCGGGACGTTGCAGGAATCAAGGTGCTGGCGGTGCGGCTGGAAGGCTTCGACGCCAAGGCGTTGCGCGATGCGATGGACCGCCTGAAGCAACAGCTGGGCGACGCGGTGATCGTGCTGGCCGGCGCCGATGGCGGCAAGGCCGCGCTCGTGGCTGGCGTGAGCGGATCGGCTGCCGGCAAGGTCAATGCCGGCGAGTTGCTGGGCGAAGTCGCCAGGCGCACCAATGGCAAGGGCGGTGGCCGGCCCGACATGGCGCAGGGCGGGGGCGAGGACGGCCCGGCCCTGCTGGAGGCGCTGGACGCATTGCCGACGTTGGTGGCCGCACGCATGGAGGCGTGACGCAAGTCATGCGTGGCGCGCCTTGTGGCGCGTTCATGAATCGCCGTATGATCAGGCGCAGCGAGCAGTCAAGCGCCGGATCCCCGGCGCCATGCGCGACAGGGAGGTCCCATGCTGATCCTGACCCGCCGTGTAGGTGAGACCCTGATGATCGGCGACGCGATCACCGTGACCGTGCTTGGCGTCAAGGGCAACCAGGTGCGGATCGGCATCACCGCGCCCAAGGACGTGGCCGTGCACCGCGAAGAGATCTACCAGCGCATCCAGGGCGATGATGCGCGCCCGGACGAGGCCTCCAGCGGCTAGGAACATTGCCGGATCGGCGGCGAGGCTGTATCCTTCGCCGCTCGCGATTTCGCCTTCCGGAGACTTGCCCGAGAGGCCGAAGGGGCTCCCCTGCTAAGGGAGTATGGGGTCAAAAGCTCCATCGAGGGTTCGAATCCCTCAGTCTCCGCCAGTTCCGGCGAGATCGCGTGCAAGGCCAGTATCCCGTCGAATTTTCGTTGACGACGATGCGGATGCCTCGCATAATTCCGCTTCTGCGCCCGTAGCTCAGTTGGATAGAGCACCAGGCTACGAACTTGGGGGTCGGAGGTTCGAATCCTTCCGGGCGCGCCATCCAGAAAATGAGAAGGGTCAATCGGTTACAGCCGGTTGGCCCTTTTTGTTTGCGCGCGTGCCGGGGCGGCCGCCTGCACCTGCTCGCACTTGGCTCCTGCAATGCGCGTGGATTTCCGCCGTGGAATCGTGACGCACCAGATGCGCGGGCGAAGCGCGCGTGGCAGGCATCGTTCCGCCCCGAGCCGGTAAACAGGTGGCGATGGCCGTGCGCCGTTGTTGCGCGCGGCCGCGCATGGGTGCTGGCTTGCCTGCCCAGCTGAGGGCCTGTTGACTCCCGATCGCCATGGGTCTAATGTATTAACGCATTATTACATTGATTCGCAGGCGCGACCCCCGGGAGTCCCATGAAGCACCGTTCCGAACCGCTTCCCAAGCGCGAGGCCACCAGCGCGATCCGTGGGCTGGCGCAGGCGCTCGCCTCGCTTGGCAGTGCGGATGAGGTGCGCGCATTCCTCGACGACCTGTGCACCCCCGCGGAGCTGGAAGCGATGGGCGATCGCTGGCGGGTGGTGCCGCACCTGCTGGCCGGCGAGCCGTACCGCGAGATCCACGAACGCACCAAGGTCAGCGTCACCACGATCGGCCGGGTGGCGCGCAGCCTCGAGCGCGGTGCGGGCGGTTACCGGATCGCCGCAAGCCGGCTCGGCCTAGCGAACACCGCTTCCCGGGACGCACGATGACACCCGCAGCCACAACCGCCGGACGCGATCGCCTGCGCATCGCCATCCAGAAGAACGGCCGCCTCAGCGAGCCGGCGCGCGCGTTGCTCGCGTCGGCGGGCCTGAGCTGGCGAGAGAGCCGCGACAAGCTCTTCTGTTATGGCGAGTCGCTTCCGGTCGACCTGCTTCTGGTCCGCGATGATGACATCCCCGGCTTGATTGCCGACGGCGTGTGCGACCTTGGCGTCGTCGGTCGGAACGTCCTGCTGGAGCAGGCGGGGGAACGCGCCGAGGCCGGCAAGCCCGCGGCGTTCCGAGAATGGCGGGAACTGGGCTTCGGGGGCTGCCGCCTGTCGGTCGCCGTCCCGGAGGGCTGGGATTGGCACGGGCCGTCGCAGCTTGCCGGCAAGCGCATCGCCACGACCTATCCCAACCAGCTGCGCGCGTGGCTGCGCACGCAGGGCGTCGAGGCCGAGATCGTGGTGCTGAGCGGATCGGTCGAAATCGCGCCGCGGCTGGGCCAGGCCGACCTGATCTGCGACCTGGTCTCCAGTGGTGCCACCCTGGCGGCCAACCAGCTCAAGCCGGTGCTGGACATCCTGCGCAGCGAGGCGGTCCTCGCTGGGCCTGTGGCGCCCTTCGGCGATGTCCGCGCTGAGCTGGCCGACCTGCTACTGCGCCGCATGGACGGCGTGCTGCGCATCCGCGACAGCAAGCTGCTGCTGTTCCAGACGGCGCGCGAGGCGCTGCCCCAAGTGCTGCAACTGCTGCCCGACGCCGAGCCACCGACCATGTGCCCGGTGGATGGCAGCGAGACGCTGGCGCTGCAGGCGCTCTGCCACGGCGCGATGACCTGGCAACGGCTGGAGGACCTCAAGCGCGCCGGCGCGCGCGGGCTGATGGTGCTGCCGGTCGAACGGATGCTGGCATGAAGCGGATCGACTGGAACACGCTTAGCGCCGAGGATCGCGTGGCGGTACTGCGCCGTCCGACGCAGGCGCTCTCGGACACCGTACGCGAGGGCGTGCGCGCGATCTTCGATGCGGTGGAGGCGAGTGGCGATGACGCGCTAAGGGCCTGCACCGACCGGTTCGACGGCGTTCGCCTGAAGGCGTTCGAAGTCGACGCCGAGGAGCTCGAGGCCGCCGCTAGGCAGGTGCCGGCGGACGTGCAGACCGCGATTCTCGAGGCCGCCGCGCGGATCGAAGCCTTCCACCGCGCCGGCATCGCCCAGCCGTACCAGGTGGAAACCGCGCCGGGACTGCTGTGCCAGCGCGTGCAGCGCGCGATCAACCGGGTCGGCCTGTACGTGCCGGCGGGCAGCGCGCCGCTGCCCTCGACCGCGCTGATGCTGTGCATTCCGGCTCGGCTGGCCGGCTGCAGCGAGATCATCCTGTGCACGCCTTCCCGCGCGGACGGCAGCGCCGATCCCGTCGTGCTGCTGGCGGCGCGGCAGGCCCCAAACGTGCGCGTGTTCAAGCTTGGCGGCGCGCAGGCCATCGCCGCCATGGCGCTGGGAACGGACAGTGTCCCGCGTTGCGACAAGCTGTTCGGCCCCGGCAACGCCTGGGTGGACGAAGCCAAGCGGCAAGCCGCGCAGCGGCCGGGTGGGCTCGCCATCGACATGCCGGCCGGGCCCTCCGAGGTGCTGGTCATCGCCGACCACGGTGCGAATGCCGCCTTCGTTGCTGCCGACCTGTTGTCGCAGGCCGAGCACGGCCCCGATTCGCAGGTGCTGCTTCTGACAGACAGCGCCGCGCTGCTGGATGCGGTGGCAGCGGAGGTGGAGGTGCAACTGGCGCGGCTGCCGCGCGCCGACATCGCCCGGCGTGCGCTGGCGGCATCGCGCCTCGTGCTGGTTCGCGACATCGAACAGGCCATCGAGGTCAGCGATGCGTACGCGCCGGAGCACCTGATCCTGGCGGTGCGGGAGCCACGCGGTTGGCTGGACCGCATCCACAACGCCGGCAGCATCTTCCTGGGCGACTGGACCCCTGAAGCGCTGGGCGATTACTGCAGCGGCAGCAACCACGTGCTGCCCACCGGCGGCGCGGCGCGCGCGTGGAGCGGCCTGTCCGTCGCCAGTTTCCAGAAGGCGATCACGGTGCAGGAGGCCAGCCGCGACGGGATCGCCAATGCCGGACCCTGCGCCGCCACCTTGGCCCATGCGGAAGGCCTGCAGGCGCATGCCCATGCCGTCGAGCTCCGGTTGGCGCAGTCGGCATGAACAGTACGGTGGATGCACTGCTGCGCGCGGACCTGCGCGCTTTCGGTGGCTACAAGTCGGCGCGCAGCGAAGCGCTGGTCGGCTCGGTCTGGCTCAACGCCAACGAGTCGGCGTGGGCCAACGGCAGTGATGTCGACGGCCGCCTGCGCCGCTACCCCCAACCGCAGCCGGAAGTGCTATGTACGCGGCTGGCGGCGCTGTACGGGGTGGACCGGCCGCAGTTGCTGGTCGGGCGCGGCAGCGACGAGGGCATCGACCTGCTGATTCGCGCATTCTGCATGCCGGGCCGCGGCGCAATCGTCATCGCGCCACCGGTGTTCGGCATGTATGCGGTGTGCGCGCGGTTGCACGGCGCAGCCATCATTGGGGTGTCACTGCGCGACGGGGAGGCCGGGCTGTGCGCGGACCTGACCGAGATGGGCGATGCCGCTATGGCCAGCGGCGCCTCGCTGCTGTTCCTGTGTACGCCGGGCAATCCATCCGGCGAACTGCTGGAACTGGACGCGATCGCGGCGCTGGCGCGGCGCTTGCGCGGGCGCTGCCTCGTGGTGGTGGATGAGGCCTACATCGAATACGCCGACGCGCCATCCGCCACCGTCCTGCTGGAGGAACACGACAACATCGCCGTGTTGCGCACGTTGTCCAAGGCCCATGCTTTGGCCGCTGCACGGGTAGGCTGCGTGCTCGGGAGTGCGCAGCTGATCGCGGCGTTGCGGCGGGTGCAGGCACCGTATCCGCTGCCGCAACCCGTGGTGGATGCGGTCCTGCCTGCGCTGGTACCCGCCACGCTGGGATTGACGCGCGGCCGCATGGAGGCGATGCGTGAGGCGCGGGCGCGGCTGGCCGAGGGCCTGCGCAGGCTGCCGCAGGTGCGCCGCGTCTATCCGTCCGCCGGCAATTTCCTGCTGGTACGGTTCGCGGACGCGGGCACCGCGTTTGCCGCGCTGCTTTCTGCAGGCGTGGTCGTGCGCGACATGCGCGCGATGCCGCAGCTGGACGATGCGCTGCGCATCACCGTGGGCAGCATGGAGGAATGCCGCCGGGTGCTGTCCGCGCTGGAAGCGCTGCGCATCGAGGCCGCGGCATGAGCGGGCAGCCGATCCTGTTCGTTGACCGCGATGGCACCTTGATCGAGGAGCCCGCCGACTTCCAGATCGATGCGTTCGAGAAGCTGCGCTTCGTCAAGGACGTGATCCCCGCGCTGCTGAAGCTGCGCGACGCCGGCTACCAGTTCGTGATCGTGAGCAACCAGGACGGGCTGGGCAGCGAAACTTACCCGCGCGTCGCATTCGAAGGCCCGCATGCGCTGATGCGGCAGGTGTTCGAGAGCCAGGGCATCGTATTCCGCGACGAGCTGATCGATTGCAGCCTGCCCGCCGACAACAGTCCGAACCGCAAGCCCGGCATCGGCATGATGACCGGCTTCCTGCAGGATCGCGGCATCGACTGGGCGCGCAGCGCGATGGTCGGCGACCGCCCCACCGACCTGCAGTTCGCCGACAACATGAACATACGGGGCTTCCAGCTCGCCACCGCGCAGTTCGGCGGCCAGTGGGACTGGGCCGGCATCGCCCATGCATTGGCGGACGCGCCGCGCCAGGCGGTGGTGGTGCGCAATACGAAGGAAACGAAGATCCGGATCGAGGTCGACCTCGACCGCGTGGCCGAGCCTCAGATCGCCACCGGGCTGGCGTTCTTCGACCACATGCTGGAGCAGATCGGCAAGCACGGCGGCTTCTGTCTGCGGATCCAGTGCGACGGCGACCTGCACATCGACGAGCACCACACCGTCGAGGACACGGCGCTGGCGCTGGGTCAGGCGCTGCGCGAGGCACTGGGCGAGAAGCGAGGGATCGGCCGCTACGGGTTCACCCTGCCGATGGACGAGTGCCTGGCCAGCGCCGCGCTGGATTGCAGTGGCCGGCCCTATCTGGTGTTCGAGGGCGCATTCCGGCGCGAGCGCGTCGGCGACCTGCCCACCGAGCTGGTGCCGCATTTCTTCCGTTCGCTGTGCAATGCCGCTGGCCTCAACCTCCACCTGAAGGTGCAGGGCGACAACGACCACCACCAGGTCGAAGCCTGCTTCAAGGCGCTGGCCCGCGCGCTGCGCCAGGCGATCCGCCGCGAAGGCGCGGAGCTGCCCTCGACCAAGGGCGTGCTGTGATGGATGTGGCCGTCATCGATGCCGGCGGGGCGAATTTCGGCTCGGTCTGCTACGCGTTGGAACGGCTGGGCGCGAGGCCGCGCATCGTCCGCGATGCGGATGCTCTCGCGGGTGCGCCGCGGGTGCTGCTGCCCGGCGTGGGTGCGGCGGGGCCTGCAATGTCGCTGCTACGGGTGCGCGGGTTTGCCGAGGTGCTGCCGGTACTGCCGGTACCGCTGCTGGGCATCTGCCTCGGGATGCAATTGCTGTTCGAGGCATCCGACGAAGGCGATGTCGCCTGCCTGGGCCTGTTGCCGGGGCGGGTGCGGAAGCTTGCCGGCGGGTCGGGCCTGCGGGTGCCGCACATGGGCTGGAACACGCTGGAGCCGGTGGCGGCATCGCCCCTTCTCGGTGGCATCGAAAGCGACGCGCACGTCTATTTCGTGCATGGCTACGCCGCGCCCGTGACCGGCGATTGCATCGCCGCCTGCACCCATGGCGCGCAGTTCGCGGCGATGGTCGCGCGCGGCCGCATCGCCGGTGCGCAGTTCCACCCGGAGCGCTCGTCCGCCACCGGCGCGCGGCTGCTGGCGAATTTCCTGCAATGGGAGCCGACGTGAGCTTCACGGTATATCCGGCGATCGACGTTCGCGATGGTCGGGTGGTGCGCCTGCGCCAGGGCGACTACGCCGACGAGACGCGCTATGGCGAGGACCCGCTGGCGTTCGCTGCGCGGTATGCGCAGGCCGGCGCCACCTGGTTGCATCTTGTTGACCTGGACGCGGCGAAGGCGGGGGGTTACACGTTGCTGCCGCTGCTGCAGGAGATCGTGGCGCAGACCGGACTGCAGGTGCAGACGGGCGGCGGCGTGCGCTCGCGGGCGGACGTGGCGACGCTGCTAGATGCCGGCGCCACGCGGGTGGTGGTGGGCTCGCTGGCGGTGCGCGCGCCGGAGCTGGTGGCCGGTTGGCTGGCGGACTACGGCAGCGACCGCATCACCGTCGCGCTCGATGCGCGGCGGGACGATGCCGGCATCTGGCGTCTTCCCGTGCACGGGTGGAGCGAGGTCGCGGACGAGACACTTGAGCACGTGCTGGCACGTCACGCCGATGCCGGCCTGGTGCACTTGCTGTGCACCGACATCGCGCGCGACGGGATGCTGGCGGGGCCGAACATCCACCTGTATCGCGGCCTGTGCGAACGCCACCCCGGCCTGCAGGTGCAGGCCAGCGGCGGCGTGCGCGACGTGGCCGACGCCGCCGCCGCGCGCGCGGCCGGTTGCGCCGGCGCGGTGCTGGGCAAGGCGCTGCTGGAAGGCCGCATCGACCTGCGCGGGGCGCTGGCATGCTGAGCCGCCGTATCATCCCGTGCCTGGACGTTCAGGACGGCCGGGTGGTCAAGGGCGTGCGCTTCCGCGAACACGTCGACATGGGCGACATCGTCGACCTAACGCTGCGCTACCGCGATGCCGGCGCCGACGAGCTGGTGTTTTACGACATCGCCGCCAGTCCCGAAAGGCGCAGCGTGGCGCGTGACTGGGTGGAGTGGGTGGCGCGCCACATCGACATCCCGTTCTGCGTCGCCGGCGGGATCCGCAGTGTGGAGGATGCGCGCTCGGTGCTGCGCGCCGGCGCCGACAAGCTTTCGATCAACACGCCAGCGCTGGAGCGGCCTGCGCTGATCTCTGAACTGGCCGATGCGTTCGGCGTGCAGTGCGTGGTGGTCGGCATCGACTCGGTGCGCGAGGCCGACGGCCAGTGGCGGGTGCGCAGCCACACCGGCAGCCCGGATGCGATGCGCGCGCCGGGTCGGCGCACGCTGGACTGGATCGTCGAGGCGCAGCGGCTGGGCGCCGGTGAGATCGTGCTGAACTGCATGGGCAGTGACGGCGTGCGCGGCGGTTACGACATCGACCAGCTGCGCGCGGCGCGCGCCGCGTGCCATGTACCACTGGTGGCCTCGGGCGGTGCCGGCGTGATGGCGCACTTCGCCGAGGCCTTCGTCGAAGCCGACGTGGACGCGGCGCTGGCGGCCAGCGTGTTCCATTCCGGCGACATCGCCATTCCGGAACTCAAGCAGTACCTGCGCGGACAGGGCATCGAGGTGCGGCTGTGAACATGGCAATGATCGACCTCGACGCGCTGGCCTGGGACAAGCAAGGCGGGTTGTTGCCGGCCATCGTGCAGGACGCCGCCACGCTGCGCGTGCTGATGCTGGGTTACATGGACCGCGCCGCGCTCGGCGCCACGTTCGCCAGCGGCAAGGTCACGTTCTTCAGCCGCAGCAAGGGCCGCCTGTGGACCAAGGGCGAAAGCTCCGGCAACGTGCTTGAACTGGTGTCCATCGACGCCGATTGCGACGGCGACACCCTGCTGGTGCAGGCACGCCCCCAAGGCCCGACCTGCCACCTGCAGCGTCCCAGCTGCTTCCCGGACGCGCCCGCGGACGGCCTGGCCGAACTCGATGAGCTCATCGCCCGGCGCGAGCGCGAGCGCCCCCGGGGCAGCTACACCACCAAGCTGTTCGAGGACGGCATCCGCCGCATCGCCCAGAAGGTCGGCGAGGAGGGCGTGGAAGCCGTGCTGGCGGCCGTGGCGCAGGACGATGCCGCGCTGCTGGCCGAGGCCGCCGACCTGCTCTACCACCTGACCGTGCTGCTGCGCGCGCGCGGGCTGGGGCTGGAGGACGCCAGGCTGGTACTGGCCTCCAGGCGCGGCTGATCGATGGCTGCATCCAATCGGGCATGCGCCGCGTATAGCGGGCTGAACACCAAGAACAGCGTGTACGATGCCCGTTACTTCCATCCTCGGGAAACGGCCCCCCGCCGGGGCGGCCAGCCGCATGCCAAGCGCCGGCAGGCCCACTGACGAACCGCGCGATTGGGCGCAGGAGATGGCGGCCATCGCCGGCCATGGCGACCGCGACTGCTTCCTGCGCCTTTACGACCATTTCATGCCGCGCGTGTGCCTGTACCTGCGGGGCATGGGTACGGTTGAGGCGGTGGCCGAGGAGCTGGCGCAGGAAGCGATGTTGCGGCTTTGGCAGAATGCCGCGGTCTACGATCCTGCCCGCAGCGCGGTCAGCACCTGGCTGTTCCGGATCGCGCGCAACCTGCACATCGACCGCCTCCGGCGCGAGTCGGGATGGGCAAGCGCACCGGTCGAGGTGCTGGAGGCCGAACCTGACCGCGATGCCTGCACCACCGAGGAACTGGCCGACCATGTCCAACTGCAACGCCGGATCGACGCGCTATCGCCGGTCCAGGCCCGATTGATCCGCATGTCCTACTTCGAAGCCAAGAGCCACCAGGAAATCGCCACCGAACTCGCGCTGCCGCTGGGAACGGTGAAGTCCCATTTGCGGCGCGCCTTCCTGCGCCTGCAGGACGCGCTAGGGAGTACGGCATGAGCCCCCGTCATCACCTCGACCCCGCGACCGTGGTCAGCTACGCCGCGGGGGCGCTGTCGCCGGAACTGGCGGCGGTCGCGGCCACCCATCTGGACGTGTGCGCCGAATGCCGCCGGTCTGTGGCGCGCGCCGAGGCCGTGGGCGGCACCCTGATCGGCCAGCAGCAACCGTTGCCGACCCCGCGCCAGGCGCAGCTGCGGGCGGACATCCTGGAGCAGCTCGGGCCGCAGGCACCCAGTGCGCCGCCGCAGCTGCGCGAGGCGCCGGTGCACGATCCCGATCGGCTGCCGGCGCCGCTGCATCCCTACTTCGGAAGCTCCTACCGCGCCCTGAAATGGCGCTGGATGGGCCCCGGGATGCATTTCATCCGCACCACCGGCCCCAGTGGTGCCACCATGCTGATGCTGCGGATCGGGCCGGGCAAGCGCATGCCGGTCCACGGCCATCAGGGCAGCGAGCTGACCCAGATCCTGCGCGGCGCCTACGACGATGACCTCGGCCATTTCGCCGCCGGCGATGTCGCGGACCTGGATGCCGATACCGAGCACCAGCCGGTCACCTCCGCCGGCGCCGCCTGCATCTGCGTGTCCGCGCTGGACGCGCCGTTGCGCTTCCCCGGCTGGTTTGCGCGCAGGCTGCAGCCCGCCTTCGGGATCTGACCGCATCCGATTCCGTCATCCCCGCGTACGAGCCAGGGAGATCGCAGGACGGAGGCAGGATGCGCAGGAAACTGGACCCGCTCGTGCTGTTGGCGGCCGCGTTGGTGGCCGCACCCGCGGCAGCCGATCCGCTGCGGGTGGAGCAGGCGCAGGTGACCACCGCCGATGGCCGGCGCCTGCTCTATCGCGAGACCCACTACGTGGACCCGGTGGCCGGAAGCGGCCGCTGGGTGCTGTACACCTGCCCGGACGGGCGCCCGTTTGCGCGCAAGCAGGTCCGCGGCGCGGGGATGGCGCCCGACTTCACCCTGGAAGACGGCCGCGATGGCTACCGCGAGGGGGTCACGACCCTGGGCGGGGCGCGCACGGCGTTCGTCGCCGAGGCCGGGAAAACCCGGTCGGCGCCGCTGGCGAGCAGCGGCGATGCCGTCATCGACGCGGGTTTCGACGCCGCCGTGCGCACCCACTGGAACGCGCTGCTGCGCGGCACCCGGCTGCGCATGCAATTCCTTGTCCCCAGCCGCCAGCGCTATTTCCCGGTCCAGGTGGAGTATGCCGGCAATACCCAGTGGCACGGCATCCCCGCAGAGCGCCTGCGCATGCGGGTCGACGCCTGGTTCGGCTTCGCCGTGCCTGCGGTGGAGCTGCTGTACGCGCGCGACGACCGCAGGCTGCTGGAGTTCCGCGGGACCGGCAACCTGCGCGACGCGCGCGGCAACCACCCGCAGGTGCGCATCCGCTTCGACAAGCAGCCCGCGGCCGCCGCGGCCTCCGAGCTGGCGGGGATACGCCGGCTGGCGCTGGACGGCAAATGCACGATCTGACCCCCGCTGCATCCAAGCGCGCAGACCTTGCGTAGGAACCTGCACTACACGGAGAACACGATGTCGGGCAAGGTCGGGGTGGGGGAACAGGCGTCGCCTTCCGGGGTGGTCGCGACGCTGCTGCGCTGGTTCGACACCGGCGCCGCGCCGCTGGTCGTCGAGCATGCGCAGGACGACCGCATCGACTGGCTGCGCGCGGTTCCCTTCCTTGCGATGCACCTGGCGTGCCTGGGTGTCATCTGGGTCGGCGTTTCGGCGACCGCGTTGTGGGTGGCGCTCGCGCTGTACGTGGTCCGCATGTTCGCGATCACCGGCTTCTACCACCGATATTTCTCCCATCGCACGTTCCGCGCCTCGCGGCCGGTGCAATTCGCCTTCGCCGTCATCGGCGCGTCTTCGGTGCAGCGCGGGCCGTTGTGGTGGGCTGCCCATCACCGGCACCACCACGTCCACGCCGACACCGACGCCGACCCGCATACGCCGCGCAAGGGCTTCTGGCGCAGCCATGCCGGCTGGTTCCTGACCCGTGCGAGCTTCCGCACCGATCCGTCGCGCATCGGCGACCTCCTGAAGTACCCGGAGCTGCGCTGGCTGGACCGGTTCGACACCGTGGTGCCGCTGGCCTTGGCGGCCCTGCTGTACGCGGCGGGCGAGGTGCTGGCGCGCTGGGCGCCGGCGCTCGGCACCACCGGGCCGCAGCTGCTGGTGTGGGGCTTCTTCGTCTCCACGGTCGTGCTGTTCCACGCCACCGTGACCATCAATTCGCTCGCGCACCGCGTCGGCAGCCGCCGCTTCGCCACCCGCGACGACAGCCGCAATAACCTGTGGCTGGCGCTGCTGACCTTCGGCGAGGGGTGGCACAACAACCACCATTTCTTCCCCGGCAGCGCCCGCCAGGGATTCCGCTGGTGGGAGGTCGACCTGACCTGGTACGGGCTGCGCTTGCTGCAGGCGCTCGGGCTTGTGCGCGACCTCAAGCCGGTACCGGCGTGGGTACTGGCGAAGGCCGGCGACGGCCGGGGCGGGCGCTGAGATGCGCATCGCGGTGATCGGAAGTGGGATCAGCGGGCTGTCTGCTGCGTGGCTGCTCGCGCGCGAGCACGAGGTCGTGCTGTACGAGGCCAATGACTACCTCGGCGGGCATACCGATACCCACGCGGTGGAGATCGAGAGGCGGACGCTGCAGGTGGACACCGGCTTCATCGTCCACAACCCGGTGCACTATCCGCTGCTTACTAGGCTTTTCGACGAGCTCGGCGTGGCGAGCCAGCCGACCACGATGAGCTTCTCGGTGCAGGAGGCCGCCAGCGGCCTGGAGTACAACGCAACCGACCTGGACGCGCTGTTTTGCCAGCGCCGCAACCTGCTCTCGCCGCGCTTCTGGGGCATGTTGCGCGACCTGCGCCGGTTCTATCGCGAGGCGCCCCGCCTGCTGGAGTCCGCCGACGTGGGGCCCTCGCTGGGCGATTACCTGGGCGCGAACGGCTATGGCGCGGCCTTCCGCGAGCTCCACCTGGTGCCGATGGCCAGCGCGCTGTGGTCCTCCCCCGCGGAAGGAATCCTGCGCTTCCCGGCCCGCTACCTGGTGCAGTTCATGGCCAACCACCACATGCTGCAGGTCAGCGGGCGCCCGCCTTGGCGGGTGGTGCAGGGCGGCTCGCGCAGCTACGTGGATGCGATGGCCGCACGATGGGACGTCCAGGTGCGGCTGCGCACCCCCGTCCGCGGGGTGGCGCGCGACGCCCACGGCGTGCGCGTGCGCTGCGACCAGGGCGTCGAGCGCTTCGACCAGGTCGTGCTCGCCTGCCACAGCGGACAGGCACTGGGCCTGCTCGACGATCCTGGCGAGCGCGAGCGCGAGATCCTGTCGGCGATTGCCTACCAGTACAACGACACCGTCCTGCATACCGATGCCCGCATGCTGCCGCGCCATCGCAAGGCGTGGGCGGCATGGAATGCCCACGTGCCCGCCGACCCCGCGCGCGGCTGCACGGTCAGCTACTGCATGAACCTGCTGCAGGGCCTGGAGGTGGACACGCCGCTCGTGGTCACCCTCAATCGCAGCGCCGACATCGACCCCGCGCGCATCCTGGTGCGGCGCAGCTACGAGCATCCGGTCTACACCCACGCAACGCTCGCCGCGCAGGCGCGCAAGCAGGAGATCCAGGGCGTCAACCGGACCTGGTATGCGGGTGCCTACTGGGGCTGGGGCTTCCATGAGGACGGCATCCGCAGCGGCGTGGGCGTCGCCCGCGGCCTCGGGGTGGCGTGGATGCGCAGCGGCGAGGGCGCGGACGGCCTGCCGGCTCCGGCGCTGGGTGAGGCCGCATGAAAGCGCCGCTATCGAGCGCGCTGTACGAAGGGCAGGTGCGGCACCGCCGCCACCTTCCGCGTGCGCACGCGTTCGCCTACCGCATGGCGCAGCTCTACCTGGACCTGGACGAAGTCGATGCAGTGTTCCGCGACCGCTGGCTGTGGTCGGTGGAACGCGCCAACCTCGCCAGCTTCCGGCGCGGGGATTTCCTCGGCGACCCGCGGCAACCCTTGGCCGAGGCGGTACGGGATCGCGTGGAGAAGGCGACCGGCGCGCGACCCACGGGGCCCGTGCGCCTGCTGGCCCACCTGCGCTACGCCGGCTACAGCTTCAACCCGGTCAGCTTCTACTACTGCCATGACGGCGACGGTGCGCTGCACAGCATCGTCGCTGAGATCACCAATACCCCGTGGAAGGAGCGGCACGCCTACGTGCTGCCCGTGTCCACCGCCGAACGGCGCGGGCGCGCGCTGCACTGGCACTTCGACAAGGCGTTTCACGTCTCGCCGTTCCTGCCGCTTGACCGCCGTTATGCGTGGTCCTTCACCGCGCCGGGCGACGACCTGCGCGTGCACATGGACGTCAGCCGCGGCACCACGCGCGAATTCGACGCGAGCCTCGCGCTGGCGCGCCGTCCCCTGGATGGGCCGGCATTGGCGCGGGTGCTGTGGCGTTACCCCCTGATGACCACCCAGGTGATCGCCGGCATCCACTGGCAGGCACTACGGCTCTGGCTCAAGCGCACCCCCGTCCACGACCATCCTTCCAAGCAGGAAAAACCCGCATGAGCAGCGTCATTCGCGCCACGCCCTCCGCATCCCACGGATCCCTGGACCGCGTGCTGCGGCGTCGCCTGCTGGAACAGCTCGCGGCCCTGCACGGGGGAGAAGTCGACCTGATCGACCACGCCGGAAGCGTGCGCGTGGGCGAGGCGGGCCACGGTGCGCCGATCCGCCTGCAGGTGCACGACGCCGGTTTCTACCGGACGCTGGCCGGCAATGGCAGCGTTGGCGCCGCCGAATCCTACATGGACGGCGAGTGGGACTGCAGCGACCTGGTCGGACTTGTGCGGCTCCTGGTGCGCAATCGCGACCTGCTCGACGGCATGGAGCAGGGCCCGGCGCGGCTAGGCGGCCTCGCCCTGCGCGGCTGGAACGCGCTGCGCCGCAATACCCGAGGGGGCGCCCGCCGCAACATCGCCGCCCACTACGACCTCGGTAATCCGTTCTTTCGCCTGTTCCTGTCCGACGACCTGATGTATTCGTCCGCGCTCTACGCGGGCGCCGACGACAGCCTGGAGGCGGCCTCACAGCGCAAGCTCGCGCGCATCTGCGAGAAACTCCGGCTGGGCCCGGACGACCACGTGGTCGAGATCGGCACGGGATGGGGTGGCTTTGCCATCCATGCCGCGCGCACCCGCGGCTGCCGGGTGACGACGACCACCATCTCCCGCGAGCAGCACGCGCTTGCCACGCAGCGTGTCGCGGAGGCAGGCCTGCAGGACCGCGTCACCGTGCTGCTGTCCGACTACCGCGACCTGCAGGGCCAGTACGACAAGCTGGTGTCGATCGAGATGATCGAGGCGATCGGCGCGCAGTACATGCCGACCTACTTCGGCACGCTGGGCCGCCTGCTCAAGCCCGACGGCCTTGCCCTGGTCCAGGCGATCACGATCGAGGACCACCGCTACCAGCGCGCGCTGCGCAGCGTGGACTTCATCAAGCGCCACATCTTCCCCGGTTCGTTCATCCCGTCGATCGCCGCGATGCTGGAGGCCAAGGCGCGAAGCACCGACCTTGCGCTGCTGCAGCTGGAGGATTTCGGGCCGTCGTACGCGCGCACCCTGCACGACTGGCGGCAGCGCTTCCTCGCCAATCGCGAAGCGATCCGCGCGCAGGGCTACGACGAGCGCTTCCTGCGGATGTGGGAGTTCTACCTGGCCTATTGCGAAGGGGGCTTCATCGAGAGATCGATTGGCGTCGCCCAGCTGCTGATGGCCAAGCCCGGCTATCGCGGCGCGTCCTACCTGCCCGGCGTGATGGAGGCCTGAGGTGGCGTTCTGGGCCAACCTGGTCGGTTACCAGGCCACCTGGCTGCTGGTGGTGTGGAGCGCGGGGCAACAGCGTCCGATGATCGGGATACTGGCCTGCGTGGTCTTCATCGCGGTGCAGTGGCTGTGCTCGCGCACGCGGGCGGCGGACGCACGGGTGGTACTGGCCGCCGTGGCGTGCGGGCTGGTGGTTGATGGCGGGCTGGCCGCCAGCGGACTGCTGCAGTACGCCTCGGCCACCCCGGGCCTGGCGGCGCCGTTGTGGATCGTGCTGCTGTGGGCCGCATTCGCGATGACGATGAACCATTCGATGGCATGGTTCGCGCCGCGTCCGTGGCTGGCGGCGGTCTTCGCGGCGATCGGCGGACCGCTTGCGTATCTTGGCGCCGCGCGCGGGTTCGACGCCGTCGCCTTCGCGACTCCCATCTTGGCCGCCTTGGCGACGCTCGCGTTCGCCTGGGCGCTGGCGTTGCCGCTGCTGTTGCGCATCGCCACGCGGCGCCCCGCTGAACGCCCACTTCCGATCGAGGCCCGCCCATGAGCGCCTTGCAGCAACTCCTGTTGGTGTGGGTCTTTGCGGCGGCGTGGCAGGGCCTTGCATGGGCCTGGCAACAGCGCAACCGCAATGCCGGCATCGTCGACGTCGCATGGGCGTCGGGCCTGGCGGTGGCCGCCGTGCTGGTAGCCGTCACCGGAACCGGCGCGGCCTTGCCGAGAACCCTCCTGGGGCTGCTGGGCGGGGCCTGGGGCCTGCGTCTGGGATGGCACCTGTGGCAACGCGTGCGCGGCGAGCCCGAGGACGGGCGCTACGCCCACTTGCGGCGGCGCTGGGGCGACGCGCCCCTGAAGTGGCTGGGCATGTTCCAGTTCCAGGCGCTGCTGATCGTGCTGTTCTCGTTGCCGTTCGTGGCGGTGGCCGGCAATCCGGTCCCCACCTGGAACGGATGGTTCGTGGCGGCGATCGCCGTATGGGTGGCCTGCGTCGGCGGGGAGGCGATCGCCGATGCGCAGCTCGCGCGGTTCCGCGCCGATCCACGCAATGCCGGTAAGACCTGCCGCGCGGGCCTCTGGCGCTATTCGCGCCACCCCAACTATTTCTTCGAGTGGCTGCACTGGCTCACCTACGTGCTGCTGGCCATCGGTGCCCCGCTGGCCTGGCTGGCTTGGGCCGGGCCACTGGTGATGTACGTGTTCCTGCGCTGGATCAGCGGCATCCCGTGGACGGAGCAACAGGCGCTGCGCACCCGCGGCGAAGACTATGCGCGCTACCAGCGCACCACCCCCATGCTGTTTCCGTGGTTCCCCAAGGAGGAACGATGAACGCGACTGCCGATGCCGTTGAACTGTCCAGCGACCAGCCTGCGGCCGGCTTGCTGGGCCTGGCCGAGCGCGGCCTGGTGCCCGATGCCCTGTTGCGGGCGGGCATCCGCCGGCTGTGCGCCGACCGCCTGCGGCAGGAGCAGGCGGGGGATCCCGGGGTGGCCGAGCGCCGCGCGGCGGCGCTGATCGCCGAGCTGCGCCGCAGCCCGGTGGCGATCCACACCGATGCGGCCAACCGCCAGCACTACGAGGTGCCGCCGGGGTTCTTCGAACGCTGCCTCGGGCCGCAGCTGAAGTATTCCGGATGCTATTACCCCACCGGCAGCGAGACGCTGGCGCAGGCCGAGGAAGCGATGCTCGCCCTGTACGCCGAGCGCGCCCAGTTGGCGGACGGCCAGGACATCCTGGAGCTCGGTTGCGGCTGGGGTTCGCTCACGCTGTGGATGGCGCGCGCGTTCCCGCAGGCCAGCATCACCGCGGTGTCCAACTCCACCCCGCAGCGCGAGTTCATCGAGGCGCGCTGCCGCGAGCTCGGGCTCTCCAACGTGCGCGTCGTCACCTGCGACGTGAACCGGCTGGCGCTGCCCGGCGCCTCCTTCGATCGCTGCGTGTCGATCGAGATGTTCGAGCACATGCGCAATTACGCCACCTTGCTCGAGCGGATCTCGGGGTGGCTGCGCGACGAGGGCAAGCTGTTCGTGCACATCTTCTGCCACCGCACCCTGCTGTATCCCTTCGAGACCGAGGGGGAGGACAACTGGATGGGGCGCCACTTCTTCACCGGCGGGCTGATGCCGGCCGCCGACACCCTGCTCTGGTTCCAGGACGCGATGCGGATCGAGGACCGCTGGCTGATGGATGGGACGCATTACCAGCGCACCGCCAACCACTGGCTGGCGAACCAGGATTCGCAGCGGGAGGAAGTGATGGCGATCCTGCGTCCTGCCTATGGCGACGCGGCGGAGCTGTGGTTCCAGCGCTGGCGCATGTTCTGGATGGCATGCGCGGAGCTGTTCGGTTACGAGGAGGGGCAGCAATGGATGGTCGCGCACTACCGCTTCGCGAGGGCCCCGCGATGAAGCACCTGCTGGCCCTGTTCGCGGCGGGGGCACTGACCGCCTGCGCTTCCACCCCGACCATTCCCCCGGTGGCATCGGTCGACATGCCGCGCTACATGGGCGACTGGTACGTGATCGCGCACATTCCCACGTTCTGGGACCGCGATGCGCACGATGCGATCGAGTCCTACCGCCTGGACGATGAGGGCCGCGTCCGCACGACCTTCACCTTCCGCAAGGGGTCGTTCGATGCCCCGCTAAAGACCATGCGGCCGGTCGGCACCGTGGTGCCCGGTACCGGCAATGCCGTGTGGGGCATGCAGTTCGTGTGGCCGATCAAGGCCGAGTTCGTGATCGTGGACGTCGATCCGGCCTATTCGCGCACGATCGTGGGGCGCAGCAAGCGCGATTACGTGTGGCTGATGGCGCGCACCCCGCAGCTGCCCAAGGCCGAACTCGACGCGGCGATCGAGCGCATCCGCGGCCTGGGGTACGACACCTCGAAGCTGCGCATGGTCCCGCAGTCGGGAACGCAGTGAGCGCCGCGCGCGCGGACGCCGCATGAGCCCCGGGATCTTCTGGTTCCGCCGCGACCTGCGGCTGTCCGACCACCCGGCGCTGGAGCGCGCATGCGCGGAGCACGACGCGCTGCTGCTGGTCTACATCGACGAGCACCCGACGCGCCCCGCGGACGCCTCGCGGGCGTGGCTTGCCCGGTCGCTGCAGGCGCTGGCGTCGGACATCACCCGGCGCGGTGGCACGCTGCACGTGCTGGAGGGTGCGGCGCACGACGTGCTGCCGCGGCTGGTCACCGGTACCGGCGCGAGCGCAGTGCATGTTTCCTCGTTGCAGGAGCCCGAGGCGGATGCCGCCGACGCGCGCCTGGCATCGCTGCTCGCAGGGGTAGGGGCGGTGTTGCGGCGTTCCGGCGGACGCGTGCTGACCGACCCCGATGCGGTCCGCACCCGCAGCGACGCGCCCTATCGCGTGTTCACCCCCTTCCTGAAGGCGGCCCTGCCGGGTTGGCGCCACCGCCCGCGCCCGGCGCCGGTGCGCTTTACCTCGCTCGCGCTGCCGGCTGGGTTCGCGCGCTCGCGCCTGCCGGAGCTGCGGCCCGCCTGGGCCCGTGGCTTCTGGCAGGCGTCCACGCCCGGCGAGGCAGGTGCATGGCAGCGCCTCGGCGCGTTCATGGACAGGCTTGACGCCTATCCGCTTGATCGCGACCTTCCCGGCGTCGACGGAACCTCGCGGATCTCGCCGCACCTGCATTTCGGCGAGATCGGCGTCGGCGCCGTGCTCGACGCGGTGCGTGCGCAGGGTGGGCCGGGGATGGACAAGTTCATCGCGGAACTGGGCTGGCGCGAGTTCGCCTACTACGTGTTGCACCACTGGCCAGGCAGTTCCAGTCGCAACTTCAACCCGCGCTTCGACGTCCTGCCGTGGCGCGATGATCCTCAGGGGCTGGAGGCCTGGCGCCGCGGCCGCACCGGCGTGCCGCTGGTGGATGCCGGCATGCGGCAGCTGTGGCACGAGGGCTGGATGCACAACCGGGTGCGGATGGTGGTGGCGTCGTGGCTGACCAAGCATCTGGGCGTGCACTGGAGGCAGGGCGCCGACTGGTTCGCCCGCACCCTGGTCGACGCGGACCTCGCCAGCAACGCGCTGGGCTGGCAGTGGGTCGCAGGCACCGGCGTGGATGCCGCCCCGTATTACCGCATCTTCAATCCGGTCACCCAGTCGCGGAAGTTCGACCCCCGCGGTGCCTACATCCGCAGGTGGGTGCCCGAGCTGGCCCGCCTAGATGACGCCGCGATCCACGCGCCATGGGAGGCGGGCACGGCCGCGCGCGGCTATCCGGCGCGCCCGTCGATGGACCTTGCCGCCGGGCGCGCGGCGGCGTTGGCGCGCTTGCGCGAGGTGGCTGCAGCGCCCTGAGCGGGGCAGCCGGCCCCGCTAGCGGCGCGAGACGTGCGGGCTCCCGGCCACGTACCAGCGCCACGGATGCTCGCGGGCGCGGCTGATGCCCACGCGCAGGGCCGCCACCGGCTGCGCGGGGGGCGGCGTGCCGTCGTCGAGGATGCGGAAGCCCGCATCGCCGGTGACCAGGTCGGCGCCGTCGAATGCACCGGTGATGCCCAGCGCCTGGCTGAGCTTGCCCGGCCCGCTGCCGATGTCGCGGTCCCGGGCCGGCGCGCGGCGCGCGGCGCGCATCGCGGGAACGTCGCCGAGCGGCTCGATCGCGCGCAGCAGCACGCCGACGCCTTCGCCGACCTCGCCGCAGACGGCATTGGTGCCCCAGTGGATGCCGTAGCTGAAGTACACGTACATGTGCCCCGCCGGGCCGAACATGGTGGCGGTGCGGGGCGTGGGGCCGCGGTAGGAATGCGCGGCGGGATCCTCGGCGCCGCAGTAGGCCTCGACTTCGACGATGCGGCCGGCGCGGCCGTCGTCGCGCGCGATCACCTTGTTGAGCAGTTCCGGGGCGACCACGCGCGGATCGCGGGCATAGAACGCGCGGGGCAGCGCCAGCGCTGGTGCAATCGGGCGTGGGGAGGGACGTGGCATTCCCAGCGTGTTAGCGCACGGCGCGGCAGCAGCCCGTGAAGCGGGGGGATGGCGGCGCTGGGGGCGGGCCGTTCAGGTGGCGCACGCGGATCGGGCGCATACGCATAGGTATGTCGCGGGCTGCGCCTTAGAATGCGGTGTTGTCCCTCCGACCAGGTTCCGCAATGTCCCGACCTTCCTCGCTGGATCGCGAGCAACTGCTGGCCTGTGCGCGCGGCGAGATGTTCGGCCCCGGCAACGCCAAGCTGCCGGCGCCACCGATGCTGATGTTCGATCGTATTACCACGATCACCGAGGACGGTGGCGCGCATGGCAAGGGCTTCATCCGTGCCGAGCTCGATATCACTCCGGACCTCTGGTTCTTCGGTTGCCACTTCCTCGGCGACCCGGTCATGCCCGGCTGCCTCGGCGTGGATGCGATGTGGCAGCTGACCGGCTTCTTCCTGCCGTGGCTGGGCGAGCCGGGCCGCGGCCGGGCACTGGGCGCGGGCGAGATCAAGTTCACCGGGCAGGTGCTGCCCGAGGCCAGGCAGGTCAGCTACGAGATCGACATCCGCCGCGTCCTGCGCGGTCGCCTGAAGCTGGTGATCGCCGATGGCCGCACCTACGTCGACGGCCGCGAGATCTACACCGCGTCCGACATGCGCGTGGGCCTGTTCCAGTCGATGGAGGGGATGTGAGCATGACGGGCAACGGACGCCGCGTGGTGGTGACGGGCATGGGGATCGTGTCCTGCCTCGGCAACGGGCTGGACAGCGTCTCCGCCGCGCTGCGCGCGGGTCGCAGCGGCATCCGCCACGTGCCCGGGTATGCGGAGCTGGGCCTGCGCTCGCAGGTCGCCGGCATCCCCGACATCGACCTCGACGCCGCGATCGACCGCAAGCAGAAGCGCTTCATGGGCGACGCCGCCGCGTATGCCACCGTCGCCATGCGCGACGCGATGGCCGATGCCGGCCTGGATGGCGCCGCGATCAGCCAGCCGCGGGTGGGCGTCATCGCCGGCTCCGGCGGCGGCTCGCCGCAATGGCAGATCGAGACCGCCGACCTGCTGCGCAGCAAGGGAGTGCGCAAGGTGGGGCCGTACATGGTGCCGCGCACGATGTGCTCGACGGTGTCGGCCGCGCTGGCGACCGCTTTCGCGATCAAGGGCGTCAGCTACTCGCTGTCGGCCGCCTGCGCGACCTCCGCGCACTGCATCGGCGCCGCCGCCGACCTGATCCGGCACGGGGCGCAGGACATCGTGTTCGCCGGTGGCGGCGAGGAGGCGCACTGGGGCATGACCTCCCAGTTCGACGCGATGGGCGCGCTGTCGACCCATTTCAACGACACCCCGCAGGTCGCGTCGCGCCCCTATGACGTGGATCGCGACGGCTTCGTGATCGGCGCTGGCGGCGGCATGCTGGTGCTGGAGGCGTACGAGCACGCGGTGGCGCGCGGCGCGCGCATCCATGCCGAGCTGCTGGGCTACGGCGTGACCAGCGATGGCGCCGACATGGTTGCCCCGAGCGGCGAGGGCGCGGTGCGCTGCATGCAGATGGCGATGGCCGGCCTCGATGTACCGATCGACTACCTCAACACCCACGGCACTTCGACGCCCCTGGGCGACATCACCGAGCTGCAGGCGGTCCGCAGCGCGTTCGGTGCCGGCAAGGAACCGCCGCTGTCCTCGACCAAGGCCTTGAGCGGGCACTCGCTGGGCGCGGCGAGCGTGCACGAAGCGGTGTATTGCCTGCTGATGATGCGCGATGGCTTCGTCGCCGGCTCGGCGAACATCGCCAACCTGGATCCCGCCTGCGAAGGTTTCCCGATCGTGCGCGAGAGCCGCGACGCTGACCTGCGCACGGTGATGTCGAACAGTTTCGGCTTCGGCGGCACCAACGCCGCACTGGTGTTCGGCAAGGCCTGATCCCGCGGGGCGGGCGTGCGGCCGTCGGATTGTGACGTACGCGTGCGTACGGATAGGATGCGGTGTCCTCCCAACGGGATCCGCCACGCATGACCGCCAGCAGCAATCGCCAATTCCGTCTCGCCGCACGCCCGGTCGGCCTGCCCAAGGCCAGTGACTGGAGCCTGGTCGAGGAGCCAGTGCCGCAGCCGGGCGAAGGACAGTTCTTGGTCCGCAACGAATACATCTCGCTGGACCCGGCCATGCGCGGCTGGATGAACGACAGCAAGTCCTACGTGCCGCCGGTCGGCATCGGCGAGGTGATGCGCGCCAGTGCGGTGGGCGAGGTGGTTGCCTCCCGCCATCCGAAGTTCCCGGTCGGCAGCCGCGTGGCGGGCCTGTTCGGTGTGCAGCAGTACGCGCTCTCCGACGGCAAGGGCGCGAGAATCGTCGACACCTCGCTGGCGCCGCTGCCGACCTACCTCGGCGTGCTGGGCATGACCGGCATGACGGCCTACTTCGGCCTGCTCGACGTGGGCGAGGCGAAGGAGGGCGACACCGTGGTGGTGTCCGGCGCCGCCGGGGCGGTCGGCACCGTCGTCGGGCAGGTCGCGAAATTTAAGGGCTGCCGCGTGGTCGGCATCGCCGGTGGGGAAGAGAAGTGCCGGTTCCTCGTCGACGCGCTCGGCTTCGATGCCGCCATCGACTACAAGCGCGAGGACGTGCGCGCGGCGCTGCGCGAGCATTGCCCCAAGGGTATCGACGTCTATTTCGACAACGTCGGCGGCGAGATCCTCGACGCGGCGCTGGCCAACCTCGCGCTGCATGCGCGCGTGGTCATCTGCGGGGCGATCTCGCAGTACAACGCCACCGAGGGCGTGCGCGGGCCGTCGAACTACCTGTCGCTGCTGGTCAACCGCGCGCGCATGCAGGGCATGGTCGTCTTCGACTACGCGCCGCGCTACGGCGAGGCTGCCCGCGAGATGGGCGCGTGGCTGGCGCAGGGCAAGATGCAGGCGCGCGAGGACATCGTCGAAGGCTTCGACTCATTCCCCGACGCCTTCCTGCGGCTGTTCAGCGGCGCCAACACCGGCAAGCTGCTGCTCAAGGTGGGGTGATGGACTTCGCGCCCAGCCCGAAGACGACCGAACTGCTGCAGCGCATGCAGGCATTCATCGCCGCGCACGTGGCGCCGCGCGAAGCCGACTACCGCCGCGAACTGGCCGCGAACGCCGGCGCCGACTGGACCGCCTGGCGCGTGCCGCGGGTCATGGAAGAATGGAAGGCCCGGGCGCGCGCAGCGGGGTTGTGGAACCTGTTCCTGCCCGATGCCGACCTCGGTGCCGGCCTGACCACGCTGGAGTACGCGCCGCTGGCCGAGGCCATGGGGCACAACGAGTTCCTCGCCGAGGTGTTCAACTGCAGTGCGCCCGACACCGGCAACATGGAGGTGCTGTACCACTACGGTGACGCCGCGCAGAAGGCGCGTTGGCTGACGCCGCTGCTGGCGGGCGAGATCCGTTCCGTGTTCTGCATGACCGAGCCGGGCGTCGCCTCCAGCGATGCCACCAACATGCAGGCGACGATCCGCGAGGACGGCGGCGAACTGGTACTGGACGGGCGCAAGTGGTGGTCCACCGGCATCGGCCATCCGAACTGCCGGCTGGCGATCTTCATGGGCCTGACCGATCCCGATGCCGAGCCGCATGCGCGCCACGGCATGGTGCTGGTGCCGATGGAGACGCCCGGCGTGCGGATCGAGCGCATGCTGGCGGTGCATGGCGAGTACGATGCGCCACACGGCCACGGCGAGGTCGTGTTCGACAATGTCCGTGTCCCACGCGGGAACCTGCTGGTCGGTCCTGGCCAGGGCTTCGCGATCGCGCAGGGCCGCCTGGGGCCGGGGCGCATCCACCACTGCATGCGCGCGCTCGGCGCGGCCGAGCATGCGCTGCAATTGATGGTGGAGCGCGGGCTGTCACGGGTGGCGTTCGGCAAGCCGCTGCTGCAACTGGGCGGCAACCTCGAGCGCGTCGCCGATGCGCGCGTCGCCATCGACCAGGCGCGGTTGCTGACCCTGTACGCGGCATGGAAGATCGATACCGTGGGGGTGAGGCAGGCGATGACGGAGATTTCCGCGATCAAGGTGGTCGCGCCGAACGTGCTGCAGGCGGTGGTCGACCAGGCCATCCAGGTGCACGGCGGCGCCGGCGTCAGCGACGACACGCCGCTGGTGCGCCTGCATGCATTGGCACGCGCGCTGCGCTTGGCCGACGGCCCGGACGAAGTGCACAAGGCGATGGTTGCGCGGCTGGAAGTGCGCCGGCACCGGGCGCGGGCGTGAGCGGGCAGGTCGGGCGCATCTTCATCACCGGCGGCGCCTCCGGGCTGGGCCGCGCGCTGGCGGAGCGTTACGCGCGCGACGGCTGGCGCGTGTGCATCGGCGACCTCGACGTCGCGCGTTGCGCCGACGCGCTGGCCGCGATCCGCACCAGCGCGCCGGCCGCGCATGCAGTGGCCTGCGACGTCACCCGCGAGGCCGACCTGCAGGCCGCCGCCGACTGGCTGCAGCGCGAATGGGGCGGCGTCGATGTCGTCGTCAACAACGCCGGTGTGGCGCAGATGGGCGGGATCGCCGAGACCACGCTGGACGACTGGCAGTGGATCATCGACATCAACCTGTTGGGCGTGGTGCGCGGCTGCAAGGTGTTCGCGCCGCTGCTGCGGCAGCAGGGTGGCGGCCAGCTGGTCAACATCGCCTCGATGGCCGGGCTCGTGCACATGCCCCACGCGGCCGCCTACAACGCGACCAAGGCGGCGGTGGTGGCCTTGTCGGAAACGCTGCAACTGGAACTGGAGCCGGACGGGATCGGGGTCAGCGTGGTCTGCCCGGCGTTCTTCCGCACCGACCTGGCCCGCCACATGCGCGCCGCCAACCCGCAGCTGGAGGCGATGACCAAGCGGCTGGTCGAGCGCGCGCGGATTGACGCCGGCGAGATCGCCCGGCGCATCCACGCCGGCATCGAACGCGGGGACCCGTACATCCTCACCCACCCGGAGGCACGCCGGTTCTGGCGGCTCAAGCGGCTGCTGCCGCACGGCGTGTACCTGGCGCTGATGCGCCGGCAGTTGGCGAAAGTGGCGGCGCGCATGCAGCGCAAGGCGGCCACCGCATGAGCGCACGCGAAGACGCCGGCGCCGTGCGCAGCGGCGAGGAACTGGACGTCGCCGCGGTCGATGCCTGGCTGAAGCAGGCGCTGCCGGGCCTGGAAGGCGCGCCGCGAGTGACCCAGTACGCCGGCGGTGCCTCGAACTGGACCTACCGCTTGCAGTACGCCAACGACGACCTGATCCTGCGCCGCCCGCCGGCCGGGACCAAGGCGAAGTCGGCGCACGACATGGGCCGCGAGTTCCGCATCCAGCAGGCGCTGAAGCCGGTGTTCCCGCTGGTGCCGCAGATGCGTGCGCTGTGCGAAGACGCCTCGGTGATCGGCGCCGAGTTCTACGTGATGCAACGGCTGGACGGGATCATTCCGCGCAAGAACCTGCCGCGTGGCGTGCAGTTGTCGCCGCAGCAGGTGCGTGCGCTGTGCCACAACGTACTGGACACGCTGGTGGCGCTGCACCGGGTGGACCACCATGCGGCGGGGCTGGAGGGCATCGGCAAGGGCGCCGGTTACGCGCAGCGCCAGGTCGACGGCTGGAGCCGTCGTTACACCGATGCCCGCACCTGGAACGTGCCGCGCGGCACCCGGATCATGCGCTGGCTGGCGGCGAACGTGCCGGCGCAGGAGCGCATCTGCGTCACCCACAACGATTTCCGCTTCGACAACGTGGTGCTGGATCCTGCCGATCCCACCCGCGTGGTGGGCGTGCTGGATTGGGAGCTGGCCACGCTCGGCGATCCGTTAATGGACCTCGGCAACACGCTCGCGTACTGGGTGCAGGCCGATGATGATTTCCTCGCGCAGGCCACCCGGCGGCAGCCCACGCACTTGCAGGGCATGCTTAGCCGCCGCGAAGTCGTCGATTACTACTGCGGCAAGATGGGCTTCGACGCACAGGACGTCACCTTCCACGAGGTCTACGGCCTGTTCCGCCTGTCCGCCATCGCCCAGCAGATCTACTACCGCTACCACCACGGGCAGACGCGCAACCCGGCGTTCAAGCGCTTCTGGGTGTTCGTGCATTACCTGCACTGGCGCTGCCACCGCCTGATGGCGAAGTCCGCGGCATGAGCGCGATCCATCTGGTGCGCCACGGGCAGGCCTCGTTCGGTGCCGACGACTATGACCTGCTGAGCGCGCTGGGCGAGCGCCAGTCGCGCGTGCTGGGGCAGGCGCTGGCGGGTATCGGCCCGCGCATCGTGCATGCGGCCAGCGGCGAGATGCGCCGCCAGCGGCAAACCGCCGACGCCTGCCTGCAGGCGATGGGCAGCGATGTGCCCGCGCGGGTCGATCCGGATTGGAACGAGTTCGACCACATGGCGGTGATCGTCGCGCTGCACCCGCAGTTCGCCGATCGCGCGCGGATGCGCGCCGAACTGATGGCGCAGCCGGACCCTCGCGCGGCGGTGCAGGCAGTGTTCGAGGAGGCGATGGCGCGCTGGGTCGCCGGTCGGCACGATGCCGATTACCCCGAGAGCTGGCAGGCTTTCCGCACGCGCTGCCGGCAGGCACTGGCGCGGGTGGTGGAGGCGCTGCCGCCGGGCCACGATGCCATCGTGTTCACGTCGGGCGGACCGATCGCGGCGATCGCGCAGGACCTGCTGCAGATCCCCGAGGGGATCGGGCATCGGCTCAGCTTCGGGCTGGTGAACTGCGGGGTGACCAAACTGGTCAACGGGCGCGACGGGCTGCGCCTTTCCACGCTCAACGGGCATGCACATTTCGAGGACGACCAGGCCGGCCTGGTCACGTATCGCTGAAGGCAGGGGACGCATGGGCAGTAGCAACGTCATCATCATCGGGGCCAGTTCGGGGCTCGGTGCGGGCATGGCACGGGAGTTCGCGCGGCGTGGCCATGACCTCGGCCTGTGCGCACGCAGGCTGGAGCGGCTGGAGGCGCTCAAGGCCGAACTGGAAGCCGCACATCCAGGCATCCGCATCCTCGTGCGCGCACTGGACGTTACCGACCATGCGCAGGTGTTCGACGTCATCCGCGGCTTCCGCGACGACTTCGGCCAGCTGGACCGTGTGGTGGTGAACGCCGGCATCGGCCAGGGCATGCCGGTCGGCAAGGGCGGCTTCGAGCGCAACAAGGCGATCATCGAGACCAACCTGATCGCCGCGCTGGCGCAGTGCGAGGCAGCGATGGAGGTCTTCCGCGCGCAGGACCGCGGGCACCTCGCGGTGATTTCGTCGGTGAGCGCGATCCGCGGTTTCCGCGGCGGCCTGACCGCCTATGCGGCGAGCAAGGCCGGCGTGGCGTCGCTGGCCGAGGGCATTCGCGCCGACATGCTGCGCAAGCCGAAGATCCGCGTCAGCACGCTGCTGCCCGGGTACATCCGCACCGAGATGAACGAGGACGCGCCCGCCGGGCACACGCCTTTCATGATCGACGGCGATCGCGGCAGCCGCTTGCTGACCCAGGCGATCCTGCGCGAGCCGGAAGTCGCCTACGTGCCGTGGTGGCCGTGGGCGCCGCTGGCGTGGGTGCTCAAGCGGGTGCCGCTGCGATGGGTGGTGAAGATGATCTAGGCGGGGGTGCGGCGCCGAAGTGGTCGAGCACGACCACTGCGCTGCGACCGGGCCGGTGACCGCCGCGCAGGGCCCGCGCGATGTAATTGGACGCCGCCTCCACCGCGGTCGGCATGTCGCATCCGAGGCACAGGTTGGCCGCGATCGCCGAGGCCAGCGTGCAGCCGGTGCCATGGGCGTCCAGGGCCAGCCGGTCATGCGTGAACGCGACGTCGCCCGCCGCATCACGGTAGCGGTCGACCACCACTGCACCTTCGTCCAGGTGGCCGCCCTTCAACAGCACGGCACGCGCGCCCATCGCCTCCAGCGACGTGATGGCGCGGCGGGCAGCTTCGGCATCGTCGATGGCGTGGCCGACCAGCAGCTCGGCCTCCGGGATGTTCGGGGTGACGATGCTGGCCAACGGCAGCAGCCGCGTGCGCAGCGCGTGCAGCGCATCGTCCTCCAGCAGCTTGGCGCCGCTGGTCGCCACCATCACCGGGTCGAGCACGACCTCGGGCGGCGCATGGCGTTCGAGCGCGTCGGCAACGGCATCGATCACCGCGGCATTCGCCAGCATGCCGATCTTCACCGCGCCGACGCGGAAATCGTCGAACACCGCCTCCAGTTGCGCGCGCAGGAAGCCGATGTCGGGCACGTGCACGGCGGTCACGCCGCGGGTGTGCTGCGCGGTCAGGGCCGCGAGTGCGCTCAGGCCGTGGACCCGGTGGGCGGCGAACGTCTTGAGGTCGGCCTGGATGCCGGCCCCGCCGCCGGAATCGGAGCCGGCGATGGTCAGCGCGCTGGCGGGGCGTGGATCAGTGCTCATGGGAGGGCTCTCGCGCGGGCAGTGATTCCGCCAGTTCGATCGCGGCGTCGAAGTCCGGAACCACGTGCAGGTCGCCGGCCTCAGCGTGCAGGGCCATCCTCGACAGCGTGCGCCTCGGCTGCGCCTGCAGGCCGGACAGGATCAGATGGGTGCCGCGCGCGTGACAACGCAGGTACAACTCGCGCAGCGCGTGCACGCCGCTGGCGTCCATCATCGGCACCTGGCCCATGCGCAGGATGTAGGCGCGAAGCGGCCTGTGCGGTTCGTCCAGGAGGCTTTCCAGTCGGCTGGAGGCGCCGAAGAACAGCGGGCCGGCGATGCGGTAGACGCTGACGTCGTCGGGCACGCGCTGGCGCTGGGTCAGGTCCTCCGCCGCGGCATCCGACTGTGCGCGCAGGTCCACGCCGGACTGCACCTCGACCACGTCGGACATGCGCGCCATAAACACGAAGGCGGCGATCACCATGCCGACCTCGATGGCGAAGGTGAGATCCACCAGCACGGTGAGCAGGAACGTGGCCAGCAGCACTGCGCGGTCGCCCTTGGGTGCGCGCAGCGCATGCGCGAAGTGCTCGCGTTCGCTCATGTTCCATGCCACTACCAGCAGCACGCCGGCCAGCGCGGGCAAGGGCACGCCATTGGCCAGCGGCGCCGCCACCAGGATGAACACCAGCAGGAACAGCGCGTGCAGGATGCCGGCGACCGGCGAGCGCGCGCCGCTGCGGATGTTGGTGGCGGTACGGGCGATGGCGCCGGTGGCCGGCAACCCCGCGAACAGTGCCGAGCCGATGTTGGCCGCGCCCTGCGCGACCAGTTCGGTGTTGGGGCGATGCTTGCCGCCGCTCATGCCGTCGGCGACGGTGGCCGACAACAGCGACTCGATGCCGGCCAGGAAGGCGATGGTGAGCGCGGAAGGCAGCACCGCGACGGCCTTGGTGAGCGTCCAGTCCGGCAGCGACGGCATCGGCAGGCCCGAGGGGATGCCGCCGAAACGCGAGCCGATCGTGTCCACCGGCAGGTCGAGCAGGCGCACCGCCAGCGTGGACAGCAGCACCGCCAGCAGGAAGCCGGGCGCCTTGGGCGCGAACCGGCGCAGGCCCACGATCAGCGCGATGCTGGTTATCGCGATGCCCAGTGCCCACGGGTTGAAGCTGCCGAGATGGTCGCCCAGCACCTGCAGCTTGGGCAGGAACTCGGCCGGCACCTCCTCCACCTGCAGGCCCAGCGCGTCCTTGAACTGGCTGGCGGCAATGATCACCGCGATGCCGCTGGTGAAGCCGGTGACCAGCGGCTGCGGCATGTAGCGCATCAGCGCACCGACCTTGAACGCGCCCGCGACCACCAGCAACACGCCGGCGATCAGCGTCGCCAGTACCAGCCCGTCGAAGCCGTGGGCCACGATCACCGCGTAGACCACCGGGATGAAGGCGCCGGTCGGGCCGCCGATCTGGAAGCGCGTGCCGCCCAGCGCCGAGATCAGGAAGCCGGCGATCACCGCGGTGACCAGGCCCTTGTCGGGCGTGGTGCCGGAGGCGATCGCCAGCGCCATCGCCAGCGGCAGCGCGACGATGGCGACCGTCAGGCCCGCCAGCGCGTCCGCGCGCACTGCCGCGGCGCCATAGCACTCGCGAAGCACGGTCAGCAGCTTGGGCGCAAACACCGCTTGGCGTGGCGTGCTCATCGCCGATCGTCCCCGGTGGCCCTTACAGCACGTCCGAGGCGTAATCCGCCAGCCGCGAGCGCTCGCCGCGGCGCAGCGTGATGTGCGCGCTGTGGGCCCAGGACTTGAACCGATCCACCGCGTAGGTCAGCCCCGAGGTGGTCTCGGTGAGGTAGGGCGTATCGATCTGTTCCACGTTGCCCAGGCAGACGATCTTGGTGCCCGGGCCGGCGCGGGTGACCAGCGTCTTCATCTGCTTTGGCGTCAGGTTCTGCGCCTCGTCCAGGATCAGCCAGCGGCTCAAGAAGGTGCGCCCGCGCATGAAGTTCATCGAGCGGATCTTGATCCGCGAGGCCAGCAGGTCGTTGGTCGCCGCGCGCCCCCAGGCGCCGCCGTCCTGGTTGTGGGTCAGCACCTCGAGGTTGTCGGTCAGCGCGCCCATCCACGGCGTCATCTTCTCCTCCTCGGTGCCGGGCAGGAACCCGATGTCCTCGCCCACGCTGACCGTGGCGCGGGTCATGATGATCTCGCGGTAGCGCTGCGCGTCCATGGTCTGCGCAAGCCCGGCCGCCAGCGCGAGCAGGGTCTTGCCGGTACCGGCGGTGCCGAGCAGGGTGACGAAGTCGATCTCCGGGTCCATCAGCGCGTTGAGCGCGAAGTTCTGCTCGCGGTTGCGCGCGGTGATGCCCCATACCGCGTGCTGCTGGCTGCGGAAGTCATCGACGATCTGCAGCACCACGCGGTCGCCGTCGACCTTGGCGACCTTCATCTCGGCGTCCTCGTCGCCGGGCAAGTACACGAACTGGTTGGGGTACCAGTCGTCGTCCTCGCCGCGCGCGATTTCGTAGAACGTCCGGCCCTTGTCGGTCCACGACTTCAGGCCCTTGCCGTGGCGCGCCCAGAAATCCGCGGGCAGCGCGGTGGCACCGGTGTACAGCAGGCTGAAATCGTCGAGCGCGCGATCGTTCTCGTAGTCCTCGCTGTCGATCCCGGCGATCGAGGCCTTGATCCGCAGGTTGATGTCCTTGGAGACGAACACCACGTCGGCGTCCGGCTGCTCTTCCTTCAGCGCCAGGATCGCGCCGAGGATGGCGTTGTCCGGCACCACCGCGCCAAAACGCTTGCCCGCGTCGAAATTGCCGGTCTGGAAGCGCAGGCAGCCGGTGCTCGCCGCACCGCGCAGCTGCAGGCTGCCGGGCCGCTGCAGGGCGATGCCGCCGGTGACATCGGTGCTGCCGTGCGCCTCGATCAGCTCGTTGAGGAAACGGCTGACCTGGCGGGCATTGCGGCTGGCCTCGGAGGTGCCCTTCTTGCCGTTGTCCAGCTCCTCCATCACCTGCATCGGCAGGTAGACATCGTGCTCCTCGAACTTGAACAGCGCGGTCGGGTCGTGCATCAGCACGTTGGTGTCGAGGACGTAGATGCGCTTGCTCCGGGTCATGCGGAAATCCTTTCGGTCGGACAGCAGCGGGCCACCGCGTCCCGCTGGGCGGGGCGGTGGAGATGAAGGGAAGAGCGGGGGGTCACGTGCGCGTTCGCGCCTGCAAGGCGCCGAGCACGGCCTGCGCATGGCCGGGCACTCTCACCGGCTGCCATGTCTCGCGGATGACGCCGTCCGGGTCGATGAGGAAGGTGCTGCGCACGATACCGACGTACTCGCGGCCGTACAGCTTCTTCGGCTGGATCACGCCGAAAGCCTCACACAGCGTCCCCTCGGGGTCGCTGGCGAGGTCGAAGCCGAAGCCCTGGCGCGCGATGAAGTTCGCGTGCGACTTCAGCGAGTCGCGGGAGACGCCGAGCACCCGCGCCCCGGCGCGCGCGAAGGCGGGCAGCAGGGCGTTGAAGTCGTTGCCCTCGGTGGTGCAGCCGGGCGTGGAATCCTTCGGGTAGAAGTAGAGCACCAGCCATTGCCCGCCTGCGTAGCCGCGGAGCGTGGCGGCATCGCCGCTTGCCAGCGCGAGCGGCAGATCGGGGATGCGGTCGCCGGTACCGGGCATCAGTACTTCATCGGATCCATGATGGCGTCGAGGTTCAGGTGGTCGCAGAACTCGAGGAAGTCGTCGCGCAGCGCCGCGATGTGCATGTCCGCCGGCACACCGATGGTCAGTTGCGCGGAGAACATGTCGGCGCCGGTCTGCATTGCGCGGTAACGCGAGCATTGCAGGCTCTCGATGGTGATGCCCTGGTGCTCGAAGAAATCGGCCAGCTGGAACAGGATGCCCGGCTTGTCGGAGGCGATCACCTCGACCACGTACGGCAGCAGGCTCGACTGCAGCGCCTTGGGGCCGGTGCGGTACCACGACAGCTTCACCGCCTCCTCGCGCTCCAGCTTGGCCAGCATCGTCTCCAGCTTGGCCACCGCGTCCCACGGGCCGGTGGCCAGCGCGGTCATGGTGACGTCGCGGCCGACGGTGGCGAGGCGGGTGTCGACCAGGTTGCAGCCGGAATCGGCGATGCGGCGGGTGACAGACAGCAGCGGCGACTGCGGATGCGTGGTGTACGCGTTGATCAGCAGGTGGTTCTCGTTCGGCGCGGGCCGGGGCGTGGTGTCGCTCAAGATGGGATCCCAGGGAGGGAAAACGCGGCCAGCGCGGGCCGTCGGGTCGCTGCCAGCATACTTGCCGACGCTTTCACGCCGCAAGTAACATCGGAGGCCTCCGCGCCCCGTCGCCGGCGCCGCGCGACGCCCGCGTCCTCCCCCGAAAACCGAGGTTCTCCGTGCGACTTTCCGGCAGCATCACCGCGCTCGCCACCCCGTTCGTCACCGAAGGGGCGGTGGACACCGATGCCTTCGCCCGGCTGATCGACGCCCAGCTGGAGGCGGGCACCTCCGCGGTCGTGGTCGCAGGTTCCACCGGGGAAGCCGCCGCCCTCGAGGATTCCGAATACCGGGCGCTGCTGGCGTTCGCCGTGCACCGGATCGGTGGCCGCATCCCGGTGCTGGCGGGAACCGGCGCTTCGTCGACCAACCGCACGCTGGCGCTGACCCGGCTGGCGGCCGACATCGGCGCCGACGCCGCGCTGGTGGTGACGCCGCCGTACGTGCGCCCGACCCAGGCCGGCTTGCTGGCCCATTACCAGGCGGTGGCCGCGCAGGGTGGGCTGCCAGTGGTGCTCTACAACGTGCCCGCGCGCACCGGTTGCGACCTGCTGCCGGAGACCGCCGCTGCGCTGGCGGCGCACCCGAACATCATCGGGATCAAGGAGGCGCGCGCCGAGCCGGAACGGATGCAGGCGCTGCTGCGGCATCGCAGCGACGGCTTCGCGGTCCTCAGCGGCGATGATCCCACCGCGGCCAAGGCGATGCTGGCGGGCGCGGATGGCGTGGTCTCGGTGGCGTCCAACGTGGTCCCGCGGGCATTCCGGCGCCTGTGCGCGCTGGCGCGCGCCGGTGAACGCGCCGGCACCGAGGCGCTGGACCGCAGGCTGGCGGATCTCTATGCCTTCCTCGGGGTCGAACCCAACCCGATCCCGGTCAAGGCGCTGCTGGCCCTGGACGGCATCGGCCACGGCCTGCGCTTGCCTCTGCAGCCGCTATCATCCACCCACGCCGCCGAGGCCGCCCGCATCCATGCCGGCAACCTCGCGCTTGAACACGAGTGCCGCGAAAGCGCGGCCTGACAGGAGATCCTGATGCAACGCAGTTCCCCCGTTTCCCGGGCCGCGGCCCCGCTGGTCGCCGCCCTCCTGCTGACCGGGCTGTCCGGCTGCCACTGGTTCGGCAAGTCCAACGAGCTCTATGCGCAGAGCGTCGAGAGCCGCCCGCTGGAAGTGCCGCCGGACCTTGACCGTCCCTCGGCCGACCGCGCGATGGCCCTGCCGTCGGCCGCCGCGGGCACCACCGCCGGCGCGAGCACCAGCAGCGTGGCGCCGATTGGCTTCAGTGTCGCGGGGGACCGCGATGCGCTGTACGCGCGGGTGGGCGACGTGCTGGCCGGGGTCGATGGCCTGGTGATCGCCAACAAGGCGCAGATCCTCGGCACCTACGACGTCGATTACATGGGCGCCAAGTTCCTGGTGCGGGTGACCCGTGCCGGCGACAACGTCTATGTGTCGGCGGTGGATCCGCGCGGCCTGCCGCCCACCGGCGAGGCGCCGGTCCGGCTGATGGGCGCGCTGAAGGCCGCGATCGCGCCGTAAACCCATCGCTGCTGCACGCAAGAAGGGCGCCGAACGGCGCCCTTTTTCGTCACGCCGGGCTCAACGCTCCAGCAGGGGCAACTTGTTGGGCACGCCGTCCCAGTCGGCGGCATCCGGCGGCGGCTCCTTGCGGGTGGCGATCACCGGCCATTCCTTCGACAGTTCGGCGTTGAGCGCGATGAACGGCTCCTGGCCCGCCGGCACGTCTTCCTCCGGGAAGATCGCGTTGACCGGGCATTCGGGCTCGCACAGCGTGCAGTCGATGCACTCGTCCGGGTCGATCACCAGGAAGTTCGGGCCCTCGTGGAAACAGTCGACCGGGCACACCTCGACGCAGTCGGTGTGCTTGCACTTGATGCAGTTCTCGGTGACGACGAAGGGCATGGCGATGGTCCGTGTTGCAGTAGCGGGATTGTAGCGCGCAGGGCGCGGGCGGCCGGCGATGCGCGGCGTCCATAAGCAGAAAGCCCACGCCGAGCGGCATGGGCTTCGAGTCTGGTACACCCTACGGGATTCGAACCCGTGTTACCGGCGTGAGAGGCCAGCGTCCTAACCACTAGACGAAGGGTGCATGGGATGCGGCGCTGGCCGGAATGGCAGGCTGGCGCGGCAGGCTTGCTAGTATAGGCGGCTGCATCGCCCCGTGGCAACGCTCCGGTGCGCCCTTCCACGCTGTTCCTGATCGCGGCCCCGCCGCAGCGCATGAGCGAATCCGATCCCCAACCCGCCATCCCGACCTCGCTGCAGGTGATCCCGCGCGACGCGCACGGGATATCCCGCAAACAGATGAGCCACAACGCGCTGCGCGTGCTGTACCGCCTGCGCGAAGCCGGATTCGGCGCGTTCCTCGTGGGCGGCGCGGTGCGCGACCTGCTGATCGGCGGGGCGCCCAAGGACTACGACGTCGCCACCGACGCCACCCCCGAGCAGGTGCGCGCGCTGTTCCGCAACTGCCGCCTGATCGGGCGTCGGTTCCGCCTGGCCCACGTGGTGTTCGGGCGCGAGATCATCGAGGTGGCCACGTTCCGCGCCAATGGCGGCGACGATGCCGAGGGCGACCGCCAGGTCCACGAGGACGGTCGCCTGTTGCGCGACAACATCTACGGCACGATCGAGCACGACGCGGTCCGCCGCGACTTCACCGCCAATGCCCTGTACTACGCGATCGAGGACTTCTCGGTGCGCGATTACGTGGGCGGCTACGCCGACGTGCAGGCGCGGGTGTTGCGCCTGATCGGCGATCCCGAGGCGCGCTACCGCGAGGATCCGGTGCGGATGCTGCGCGCCGCGCGGCTGGCGGCGAAGCTGGATTTCACGATCGAGCCCGCCACCGCCGGACCGCTGCCGCGGCTCGCGCCGTTGCTGGCCGACGCCGCGCCGGCGCGCCTGTTCGAGGAAACCCTCAAGATGTTCCTGAGCGGGCACGCGGTCGCCAGCTTCCTGCAACTGGAAGCGCACGGGCTGCTGCCGCACCTGTTCCCGGAATCGGCGCAGGCGCTTTCCACCAACACGTCCGGCGCGCTGCGGCGGATGCTGCTCAAGGGCCTCGCCAACACCGATGCGCGGGTGGCGGCCGAGGAGCCGGTGTCGCCGGCCTTCCTGTACGCGGTCCTGCTATGGCCGGCCTACTGCCGCACGCTGGCGATGCTGCAGGCGCAGGGCATGCATCCGGTGGAAGCGCAGCGCCGCGCGGCCGACCGCGCGTCCCTGCACCAGGTGGCACGCACCGCGTTGCCGCGCCGGTTCTCGCTGCCGATGCAGGAGATCTGGCTGATGCAGGCGCGCTTCGCGCAGCGCCAGCGCAAGCGCGTGTTCCGGTTGCTGGCGCATCCGCGCTTCCGCGCCGCGTTCGACTTCCTCGAGTTGCGGCTGGTCGCCTCCGACGCGCATGCCGACGACGTGGCCTTCTGGCGCGAGGCGCAGCTGCATCCGTCCGAGGCGGTCGCCCAGCAGGAAGCACTGGACGATCCGGGCGAGGCGGAGGACGGGGCGCCACGCAAGCGCCGGCGGCGCCGCCGCAAGCCGGCCGATTCCGCGCCGGCATGATCCGCGCCGCGGTCGGCCTGGGCGCCAACCTCGGCGATGCCGCCGCCAGCCTGCGTGCGGCGATGGAGCAACTTGGGCGGATCCCGCAAACCCGGCGCGTCGCCAGCTCGCGCCTGTACCGCAGCGCAGCGTGGGGGGTGACCGCGCAGCCGGATTTCGTGAACGCGGTGGTGATCATCGAGACCGCCTTGCCGGCACGGGCGCTGCTGGATGAGCTGCTGGCGATCGAGCGCCGGTTCGGCCGCACCCGCGTCGACGGAGAGCGCTGGGGGCCGCGCACGCTCGACCTCGACCTGCTGTTGTACGGCGATGAAGCGATCGACCTTCCGGGGCTGCGGGTCCCGCATCCGCACCTGCACGAGCGCGCGTTCGCGCTGCTGCCGCTGCTGGAGGCTTGGCCCGATGCCCACATTCCCGGGATCGGGCCCGCGGCCGCGTGCGCCGCGGCGATGGCGGCGGAAGGCCTCGACCCGCTACCTTAGGGCTCCCCGCACCGGAGCCCGGCATGAGCGAGACGCCCCCCAGCAAGGCACCACGCAAGCCGTGGACCGTGCCGATGCTTGCCGAAGCCCGCGCGGCCGGCCGCAAGCTGGTGATGCTGACCGCCTACGACGCCAGCTTCGCGCGGGTGCTGGACGACAACGGCGTCGACCTGATCCTGGTCGGCGACTCGCTCGGCATGGTGATCCAGGGTCGCGATTCGACCTTGCCGGTCACCGTCGACGACATCGCCTACCACACCGCCTGCGTGGCGCGCGGCGCGGTGCACGCGCTGAAGATCGCCGATTTCCCGTTCGGGTCGGATCCTGATCCGCAGGCGGCGCACGCTGCCGCGGTGCGTTTCGTGCAGTCCGGCGCGGCGATGGTCAAGCTGGAGGGCGCCGGCCACAAGCTGGAGATCATCCGTTACCTGGTGGAGCGCGAGATTCCGGTCTGCGCGCACCTGGGCCTGACCCCGCAATCGGTGCTGCGCTTTGGCGGCTTCAAGGTCCAGGGCCGCGAGCAGGGCGCTGCCGGGCGCCTGCGCCAGGAGGCGCGCGACGTGGCCGAGGCCGGGGCGTCACTGCTGGTGCTGGAGGGCGTGCCGGCGCCGCTGGCGGCGCAGATCACCGCCGCCAGCCCGATCCCCACCATCGGCATCGGCGCCGGCGCCGGTTGCGACGGCCAGGTGCTGGTGCTGCACGATTTGCTGGGGCTTGACACCGGCCATCGTCGCCCGAAGTTCGTCAAGGATTTCCTGCCCGAAGGTGGCTCGGTGGCCGGCGCCATCCGTGCCTATGTCGACGCCGTGCAGCGCGGCGCCTTCCCGGACGACGCCCATGCCTACGCCTGAGGAGGCGCGCGCATGATCGAGACCTTCACCGCGCTGGACGCCCTGCGCGAACGCGTGCGCCAGTGGAAGCGCGAGGGCCTGCGCGTCGGCTTCGTGCCGACCATGGGCAACCTGCATGCCGGCCACTACTCGCTGGTGGCGCTGGCCCGCCGGCATGCCGACCGGGTGGTGTCCAGTGTGTTCGTGAATCCGACCCAGTTCGGGCCCAACGAGGACTTCACCCGCTACCCGCGCACGCCGGAGCAGGACACGTCCGGCCTGCAGGCCGCGGGCTGCGATGCGCTGTGGCTGCCGGACGTGGCCGCGATGTATCCGTTCGGGGTGGAGCTCGCCGCCCGCGTGCAGGTACCGGGCGTCAGCGCGGTGCTGGAAGGCGCGCACCGTCCGGGTCATTTCGACGGCGTGTGCACGGTGGTCAGCCGGCTGTTCAACCAGGTCCTGCCGGACGTGGCCGTGTTCGGCAACAAGGACTACCAGCAGCTGGCGGTGATCCGGCAACTGGTGGCCGACCTGCAGTTCCCGATCACCACCGTCGGCGGCGCGATCGTGCGCGAGCCGAACGGGCTGGCCATGAGTTCGCGCAACCAGTACCTGTCGGCGCAGGAGCGGGAGACCGCCGGCCTGATCCATCGCACGCTGCTGGCGATGCGCGACGCGCTGCAGGCTGGTGCGCCGCGCGCGACCGTCGAGGCCGACGCCTCCGCCGCGCTGCGCGCCGCCGGCTTCGCGCCCGATTACGCGGTGATCCGCAACCCCGACCTCTCCGAGCCGGTGGACAGCGACGCGGGGCCGCGCGTCGCGCTGGTGGCGGCCAGGCTGGGGCGCACGCGGCTGATCGACAACGTCGAGTTCGCGCTGGGCTGAATCGCCGGCAACGCGATGGTGCAGTGCGCCATGCGCGCCCTATACTTGGAAGATGCACGGGCAGCCGTGCCGTGCGACCGGAGTCGAAGATGCAACTGACGCTGTTGAAGGCCAAGATCCACCGCGCCACCGTGACCCATGCCGAGCTGCATTACGAGGGCTCCTGCGCGATCGACGGCAGGCTGCTGGACATCTCGGGCATTCGCGAGTACGAGCGGATCGACATCTACAACGTCAACAACGGCGAGCGCTTCTCCACTTACGCGATCCGCGCAGAGGAAGGCAGCGGGGTGATCTCGGTCAACGGGGCGGCGGCGCACAAGGCGAACGTGGGCGACCTGGTCATCATCTGCGCCTACGGCCATTGCGACGAGGCCGAAGCGGCCAGGTTCAAGCCGACCTGCCTGTACGTCGACCGCGACAACCGCATGACCCATACCAACCAGTCGATGCCCCAGCAGGCCGCATGAGCCTGCTGACCGGCCTGGACGCGCACGCGCGGCGGCTGGCCGGCACCCCGATTTCCCGGTTGAATGCCGAAGACCCGGCGCGGGCGCGCGATTTCGCGTTGCGGGTCGGCCCGCTGTACGCCAGCTTCGCCCGCCAGCGCTACGACCGGGATGCACTGGCGGCGCTGTTCGCCATCGGCGAGCGCGCGGACCTGACCGGCGCACTGCGTCGCCTTCTCGACGGCGAGGCGGTCAACCCGACCGAAGGCCGCGCCGCGCTGCACACGGCCTTGCGCGGCGATGCGTCGACTGCGACGGAGACTCGCGCGGCGCGTGCGCTGGCGGTCGAGGCGCGGGCGCGCATGCGGGCGATGGTCGACGCGCTGCATGCCAGCGCGGTCACCGACATCGTCAGCGTGGGCATTGGTGGCTCTGATCTCGGCCCGCGGCTGGTCGTCGATGCGCTGGCCTCGGCGGGTGACCGGCTGCGCGTGCACTTCCTGTCCAACGTCGACGGTCATGCCGCGCAGCGGGTGCTGGCAGGGCTGGATCCCGCGCGCACCGCGGCCGTGGTGATTTCCAAAACCTTCGGCACCCAGGAAACCCTGCTCAATGCGGGAATCGTGCGCGCCTGGCTGGATGCAGACGAGCGGCTGTTCGCGGTCAGCAGCAACCTCGAGCGTGTCGCGGCCTTCGGGATCGCGCCCCAGCGCGTGCTGCCGATGTGGGATTGGGTCGGCGGGCGCTATTCGCTGTGGTCGGCGGTCGGGTTCCCGATTGCGCTCGCTCTGGGAATGGCGCGTTTCGACGCGCTGCTGGCCGGCGCCGCCGAGATGGATGCGCATGTGGCGCAGGCCCCGCTGCGCGGGAACATGGCCGCCTGGCACGCGCTGACCGCCATCTTCAATCGCAACGCGCTGGAGGCCTCCACCCACGCGGTGCTGCCGTACGACGAGCGCCTGCGCCTGCTGCCGGCCTACCTGCAGCAGCTGGTGATGGAGAGCCTGGGCAAGTCGGTGCACGGCGATGGTGGCGACGTCGGCATCGACACCGTGCCGGTGTGGTGGGGCGGGGCGGGCACCGACGTCCAGCACAGCTTCTTCCAGGCCCTGCACCAGGGCACCCAACCGGTGCCGGCTGACTTCATCGGGGTGCTGCGCGCCGACCACGGACACGATCGCAGCCACGCGGCATTGCTGGCGAACCTGCTGGCGCAGGCCGAGGCGCTGGCGAACGGCCAGGCCAGCGACGATCCGCACCGTCGCTATCCCGGCAACCGCCCGAGCACGCTGCTGTTGCTGGACGCGCTGACGCCCGGGGCGCTGGGCATGCTGGTCGCGCTCTACGAGCACAGCACCTACCTGCAGTCGGTGCTGTGGGGCATCAATGCCTTCGACCAGTTCGGCGTCGAGCTGGGCAAGCAGGTCGCCGGGCGGCTGTTGCCGGCGCTGGCGGGCGAGGTCGAGGCGGACGATCCGGTGACGCGCGAGTTGCTGCGCGAGATGCGCGTGCGTTGCTGAGCTCGATCGAGTGGCCGCCTGACCCCGGGGCCTTCCGGGACACGCCGTGAATACGTCCCTGTAGGCTCATCGGCGACGTCCGTGTCGCCGATGGTCCCGAAAAGCGCCGGGGCCAGCCGTCCTGCGCGAGTTTTCCGAAGCTTTCAGGTGCGGACGTGCCGTTCCAGCGCCCATTCCACGTGCTCGCGCACGACCGGCGATGCGTGCCCGCGCCGCGAATGCAAGGCCGCAATCACCGCTGCCGTCGTGGGCGCATTGCCCAACGCCACCGCGATGTTGCGCAGCCAGCGCTCATGCCCGCTCCTGCGGATCGCGCTGCCCTCGGTGCGGCGCAGGAATTCTTCCTCATCCCATGCGAACAACTCCGCGAGCGTGGCCTGATCGAGGTTGTTGCGCGCGCGGAAATCCGGCTCGTCGGTGCGCGTGGCGAACTTGTTCCAGGGGCAGACGAGCTGGCAATCGTCGCAACCGAAGATGCGGTTGCCGATCAGCGGGCGCAGCGCCTCGTCGATGCTGCCTTCGTGCTCGATGGTCAGGTAGCTGATGCAGCGCCGCGCATCCACCAGGTAGGGCGCGATGATCGCCTGCGTGGGGCAGACCTCGATGCAGCGCACGCACGTGCCGCAATGCGCGCTTGCCGGCGGATCGATTGGCAGCGGCAGGTCGACGAACAGCTCGCCAAGGAAGAACCAGCTGCCGCCATCGCGGTCGATCAGGCAGGTGTGCTTGCCGATCCAGCCGAGGCCGCCGTTGCGTGCCAGCGCGCGTTCCAGCACCGGCGCGGAATCGACGAAGGCACGGTGGCCGAACGGGCCGATCATCGCGGCCACGTCCTCGGCCAGCTTCTGCAGCCGGTTGCGCATGAGCTTGTGGTAGTCGCGGCCGAGCGCGTAGCGGGCGACGTACGCGCGCTCGCCATCGCCCAGGTTGTCCCAGGCCGCGTCGGCGTCCTGGCCATAATCAAGCCCGACCGACACCACGCGGACCGTCTCCGGCACCAGTTCCGCTGGGCGCGCGCGCTTGTCGCCATGCCGCGCCATCCACGCCATGGAGCCGTGGAAACCGCGCTGCAGCCAATCACGCAGGTGGCCCTCGTCGTCCCCCAGCTCGATCCCGGCGATCCCGACGCGCTGGAACCCGGCCGCATGCGCCAGCGCGCGGATGCATGCCGCGAGCGCGTGGTAGTCGGGAGCAGGCGCGGCCATGCGCGGATTATAGGAGCGCGTTCTAGAATCAGCCGATGACGACGCCCACGCCCGGCCTGCACAGTCCCTTCCCGCTGTACGCGCCGGAAGCGCTGCGGGCGCTGGAAGCGCGTGGCACCCGCCTCCTTGGCGGCGATGCGTTCGCGCTGATGGCGCGCGCCGGGCAAGCAGGCTGGCGGTGTGCGCTTCGGCACTGGCCACACGCGCTGCGGATCGTGGTGGCCTGCGGGCCGGGCAACAATGGCGGCGATGGTTACGTGCTGGCGCGCCACGCGCTGGAAGCCGGCCGCCCGGTGCGCGTCATTCGCCTGGAGCCGCCTGCCACGCCGTTGGCGCAGCGCGCCTGCGACGACTTCGTCGCCGCGGGCGGGAGAGTTGCGCCGTTCGAAGGCGACGTCGGCGAGGCCGACCTGCTGGTGGATGCCTTGTTCGGGATTGGCCTGTCGCGCGCCGTGGATTCGGCCACCAGCGTACTGATCGACGCCATCGACCGGCACCGCGCGCCCACGCTTTCGCTCGACGTTCCCAGCGGCATCGATGCATCCACCGGCGGCGCCCTCGGGCGCGCCGTGCACGCCGACCGCACGCTGCAGTTCATCGCCCGCCACCGCGGCTTGCGCACGGGCGCGGCGATCGACCATGCCGGGGCGCTGGAGCTGGCAACGCTGGACTTGCCCGCGTCGACGTTCGATGGCGTGGATGCCTGCGCCGAAGGTTGGCGGGCCGATGCGCTGCCTGGTTTCTTCCCGCTGCGCCCCCGCGACCACCACAAGGGGCGCAATGGCCACGTGCTGTGCGTCGGCGGGGACCACGGCAGCGGCGGCGCGATCCTGCTGGCGGCGGAGGCCGCCTTGCGCTGCGGCGCCGGGCTGGCCAGCCTGGCCACGCGCGGCACCCATGTGTCCGCTGCGCTGGCGCGACGGCCCGAGGTCATGGCGCATGCGGTCGAGGGCGTCGGCGAGCTGTTGCCGCTGCTCACGCGCGCGGACGTGCTGGCCATCGGGCCGGGGCTGGGCCGGGAAGCCTGGGGCCATGGGCTGCTGGCGCTGGCGCTCGGGCAAGCGCAGCCGCGCGTGCTGGACGCCGACGCCCTGAACCTGCTCGCCGCCAACCAATGGGTGCCGTCCGCCGGTGACATCCTCAGCCCGCACCCGGGCGAGGCCGGACGCCTGCTGGGCGTCACCACCGGCGACATCCAGGCCGACCGCTTCGCCGCTGCCGGCGCCCTGTGCGAGCGCTACGGCGCGACCGTGGTGCTGAAGGGCGCCGGCACGGTGGTGGCGGCCCCCGGGGCGGTGCCGGCCGTCATCTGCGCCGGCAACCCCGGGATGGCGGTGGGCGGCATGGGCGATGTGCTCACCGGCGTGCTGGCCGCCCTGCTGGCGCAGGGCATGCCGCCGCGCGAAGCCGCGATCGCCGGCGCGCTTCTGCATGCGGCGGCCGGCGACACCGCCGCGCGCGAGGACGGCGAACGCGGTCTGCTGCCTTCCGACCTGCTGCCGTGTCTGCGGCGGCTGGCCAACCCGCTGCGGCGCTGAACGATGGACACCCGCATCTTCCTGCCCGACGCCGACGCCACCGGCCGGCTGGGCGAACAGCTGGCCCGCCATCTGCCGCCGCGCGCCGTCGTCCATCTGCACGGCGACCTCGGGGCGGGCAAGTCGACCCTGGCGCGCGCGTTGCTGCGCGCACTCGGCGTCACCGGCACCATCCGCAGCCCGACCTACACCCTGGTGGAACAGTACCCGCTGCCGTCGGGCGGGCAGGCGCTGCACCTGGACCTGTACCGCATCGGGGATGCCGGCGAACTGGAATTCCTCGGCCTCGACGCCGCCGAAACCCGCTTGTGGCTGGTGGAATGGCCCGAGCGCGGCGCCGGCGCACTGCCAGCACCCGACCTTGACCTGACGCTGGCGCTCGAGGGCAACGGGCGGCGCTGCTCCCTGACCCCGCGCTCGCCCGTCGGCGAGGCCTGGCTGGCGGCCCTGCAGGGCGGTGAGTGCGGCGCGCTCTTGCCGGAGTCGTGAGGAATATCCGGCAGGTCATGGATTCGTAAGGAAAAACGTGTTGCGTTCCTCGGTAACAAGTGCTTAACTTCGGCCATGCGCGCCAAGGGGATCCGCCTCGAGCAATTGCTGCTGGCCATGATGCTGCTGGCCGCGCTGCTCTGGAATCTCGCCAACGCCGCTGAAATCAGGCAGTTGCGCGTCGACGCCGGGGCCACCGGGACGCGTGCAGAGATCCAGCTGGACCGCCACGGCGAGTTCAAGGTCATCGAGCTGGCCAACCCCGACCGCCTGGTCGTGGATTTCCCGGACAGCAGCCTGGGCCGTTCGCTCGGGATGGTGAGCCCGACCGGCGCCGTGCGCTCCGTGCGCACCGGCCAGCCGACACCCGGCACCGTCCGCGTGGTGTTCGACCTTGCCAGCCGGGTCAAGCTGCTGCCGCCGCGCCTCGAGAAGAACGGCGCCGGCTCGGTGCTGGTGCTGGAATGGCCCGGCGACAACGTCGCGGTGTCAGCGGTCCCGCCGCCGGCCGCGCGCCCGCAGGCGGATCCCATCGCGGTCATCGCGCAGGCCGCGCAGGCGCCAGCGCCGTCCGCGACCGTGACGGCGCCAGTGCCCGTCGAGCACAAACGCGACACCCCGGCCGCCACCATCTCCCCGCTGCCCGGCACCATCGCGACTGGCGTCCCCACCCGCGTGGCCAGCGGCCAGCCGGCGCCCGCCATCGCACCGGTGGAGACCGCCGCGCCGCCGGTGGCGCCCGCGCCCAAGCGTTCGATGCAGGCCGGCAACCGCACGCTGGTGGTCGCGATCGACGCCGGCCACGGCGGCCAGGATCCGGGCGCGATTGGTCCGAACGGGCATCGCGAGAAGGACATCACCCTGGCCATCGCCCGCGAACTGGCCCGCCAGATCAACGACACGCCCGGGCTGAAGGCGGTCCTGACCCGCGACACCGACGTCTTCATCCCGCTCAACCGGCGCGCCGTGCTCGCGCGCAATGCCAAGGCCGACATCTTCCTGTCGATCCACGCCGATGCCGCGGAGAACCGCAGTGCGCAGGGCGCGTCCGTGTATGTCCTGTCCACCCGCGGCGCGTCCTCGCAGCGTGCGCGCTGGCTGGCCGACAAGGAGAACGCGGCGGACCTGATCGGCGGCGTGAAGCTGGCCAGCGGCGACACCCTGGCCTCGGTACTGCTCGACCTGACCCAGAGCGGGCAGATGAAGGCGTCCTCCGACGCGGCGACCCACGTGCTGGACAGCCTGGGGCGCATCGGCAAGAAGCGTCGGGTGGAGCATGCCAACTTCGCGGTCCTGCGCACCTCCGACGTGCCGGCGATGCTGGTCGAAACCGGCTTCATTTCCAACCATGACGAAGAGGCGTTGCTGGCCAGCCGCGACTACCAGCGCAAGCTGGCCTCCGCGGTGCTGGACGGGGTGCACGCCTATTTCACCCGGCAGCCGCCGCCGGGCACCCTGTACGCCGCGCGCGCGCAAGCTGCGCAGTCCGCGCAGGCGTCGGTAGGCGGCGCTGGCGGAAGCCCCTGAGCCGCGCACGCTAAACTGGGCGGGTGAGTGCCATCCGCCAGCTACCCGATGTCCTGGTCAACCAGATCGCCGCCGGCGAGGTCGTCGAGCGGCCCGCGTCGGTGGTCAAGGAACTGGTCGAGAACGCGCTGGATGCAGGCGCGACGCGCATCGACATCGACCTCGAGGAAGGCGGCGTCCGCCTGATCCGCATCCGCGACGATGGCGCCGGCATCGCGCCCGAGCAGCTGCCGCTGGCCGTCAGCCGCCATGCCACCAGCAAGATCGCCAGCATCGAGGACCTCGAGGCGGTGGCCACCCTCGGCTTCCGCGGCGAAGCGCTGCCGTCCGTGGCCTCGGTGAGCCGCTTCCGCCTCGCGTCGCGGCCCCGCGATGCTGTGCACGGCGCGGAATTGCGGATCGACGGCGGCAGGCTGGGCGACGTGGCGCCGCACGCGCATCCGCACGGCACCACGGTCGAAGTGCGCGACCTGTTCTTCAACGTGCCGGCGCGGCGTAAGTTCCTGCGCGCCGAGCGCACCGAGCTGTCGCACATCGAGGAATGGCTGCGCTCGCTGGCGCTGGCGCGCCCGGACGTGGAACTGCGCGTCACCCACAACGGCAAGCCGTCGCGGCGCTGGAAGGGCGATGGCCACCTGCTCGGCGATGCGCGCCTGCACGAGGCGCTGGGCCCCGAATTCGCGCGCAACGCGCTGCACGTGGACCACGCCGGCGCCGGGCTGCGCCTGCACGGCTGGATCGCGCAACCGGCCTACAACCGCGCCAGCGCCGACCAGCAGTACCTCTACGTCAATGGTCGCAGCGTGCGCGACCGCAACGTCGCCCATGCGGTGCGCCAGGCCTACAGCGACGTGCTGTTCCACGGTCGCCATCCCGCCTACGTCCTGTTCCTCGAGCTCGATCCGCGCGGCGTCGATGTCAACGTGCATCCTGCCAAGCACGAGGTGCGCTTCCGCGAGTCGCGGCTGGTCCACGATTTCGTGTACCGCAGCCTGCATGCGGCGCTGTCTGAAACGCGGGCGGGCGGGCCGGCCGCGCCGGCGGCGGCCATGGCCACCGCGGGATCCGTCTGGTCGCGACCGGTGCAGGCGCCGATCGGGCTGCGGGTCGCGGATGCACCGGCCGCCTATGTCGCGCTGTATGCGCATGGCCAGGACGATGCGGCGGGCGAAGTATCGCCCACGATGGCGATGCCTGCCGACACCGACGACGGCATGCCGCCGCTGGGGTTCGCGCTGGCGCAGCTGCACGGCATCTACATCCTCGCCCAGAACGCCGACGGCCTGGTCGTGGTCGACATGCACGCCGCGCACGAGCGCATCGGCTACGAGAAGCTGAAGGCCGCCCACGACGGTGAGGGCCTGCGCACGCAGCCGTTGCTGGTGCCCACGCCGGTGGCGGTCTCGGAGCGCGAGGCGGACGTCGCCGAGCGCGAGGGCGCCACCCTGGCGCAGTTGGGCTTCGAGGTCCAGCGCAGCGGGCCGCAGTCGCTGCTGCTCCGCAGCGTGCCGGCGTTGCTGGCGCAGGGCGACGTCGAGGCGTTGCTGCGCGACGTGCTGGCCGACCTGCGCGAGCACGGCGGTAGCCGGCGCGTGGCCGAGACCCGCGACGGCCTGCTGGCGACCATGGCCTGCCACGGCGCGGTGCGCGCCAACCGCCGCCTCGGTATCCCCGAAATGAACGCACTGCTGCGCGAGATGGAAGCCACCGAGCGCTCCGGCCAATGCAACCATGGGCGGCCGACCTGGACGCGCTTCTCGCTTCAGGACATCGACCGCTGGTTCCTGCGCGGGCGCTGACGCCGCGTGCCACCCACTTCCCACGACAAGGACAGACCGTGACCCTTCGCAACACCCTGCTGGCGCTTTCGCTGGCCCTGTGCCTGCTGCAGCCTTCGGCGCAGGCGACCGCGCCCGCCACCGATGCGCCGGCGGCGCCCGCCGCGCGTCCGCTGCTGTGGAAGGTTTCGGACGCCGACAACAGCGTGTACCTGCTTGGCTCGTTCCACCTGCTCAAGGAAACCGACTACCCGTTGCCGGTCGAAGTGGACCGCGCGTTCGCGGATGCCGAATCGCTGCTGTTCGAAATCGATCCGCAAGCGATGACGGCGCCGGAGACGGTCGCCACCATGCAGAAGTACATGGCCTACGAGGACGGCAAGAGCCTCAGCACCGCGCTTCCGAAGGCGACCCTGGACAAGCTGGCGACGCTGGTGTCCGCCAGTGGCGGCTCGATCGCGGCGATGGAGCACAGCGAGCCGTGGGCGGTGAGTCTGGGCCTGGTCATGGGCGTGAGCCAGTCGATGGGCTTCCGCCCGGACCTGGGCGTGGACCGCCACCTGATGGAGCGCGCGGCCAAGGCCGGCAAGCCGACCGCGGGCCTGGAGACCGCGGAGGACCAGTTCCGCGCGATGGACAGCGTGCCGCACGCCGAGCAGGCCAAGGGGCTGGACGAATTCCTCGACGATCCGCGCAAGCTGGTGCAGCAGATGGGCGAAATGCACGACTGGTGGCGCGCCGGCGACGTCGCGCGCCTGGATTCAGAACTGCGCGCGCAGATGGCCGAGGAAACGCCGGTCACCTATCGCCTGCTCAACGTCGAGCGCAACCGCGCATGGCTGCCCCAGGTGGAGCGCCGACTGACCGAATCGAAGGCGGACGACACCCTGGTCGTGGTGGGCGCGCTGCACCTGCTCGGCGATGACGGCCTGGTCTCCCGGCTGCGCGCGAAGGGCTACCGGGTCGAGCGCATCTGCGACGCCTGCGCGGCGGGCAACTGACGCGCAACCGTGCGGCCTGCTCAGGCGGCGGCGTCGTCCATCACGATGCAGTCCACCGGGCAGGCCGGCACGCACAATTCGCAGCCGGTGCACAGCGGCGGCAGCACGACGTGCATCAGCTTGGACGCGCCGATGATCGCGTCCACCGGGCACGCCTGGATGCACTTGGTGCAGCCGATGCAGTCGGCCTCGACCACGCGCGCCACCAGCGGCGTCTTGTGCGCGCCGCGGCTGCGGTCGTAGGGCTGGGGCGCCACCCCGAGGACGTGGGCCAGCGCGCGTGCGCCGGCATCACCGCCGGGCGGGCAATGGTCGATGCCCCCTTCGCCGCGCGCCATTGCCTCCGCGTACGGGCGGCAGCCGTCGAAGCCGCACTGCCCGCACTGGGTCTGCGGCAGGATGCGATCCAGGCGTTCGGCCAGGTCCGGTGCGGTGGATGCCATCAGCCCCGGATTTCCGCGCGCGCCGTCATGCAGTTGCTGCTCACGCGAATGTCCCCCGATGCCGGCGGATCGCCGGCATCGCCTCCCTGATTTCGCTGCGGCAGGAGCGGCAACACGGCTTTCGCTGATGCCTCGGGGCTCAGCGCACCGGCATCCCGGGCTGCGCGCCGGCATCGGCGTCGAGCAGCGCCAGTTCGCCGCCATCGAAGCCGGCCGACAGGATCATCCCCTCGCTGATCCCGAAGCGCATCTTGCGCGGGGCCAGGTTGGCGATGAACACGACGTTGCGGCCCACCAGCGTGTCCGGCTCGCCATAGCTGGCGCGGATGCCGGAGAAGATCTGCCGCTGGCCAAGCGCGCCGGCATCCAGCAGGAAGCGCAGCAGCTTGTCGGAACCTTCGACGAAACCGCACTCCAGCACCCGGCCAATGCGCAGGTCGAGCTTGGCGAAATCATCGATGCCGATGGTGGCGCCGGCGGGGGCGGCTTCGGCGGCGACCGGCGCGCTGGCCTTGGGTGGGGCGGTGCCTTCCGCCGCGGCGGCGGGCGGGGCGGCGAGGGTGTCCTTGCTGGCGTCGATCATGGTCTGGATGTGCTTGGGGTCGATGCGGGTGAACAGCGGGGTGTAGTCGCGGATGCGGCGCGCGACCAGCGGCGCGTCGAGGTCGGCCCACGCGTCCACCGGCGCGTCGAGGAAGTCGGCGGCCTCTCCACTGGTGCGCGGCAGCACTGGCGCCAGCGCCGTGGCGAGCACGCGGAACAGGTTCAGACCCTGGGTGCACACCGCCTGCAGCTCGGCGTCCGCGCCCTCCTGTTTGGCGATCACCCAAGGCTTGCGGTCGTCGATGTAGCGGTTGGCTTCGTCGGCCAGCGCCATCACCTGCCGGATTGCCGCGGCCGGGTCGTTGCGTTCGTAGGCCTCGCGCACGCCGGCCAGCTCGCCGACGAAGCGCGCGTACTGCGCCGCGTCCGGCAGCGCGGGCGCCAGCATGCCGCCAAAGCGCTTGCCGATGAAGCCGGCGCAACGGCTGGCGAGGTTGACGAACTTGCCCACCAGGTCCGCGTTCACCCGCGCGGTGAAGTCGGCCAGGTTGAGGTCGAGGTCGTCCACGCCGCCTGAGGACTTGGCCGCGTAGTAGTAGCGCAGCGCCTCCGGGTCGAGGCCGGCGTCGAGGTAGGTCCGGGCCATGATGAACGTGCCGCGCGACTTCGACATCTTGGCGCCGTCCACCGTCAGGTAGCCGTTGACGTGCAGGCGCGTGGGCATGCGCATCCCGGCGCCGTGCAGCACCGCCGGCCAGAACAGGCCATGGAAGTTGACGATGTCCTTGCCGATGAAGTGGTGCAGTTCTGCGCTGCTGTCGCGCCCGAGGAAAGCGTCGACATCGGCCCCGTTGCGGGCGCTGAGGGTGCGGAAGCTCGACAGGTAGCCGATCGGCGCGTCCAGCCAGACGTAGAAATACTTGCCCGGCGCGCCCGGGATCTCGAAGCCGAAGTAGGGCGCGTCGCGGGAGATGTCCCAGGCGCGCAAGCCGCCCTCGGCATCCAGCCACTCCATCAGCTTGGCCTTGACCCCCGGCAGGGCGACGTTGCCGGCAAGCCAGTCGCGCAACACGCCCTCAAAGCGCCCGACCTCGAAGAAATGGTGCTCGGAGTCGCGCAGTTCCGGCGTCGCGCCGGAGACCACCGACTTCGGATCGATCAGGTCGGTGGTCCCGTATGTGGCGCCGCAGACCTCGCAGTTGTCGCCGTACTGGTCGGCCGCCTTGCACTTCGGGCAGGTGCCCTTGATGTAGCGGTCGGGCAGGAACATGCCTTTGGCCGGGTCGTAGAACTGCGCGATGCTGCGGCGGCTGATGTGGCCGCCGGCATCCAGCGCGCCATAGATCGCCTCGGTCAGTTCGCGGTTGACCGGCGAATGGGTGGAATCGTAGTGGTCGAACGCCACCCCGAAGGCGGCGAAGTCGCGCTCATGACCGGCTTGAATCGCGGCGATGAAGGCTTCGGGCGTAGTGCCGGCCTTCTCGGCCGCCAGCATGATCGGGGTGCCATGGGTGTCGTCGGCGCAGACGTAGTGGACGCTGCCGCCCTGCATGCGCCGCGCCCGGACCCAGATGTCGGCCTGGATGTAGCCCACCAGGTGCCCCAGGTGCAGCGGGCCGTTCGCGTAGGGCAGGGCATTGGTGACAAGCGCGGGGCGGGGCATCGGGGATCGGCAAGTTGGCGGCCGGCGATTATCGCACGCGACCGCCGTCCGCCCGGGCCGCGCTACTGGCGCAACCACACCTGCTGGCGGCACAGGAATGCGATGCAGCCGGACATGCCGAGCTTGCGGCCACCGTCCAGGAGCTCCAGTTTCGCCTTGTAGTCCTTTCCGTTTTCCGGGTCCAGCACGCGCCCGCCGCTCCACTTGCCCGGCCCATCGGGCGCAAGGCCCCAGAGGATCGTCAGGCCCTTGATCGGCTTGCCGCGGTTGGCACCGGTGCAGCGGGTGCAGGCGGGGTCGGGGCCATCCTTCAGGTCGAGGATCTCCACCACCTTGCCGACCAGGCGGCCATCGCGCGCCTTCTGGATCTCCACCACCGATTTCGGCTTGCCGGTGGCATCGTCGATGGTCTGCCAGCGCCCGATGGCGGCGTCCTGCGCGGCGGCTGCGAGCGGAAGCAGGAGCAGGAAGGGCAGCAACAGCGTACGCATCGGCATTCCCCGGGACGTGGACGGCGGACATGGAAACGGCCCGATCACGGGCCGTTCCATCATGAATCATGCAGGCGAGATCGACGTCAGTCGGCGCGCACCCAGGTTGCGTTGCGGCAGATGATCGACACGCAGCCGCGCACCTCGAGCTTCTTGCCGCCGTCGAGCAGCTTCATCGACTTGGCGTTGAAGTTGCGGTCCTCCGACGGCTTGTAGCCCTTGCCGCCACCCCAGGTGCCGTCCTTGTTCGCCTTCAGGTCCCACAGGGTGACGATGCCGACCATCGGCTTGTTCGCGTACTTGCCGCTGCAGGTGGTGCAGGTGGCCGGCACGCCGACTGCTTCCACGATCTTCGCCGCCAGGGTGCCGTTCTTGGTCTCGTAGATTTCCGAAACCGTCATGACCTTGCCGGTCTTGTCGTCCAGCGTCTTCCACTTGCCGATCGGCGAGTTCTGCGCCGACGCGGAGAACGCCAGCGAGGCGAGGGCGGCGGCCAGGATGAACTTGCGCATGAGGTGTTCCCCTCCCAGGGACAATGGGGCGCGGCGCGCCCAGCGGTGCTGTTATACCGCCATCCGCAGCGGTATGGGAACGGTTGTGGCTGAAGGCATTCAGCCGCGCGCGGGGTGCGGGCTCAGCGTGGGTCTAGCTCGCCCGGCGGATCGTCGGGCTGCGGTGTGGTCGGCGTGGCCTTGCGGTCGCCCACCGCTTCCACGTCGCCCACCTTCACCTGTCCGGTGAGGGGTTTTTGCCAGACCTGGTCGTGCCATTCGCGGTATTGCTTCGGATCCCAGTACTTGGGAGCGAAATACTGGGACGCCGGGATCTCGCCGTAGCCTTCGATGTAGATGCTGACGGCGCCCACGAAGCCGGTGCGGCTGCCCGCCACGCTGCGCTGGCCGCGGCGCAGGGCCGCGTTGAGGCGCGGCTCGGCGACCTCGTCGCCGTACTCGGCGTAGATGCCTGCGCCCTCGCGCAGCGCGCGCTCGCGCTCGGCCTGCCCAAGCGCGTCCCAGTAGCGTTCACGCAGGGACAGGAACCCGAGATAGCCACGCTCGGCGGCGACGTCCATCCAGGCGTAGGCCAGCGCAGCGTCGCGCGGCGTGCCCCGGCCTTCCCAGAGCATTTCCGCGACCATCCCCTGGGACGGCTTGTCCGCGTAATACGCAGCCCGGCGAAAGTAGCGGAACGCGTCCTCGAGCTTGCCGGCGCGGTACTTCTCCAGCGCCAGCAGGCGCAGCCGCAGGTCCGGGTGGTCGTCGAGGAAGGCGTTGGTCGCCATCAGCGGATCGGCCAGCGGGTTCGGCGGCAGGTTGAAGCGCTTCTTGGGCGGCTCCTGCACGCCGCCATCGGCGGCATTCGCGGAGAGGCAGGCGGCGAGCAGGAAAACGGCGATGACAGAAGGCTGCTTCACCATTCAGCGAGCCGCGCCGCGCGCGCTGCCGATGTGGCGCGCGAAGAACTCGAGCATCTTCGTATAGAGCTCGAGGTTGTTCTCCTCCTTGTAGTAGCCGTGCTCCTCGCCGTCCTTGATGATCATGCCCTCCGGCGGGTTGCCGGCCGCGGTCAGCGCGCGGGCCATGGCCTCGGTGTGCGCTGGCGGCGTGCGCTGGTCGCGTGCCCCGGCGGCCAGGTAGACCGGCAGCTTGATCTGGTCGGCATAAGTGATCGGGGACATCGCATCCTGTTCGGCGCGGGTCTGGCCGAAGGCGCGCATCAGGTAGCGCTTGCCGCTGGCGCTCTGCGCGGTGTCGCTCTGGGTCAGCTGGATCTGCGCGTCGTAGACGCCAACGTAGCCGAACGCGCACTTGAACAAGCCGGGAGCGCGCACCGGCGCCATCAGCGAGGCATATCCGCCGAAGCTGGCGCCGTAGATGCAGATGCGCTCCTTGTCGGCCCAGCCCTGCTGCACCACGTGGTTGGTGCCATCGATGATGTCGTTCATGATGCCGGTGCCCCACTGGCCGTAGGCCATGTCCTGGAACGCCTTGCCAAAGCCGCCGGAGCCGCGGTAGTTGAGCTGCAGGGTGGCGTAGCCGCGGCTGGCGAACAGCTGCGGCTCCATCGAGAACGCCCAGTCGTCGCGCGGGCCCATCGGGCCGCCGTGCACGTTGACGATGAGCGGCAGGTTCTTGCCGTCGCTGCCGTGCGGGATGGTCAGGTAGCCGTGGATGCGCTGGCCGTCGCGTGCGGTGAAGGAGACCGACTTCTTGCTCGCCATGCGCGCGGCATCCAGCCACGGGCGGCGCTTGAGCAGGAAACGCGCCTTGCCGCTATCGCGGTCGTAAAGGTACAGGTCGCCGGGATTCTGGTCGCTCAAGACGTTGACGACGACTTTCCTGCCGTCGCGGGTGGCGCTACCGAAGTTGATGAACTGCCCCGGGAACGCCTCGGCCATCTGCAGGAACAGGTCGGTGTCGGGATGGTCTTCCTCGATCAGGGTGACCCGCGGTGCGCCGGCCTCGGTGGCCACCGCAATCACCCTGTCGGAGCCGTCGACCGAGCCGATGAAGCTGGAAACGTCGGACACCCGATCGCGGAACAGTTCGGTGAACTTGCCGGATGCCGGGTCGAGGGTGCCGAAGGCGTCCGGCACCTTGCCGTCGCCGCGCAGCGCATAGATGCGGCCGTCGCTCGAGCTGCCGATCACGCGCAGGCGCTCGCCGCCGCTCCGGGAGGAATTGAGCAGGCTCCAATTGCCGTCGCTACCGCGCTGGTAGACCGAGGTGTGCATGTCGAAGCCGGTGGCGTCGTCTTCGTCACTGGAGCAGACCGCCCAGCCCGGCTGCTTGTCGGCGGTCAGCACAATCGAGCAATTGTCGGCCGGAGCGCGGCCCAGCGACTTACGGCGCCCACTGACGGTGTCCATCAGCACCACCTCGGCGCCCGATCCGGTGGCGGAGCGCTGGTAGCGCGCCAGCATCAGCACGTTGACGTCATCGTCCGGCAGGTCGTCCAACAGCGAGAAGCTCTGCGCGCCCACCGCCTTGCCGCGCTGGGTGGCATCGCGATCCCCGTATTCGATCAGGGTGCGCGGAAACGAACCATCGGCATCCACCGCATACCACTCGCCGGTGGGGCGCGGACGTTCGATCGAGCCGTTCTTGCGCACCGCGTTGAACAGCAGCCGGCTCGGCCCGGTCCAGTGGAACGCCCCCACGCTCTTGCGATCCGGCAGTATGTTGACCTTCAGCGGCTTCAGGCTGCTGGCGTCGAGCACTGTGAGCACGTCTTGCTCGCCCTGGTCCACGGTGATGGCGAGGTAGCGGCCGTCCGGCGAGATCTTGGCGGTGCCGTAGATCGGACGCTTGACGAAGTCGGCGATCGGCTGCTGCGCATGCGTGACCATGGGCGCCACGAGCAGTGCAGCAAGCATCAGGCCCGTCGTCGTGTGCTTGTTCATTCTTGCCCCCTCAAGTCGGCAATCGAGTCTAGGACAGGCGCCGGCGCGTCGTCCTGCATCTGAAGTCATGCAAGAAAAAGCCCGGCGTCACCGCCGGGCTTTTCCAGGTGTCCCGTCGCGCGGCGATCAGAACTTGTGCTGCAGGGTCAGGTAATAGCGACGACCCAGGATGTCCGACCCGTGGAAGTTGTAGAAATACGGATATCCCGTGTAGGTCGGGTCCAGGCGGTACTTGTTGTCCAGCAGGTTGTTGATCTGCAGGGTGACCTGGGTCTTGTCGCTGAGCTTCTTGCCGATGTTGAGGTTGTACAGGTGCCACGGCTGCAGGCGGGCGGTCTCGGCCCAGTTGACGACCGACCCGTAGCGGGTGCCGAACAGGGCGGCCGACCAGCTGTTGCGTTCCCAGGCGAGCGAACCACGCATGCGGCTGCGGCTGTTGTAATCCCACAGGTCACGGTTGTCGATGATCGCCACGTCCGCGTTCTGCTGGTACTCGTCGGACAACTCCAGCGACCAGCCCAGGCTCAGCGCGAACTTGCCGACCCTGGCGGCATCCCAGCGGTAGTTGAAGCTCGAGTCGATACCCGTCACGCGCTGGTAGGCGGCATTGATGTAGGCGGTGTTGATGTTCTCGATACGCCCGTCGCCGGCCGTGCCCGGTGCCACCAGGCGCGTCACCATCGCAAGATGCTGCTGGCAGAAGCTCGAGTCGAGCGCGTAGTCGGCCGGCGAGCCATCACGCTTGAAGCCGGTGCGGCAATCCGCCTCGCGCTGCAGGATGGTGGCGGCGGACAGCGAGACCGAACGGCCCTCCAGCTTGATGTCGTAGTAATCGACCGACAGCGACATGTTGTCGATGATGTCCCACACCAGGCCGGCGCCCCAGCTCACGCCTTCCTCTTCCTCCAAGCCGGGGTTGCCCGCGATGCGGGACTGCGCGGAGTACTGGTAGATGGTGTTGAGCGGGGCCGTGGTGCACTGCTGCACGGTCCGCGGGCCGGCGGTCTGGCCCAGGCCGTTGCCGGAGCGACAGGAGTATTCGTCGAACAGGGTCGAATACGACGCAGCACCCTCCGAGTAGATCAGCTGCATGTCGGGTGCGCGGAAGCTCGTGGCGTACGAGCCGCGGACCAGCAGGTTGCTGAACGGCCGGATTTCCAGGCCGAAATTGTAGGTGATCGCATCATCGACACTGGAAATGTCGTTGTACTTGTCGTAACGCGCCGCCAGCTGGGTGGTGAGCCAGCTGAACACCGGGATGCGCAGCTCCGCGCCGGCCGCGTAGCGGTCGCGCTCGCCGTGGGTTTCACCCGAACTGGTCAGGTTGAAGATGGTGTTCTCGCTGGGCGGCAGCAGCTGGTTGGTGCGCCAGTCGCTCATCAGGTCGGTGGTCTGGCGGTTGCCTTCCAGGACCGCGGCGAAGCCCACCGAGCCGGCAGGCAGCTGCATCACATCGCCAGCGATCGTGAAGTTCACCGTCGACGAGGACGTCGTGCCGGTGTTCACCACGCGCGTCGAGAAGCCACGGTAGATCTCCGGCGTGATGGGATTCAGCCAGTTGTCCATCCTGATCGCGTGGATCGGGTAGCCGGACGCGTAGCCCTGCACCGGGCCGAGGAAGTAGTCGTGCACGGCCTTGGCCAGCAGGCGCGGACGGTCGGCGGTGTAGTCGTACTTGCCGTGCGAGAAGCTCGCTTCCCAGTCGAACGAGCCCAGCACGCCCTGCGCACCGGCCTCGATGGTCCAGGTCTTTTCGTCGTACAAGGTGGCGGCGGCTTCTTCCCCACCCAGCTCGAACGGCTGGAAGATGCGCTGCATCTGCAGGAAGTAGCCCAGGTTGGGCTCATAGAAGAACGTCGACGCTGCGCCATTGGCACGGGTGGTGAAGCGGTCGCCCGAGGTGCCCCAGAACTCGGTCCCGGAACTGGACTTGGCCTTGTTGGTGTAATACGCCAGGCTGGCGAACAGCTGTGTGTCGTCGTTCAGGTCCAGGGTGCCGTAGGTATAGCCGCTGTAGAACTGCTGGGCGTTGAACAGCGAGCGCGACGCGGAGTTGGTGTAGGAGCCGCAGTAGGTCCCGCGCGCGGGGGTGGTGACGGTGGTGTAGCCGAAGCGATCGCACGCCGCCTGGTCGAACACGACGACGTGATTGGTGGGTATGGGGAGACCACTGCCGACGTTCCACGCGGCAAGCGCCAGCGACGGGTTCACCGGCAGGCCATACGGGTTGTTGCGCACGTCCGCGGTGATGTAGCGCTCGTTGGCGAACACCGGTTCGTTCTCGGCGTATTGCAGCGCGTAGAGGATGCTCCAGTTGTTGCCGGTCTGTCCGCCGGAGAATTCCAGGTTGGCGCTCTCGCCGCCGCCATCCTCGGTGGTGCCGATGGTGGCGCGAACCTGGTTTCCGTCGAAATTCTTGCGCGTGACCATGTTGACCACGCCCGCCACCGCGTCGGAGCCGTAGATCGCGGAGGCGCCGCCCGTCATCACCTCGGTGCGCTCGATGATCGAGGTCGGGATGGTGCGGACGTTGGTGATGTTGTTGTCGCGGTTGTACGGCTGCGGGTACTGCGCGGGGCGGCGGCCGTTGATCAGCACCAGTGTGTAACCCGGGCCGAGCGCGCGCAGGTTGACCACCTGGGCATTCGGGGTGAAACCGGTGACCGCCATGTCGCCGGTGAAGCTGCCGGTGGTGCCCTGCGTCAACGTCTGCAGCATGTCGGAGACCGATTGGTGGCCTTCGAGGTCGATCTCCTCGCGGGTGATCACGGTCACCGGGGAGGCCGTCTCCACCGCCGCGCGCTTGATGCGCGAACCCACCACCGTCATCTTGTCCAGCGTCGTGTTGACCTGCCCGCTGGACGTGTTCTGGGTGGTCTCTTCCTCGTCTTCGTCCTGGTCCTGGGACTGCTGGCTCGTCGTGCTCTGCGCCATGGCGGCGCCGGGCAGCAGCATCGCGGCCAGCAGGGCCAAGGTCAGTGGATTGCGGTTGCAGCGGATACGAGCACGTGCGGACATCGGGTTCCCCTAGGAAGTTGTATGCAGGAGGGCGACGGACGAGTGCGCCATCCTCCCGACGGCGCGCTCACACCCGACCTTAACAACAAATTAAGGGAACTGCCACCGCCGGGAAAGGAAACGGCGCGGGAAAAGCACAGCCAAATTTGGCCGAACCGTGCTGTCGCACGCATTCAGCTACGCGGCGTGCCAGAAACCCCGCTGTCTTGAACCGTCAGCGATGCGACGGAAAAGCCGGCGCGTGCCGCTCCACGCCCTGCATGCGGAAGTGGGTGTTGAACGCCACGGTGATGCGCAGCCCATCCTGTTTCGGCTCGAATGCCGAGACCGAGTGCAGCAGCCACGACGGGAACAGCAGCAGCTGCCCGGGCTTGAGGCGCGCCGGGATGCTGCCGATCTGGTAGGGCGGCTTGAGGTTCATCAGCGCCATGTCCAGGAACATGGTGTTGGCGGCGAACGGGCTCTGGAAGGTCAGGCGGCCGCTGTCGCTGTCGGGGTCGTCGCCTTCCTGGCAGACGCAATAAACGCCGGACCAGGAATGCATGGGATGGTTGTGGGTGGCGAAGTAACCGCCCTTGCGGGTGACGTGGAACCAGGATTCGTGGGCCACGTGCAGCTTCTGCAGGGTCTGCTGGTCGTAGCCGTTCAACTCGCCGATCGCCTGGTAGAGGCTGGACAGGCAGAACTCCTGCAGTTTGGCGACGGCCGGGTGGTTCCAGTCGAACAGGTTGAAGGCGCTTTCGAACAGCGCCGGGTTGCGCTGGGTGTAGGGGTCGGGGTTGGCGTACTTGCTTCCCTGCTGCTCGCACTCGAGGAAGAGCTGGCGCAGCTGCGCGTTCAGCGCGTCGGCGCCTTCCAGTTCAAGGGTGACGATGGGGACGGCGAAGGCCGTGATGATCGAAGCCATGGCTGCGGTTCCGGGACGCGAAAAAAAGGAGGGGGCTTGCGCCCCCTCCAGTGACAACGTTCAGCGGTTCGATCAGAAGCGCTGGGTGTAGCGGATGTACGGCTGGCGGCCCCACGGATCATACAAGTAGTAGTCGTAGGAGGTACCGCCGGTCGCCGGGTTGAACACCGGATCCTTGTTCATCAGGTTGCGGACACCCAGGGTGATGGTGGCATCCCACGGGGCCTTGTAGTTCGCCTGGACGTCGTGAATCACCCACGAGGACAGGCGGTAGTTGTCCTGTACCCGTGCCTTGGTGCTGTGGATGTAGCTGGTGTTCCAGTTGAAGTCCCAGTGCTGCCCGACGGCCAGCGCGTTGTTCAGGCTGCCGCGGTACTTGGGATAACCGGTGGCATCGACGACGTTGGCACCGCCGTTGGTGCTCAGGTTGTGCACGTAGCTGATCGCCAGCATGTTGCGCAGCCTGCCCCAACCGAGGTCGAAGTTGGTACGCGCCTGGAAGTCATAACCATCGGTCTCGACGGTACCCAGGTTCACGTTGCCCAGCTGCGCGTTGACGATGCCGCCGGTGGCCGGATCGAACTGCGCGCCGACACCCAGCGACTCGTTCGGCAGCACGGTGCCGGACGGGAACAGGTTCAGGCCGCTCGGGCACAGGAAGCCGGGCTCGCCACGCAGGCAGCCGACCACGGTACCCAGGGAGGTGGAGCTGATCTGGTCGTCGATCTTGATGTTGTAGTAATCAAGCGACAGGTTCAGCCAGTTGGCCGCGTCCCACACCACGCCCGCGCTGAACTGCCTGGACTGCTCCGAGCCCAGGTTCGGGTTGGAGATGCGGTAGGTGGTCACCTGGGTGTTGCAGTCCGGGCGGCCGACCAGCATCTGGCAGGTGCGGGTGTCGGTGGTGGCGGTGGCGCTGAAGGTGGTCTTCTGCGTCAGCATCACCAGCGACGGCGCGCGGAAGCCCTCGCCGTAGGAGGCGCGCATGGTCAGCGAGTCGATCGGGTGCCAGCGCAGGGAGATCTTCGGTGCGAAGTCCGCGCCGTAGTCGCTGTACTTGTCATAGCGGCCGGCGAGGTTGACCTCGAACGACTTGATGATCGGGAACAGCGCTTCGGCGTAGACCGCCCACACGTCGCGGCCACCAGCGGCGGAGTTGCCCGCCGAACCCACGATCTGGCCGCCTTCCGACAGCGGATCGTAGATGTCCTGGTAGTACTCGTCGCGGTACTCACCACCGACCGCCGCCGAAGCGGTGCCGCCCGGCAGTTCGAACATGTCGAAGCTGGCGTTGCCGAAGACTTCCTTGATCGAGGTCTTCATGTCGCGCGAGATGGTCGCCGTCATGCTGCTGCGGACGCTGGCCGGGGCGCTGGACGGGTCGTAGATGTTGTACGCGCCGCTGGTGAAGTACGGCTGGGCAAGACCGGCCACCACGTAGTTGGTGCCCATGTTGCTGCCCTTGGACTCCGAGTAGCGACCACCGAAGTCGACATCGAACATGCCGATGGTGCCTTCGAACCCGGCGATGAAGTTGTAGTTGTCATTCACCAGGTGGTTATCGCGCGGGCCGAGCGCGGCAAAACGGTGGAACAGGTACAGGCGCTGGTTGGCCAGCGAGGCGTAGTACGGATCCGCCGCGTTGGGGTTCAGGCCGCCGGCGGACACCGGGGTGCCCGGATGGTTCGGGGTGCCCGGGTTCAGCACGATGGCGCCGCCTGGCCACGGGCTGGACGGGACCGGCGCGAAGCGGCCGAAGCTGCGCACGCGGGCCACGTCCGCCGAGGCGTAGACGGTCCAGTTCTCGTTGATCTGGGTGTCGCCGCGCAGGAACACCGCGGTGTTCGACATCGACGTCAGCTGCGCCGAGGTGGCGGAGTGGTCGAACTGGCAGGTGCGGCCGGTGCCGGTGCCCGTGGTGTAGAACAGGTTGCTGCCGGTGATGCAGTCACCAGGCACCGCGGCGCCGAAGGTGGGGTGCTTCAGGCTGCTGGAAGCGGTGAAGGACGGGCCGGTGGCGAAGTTGTTGGAGAACGTGGACGCGCCCGGGATGTTGTACCAGTAGTCGCGGTCGCGGGTGTAAACGATGTCGCGCGAGTTGTGCGAGGCGCCGGCCATGACGCGGCTCTTCTCGCCCGAGCTGCCGACCAGGAAGCCCATTTCCTCGCTGTCGCCGCCGGCCTGGGACGGACGGCCCACGCCGACCGAGAACTCCATGCCTTCGTAGTCGCGACGGGTGATGATGTTGATCACGCCGCCCAGGGCGTCGGAACCGTAGATCGCCGAGGCGCCGTCCGAAAGCACTTCGATGCGCTCGACCGCGGCCATCGGGATGGCGTTGAGGTTCTGGCCTTCGCCCAGCATCGGGGCGTTCGGCATGCGGCGGCCATCGAGCAGGATCAGGGTGCGCTGGGCGCCGATGCCGCGCAGGCTGATCTGCGCCGCGCCGCCGCCGGAGCTGCCGGAGGTGGACTGGTAGGAACCGAACGAGTTGAAGCTGGTGTCGCGCAGGTAGTCGGCCACCGAGATGTCGCCGCTGGCCACGATTTCCTCGCGGCTGATCACGGTGACCGGCAGGGCGCCTTCGATTTCAGCGCGCTTGATGCGCGAACCGGTGACCTGCACCGCGTCGAGCGTCTTCGCTTGTTCCTCGTCGTTGTTGCTCTGCGCCAGCGCGGGCAGCGCGGGCACGAGCATCGCAGTCGCCAGCGCCAGGACAAGCGGGTGGCGGTTCATACGGCTTGAACGCATGGTGGTTCTCTCCCCTCGGGATCGTTGTGATGTGTGAAGCTTCGGTTACGTGGGTGACGCATCCCGACGTTAACTTATCGTGAAGCGGCTCGCAACAGGGGGCGATTCCGGGCGGCGGGGACGCCTGCCGGGGGCAACTGCCTAGAATGGCGGGGATTTCCCGCCGAGCCCCCCAATGCCACGCCTCCCCGCCCACGCCGTCCAGGGCGAGCTCAAGCCGCTCGCCAACGTCCGCAACATCATCGCCGTGGGTTCCGGCAAGGGCGGGGTCGGCAAATCGACCACCGCGGTCAACCTGGCGCTGGCGCTGGCGGCCGAGGGGCTGCAGGTGGGCGTGCTGGACGCCGACGTCTACGGCCCCAGCGTGCCGACGATGCTGGGCCTGTCCGGGCGCCCCGACAGCCCCGACGGCAAGAGCATCACCCCGATGCGCGCGCACGGGATCGAGGCGATGTCGATCGGCCTGCTGGTGGCCGAGGACACGCCGATGATCTGGCGCGGGCCGATGGCGACCCAGGCGCTCTCCCAGCTGCTGGGGGATACCCGCTGGGGCGAGCTGGACGTGCTGGTCGTGGACCTGCCGCCCGGCACCGGCGACATCCAGCTGACGATGGCGCAGAAGATCCCGGTGGCCGGCGCCGTCATCGTCACCACGCCGCAGGACGTGGCCACCCTCGACGCGCGCAAGGCGCTGAAGATGTTCGAGAAGGTGGACATCCCGGTACTGGGGCTGGTCGAGAACATGGCCGTCCATGTCTGCAGCCACTGCGGGCATGCCGAGCATGTGTTCGGCCAGGGCGGGGCGCAGGCGATGTCGACGCAGTACGGCGTGCCCGTGCTGGGCGCGCTGCCGCTGGAGGCGGGGATTCGCGAGCAGGGCGATGCGGGCACGCCGATCGTGGCCGCGCACCCGGAGTCCGCCGCCGCGCGTGCGTATCGTGACCTCGCGCGGACGATGCTCGCCCGGCTGGCGGAGCGGCCCAGGGTGCGCAGCGGGATCATGGCCTCGCTGCTTGGCGGCTGACCGCGGCCAGCACGTAGAATCGCCAGCTGCCCCGACGAGCACGCGCCCCCGCATGAGCATCAAGTCCGACCGCTGGATCCGCCGCATGTCCGAACAGCACGGCATGATCGCGCCGTACGAGCCCGGCCAGGTGAAGTTCGCCGGCGACGGCGGGACCGGGGGCCAGCGCATCGTCAGCTACGGCACCTCCAGCTACGGCTACGACGTGCGCTGCTCGCGCGAGTTCAAGGTGTTCACCAACATCAACTCGACCATCGTCGATCCCAAGCACTTCGACCCGAAGAGCTTTGTGGACATCGTCGCCGACGAATGCATCATCCCGCCGAACAGCTTCGCCCTGGCGCGCACGGTCGAGTACTTCCGCATCCCGCGCGACACCCTGGTGGTGTGCCTCGGCAAGAGCACCTACGCCCGCTGCGGGATCATCGTCAACGTGACCCCGCTGGAGCCCGAATGGGAAGGCCACGTCACCCTGGAGTTCTCCAACACCACGCCGCTGCCGGCGCGCATCTACGCCAACGAAGGCGTGGCGCAGATGCTGTTCTTCCAGGCCGACCCCGACGACGTCTGCGAGACCAGCTACAAGGACCGCGGCGGCAAGTACCAGGGCCAGACCGGCGTCACCCTGCCGAAGACCTGAGCCGCGCCTGCGGTGGGAGCGGCTTCAGTCGCGACCGCCAGCCCGAGACCGGTGCTGCGCCTTCCTAGAAGGAATTCGCAGCGCCCTGCAGCGCGGCGCGCAGGGCGCTCACGCGCTCGACGAGCTGCTCCGGTGCATAGGGCCGCGCATGCGCCGCTCCCCACACCGGGCGCGGCCAGGCGATGTCATCGGTATAGCGGGCGATGACATGCACGTGCAGTTGCGGCACCAGGTTGCCCAGCGCCGCCACGTTGAGCTTGTGCGGCCGGAACAGCGCCTTCAGCGCGCGCGCGGCGGCGTCCACGTCGGCGCTCAGGGCGGCGCGCTCCGCGGGCGCAAGGTCGATGATCTCCACCGCCCCGGCCAGTCGGGGCACCAGCACCAGCCACGGATGGTTGGCATCGTCCATCAGCCGCACTTCGCACAGGCCGAGGTCGCAGACCGGCGCGGTGTCGTTGGCCAGCTGAGGGTGCAGCGCATAGGGACCGGATGCGGGAACCATGGCCGGCCGCTCAGTAGCGCGGGTGCAGCGCGCGCCGGAACAGGCCGAGCGTGCGTTCCAGCGCGAGCTCGGCGCTGGGGCGGTGGTAGTCGGCGCGCTGGTCGCAGTTGAACCCGTGGCCGGCGGGATAGACGTGGACCTCGGCCTCCGGGTGGCGCTGGCGGTGCAGCTCGACATCTTCTTCCGGGATGCTCGCGTCGCGCGCGCCGAAGTGGAACATCATCGGCGCGTCCAGTTGCTCGTTGAGGAAGGGCACGGTCCGCGCGCCGTAGTAGCTGACCGCCGGAAGCGACAGCCGGGTATTGGCCAGGTAGGCGGCGGTGCCGCCCCAGCAATAGCCGACCACGCCGACCTTGCCGAACTCCTGTAGCTGCGCCGCGGCGGCCTGGATGTCCTCCAGTGCGCGCGGGAAACCGAGCTTCTCGACCAGCTCCAGCCCGCGACGCACGCCTTCGGCGTCGTAGCCCAGCTGGACGTCGTGCTCGAAGTGTTCGAAGAAGGCCGGCGCCATCGCCACATAGCCGTGCTGGGCGAAGGTGTTGCACACCGCCCGGATGTGCGGGTTGACCCCGAAAATCTCCTGCACCACCACCAGCGCCCCGCGCGGCGGGATATGCGGCTGCGCGCGCCAGGCGCGGATGCGGCCGCCGGGCGTTTCCAGGGACATCCACTCGCTCATCGCCGGCTCCCGTCCGTTTGCCCGGATACTACGCCTGCGGGCCGGGTACGCCAGCCCCCGCCGCTATACTTGCCGGCCGCGGCGCCCCGCCGGCCATCGTTCCGCCCCATGTCCCTGCAACAACCGAAAGTCGGCTTCGTCAGCCTTGGCTGCCCCAAGGCGCTGGTCGATTCCGAGCGCATCCTGACCCAGTTGCGGGTCGAGGGCTACCAGCTGGTGCCCAGTTACGACGATGCCGACGTGGTCGTGGTCAACACCTGCGGCTTCATCGATTCCGCGGTGGCCGAATCGCTGGACGCGATCGGCGAGGCGATGGCCGAGAACGGCAAGGTCATCGTCACCGGCTGCCTGGGCAAGCGCGCCGACGTGATCCGGCAGGCGCACCCGGGCGTGCTGTCGATCAGCGGCCCGCAGGACTACGTGAGCGTGATGGACGCGGTGCACGCCGCGGTGCCGCCCACGCACGATCCCTTCGTCGACCTGCTGCCGGACTACGGGCTCAAGCTCACCCCGAAGCACTACGCCTACCTGAAGATTTCCGAAGGCTGCAACCACCGCTGCAGCTTCTGCATCATTCCGTCGATGCGCGGCGACCTGGTCTCGCGCTCGGTGGACGAGGTGCTGCGCGAAGCCGAGAAGCTGGTGCGCGGCGGCGTCCAGGAACTGCTGGTGGTCTCGCAGGACACCAGCGCCTACGGCGTCGACCTGAAGTACGCGCCGCGCCTGTGGGGCAGCAACGTGTACGAGACCAGGATGAAGGCGCTGTGCGAGGGCCTGTCCACGCTCGGCGTGTGGACGCGCCTGCACTACGTGTACCCGTACCCGCACGTGGACGAGATCATCCCGCTGATGGCTGACGGCAAGATCCTTCCGTACCTGGACATCCCGTTCCAGCACGCCAGCCCGCGCATCCTGCGGCTGATGAAGCGCCCGGGCGCGGTCGAAAAGACCCTGGAGCGCATCCAGCGCTGGCGCGGCATCTGCCCGGAGCTGACCCTCCGCAGCACTTTCATCGTCGGCTTCCCCGGCGAGACCGACGACGAATTCGAGGCGCTGCTGGACTTCCTCGACGAGGCGCAGCTGGATCGCGTCGGCGCCTTCGCCTATTCGCCGGTCACGGGGGCTGCGGCCAACGCGCTGCCAGACCCGGTGCCCGAGGAGGTCAAGCAGGAGCGGCTGGCCCGTTTCATGGCGCGGCAGGCGGCGATTTCCGAGGCGCGCCTGGCCGCCAAGGTCGGCAGCGTGCAGCAGGTGCTGGTGGATGCGATCGACGGCGAGCTGGCGATCGCGCGCTCGATGGCCGACGCACCCGAGATCGACGGCCTGGTGCAGGTGCAGGACGGCCGCGAGGCGGGGCTGGTGCCCGGCGAGTTCGCGATGGTGCGGATCATGGGCAGCGACGAGCACGACCTGTACGGCGAGGTCGAGTACGGCGCCTGAGCACGCGGCTCACGCCTCGGCGTAGCAAATCTCCACGATGGCGTAGCTCACCGTGCCGCCGGGCAGTTGCACCTCGATCTCGGCATCCACCCGCTTGCCCAGCATCGCCCGCGCCAGCGGTGCGTCGATGCTGATCCAGCCGCGCTTGGCGTCGGTCTCGTCGGGGCCGACGATGCGGTAGCGCAGCAACGTGCCGCTGGCGATGTCCTCCAGTTCCACCTCGGCGCCGAAGAACACCGCCCCGCGGTCCGCCGGCGCCGCATCCACCACCCGCAATGCCTCCAGCCGCTTGCTGAGATAGCGCACGCGGCGGTCGATCCCGCCCAGCTGCTTCTTGCGGTAGGTGTACTCGGCGTTCTCGCTGCGGTCGCCTTCGGCGGCGGCGGCGGCCAGCGCGCGCACCACCTCCGGGCGCTGGACGCGCCAGAGATCGTCCAGTTCGGCCTTGAGCCGGTCGTGGCCGTGCCGCGTGATCAGCGCGGTGCTGCCCGCGGCCGGCGGGCGCCAGCGCCCCATGGCCTCAGCGGCGGCGCAGGGTGTAGTCGAGGCCGGACGCGATCGCCTTGCCGTCCGCGTCCAGCATGCGCACCGCGTTGGCGGACACGATCTCCAGGAATGCGTCGGACGCGCCCTTGTCGGTCGGGTCCAGCAGCAGCCGCTTGCCATCGGCGGCGACGCTCCAGGTGCCTTCGCTGACCGCGGTGGTATCGCGCTCGCGGTAGACCATGGTTTCGGTATAGCGGCCGTCCGCCGCGAACGCGATGCTCTTTTCGATCCCCGGGCAATCCGCGCACGGAATCAGCCCGGCATAGGTACCGGCGAACGCCTTCGGATCGAAGCCCGGGGCTGCGCTGGCCGGCGAGCCGTGGTCGATTTCGCCGATCACCGCACTGGCCTCGGCCGCGGGCACCGCGACCTCGCTGGCGATGGGATCCGGCGGGATCGGATCCGGGTCGCGCCGGCAGCCGGCGAGGGCGGCCAGCGCCACGGCGGTGGCCAGCGCGAGGGTGAGCGAGTGACGGTGCATGCCGGGGTCTCCTGCAATGGCGATGGCGGCGCGGCTCAGCGCTTGCCGCCGAAAATGCTGCCCATGACCCCGCGCAGGATCTGCCGGCCGATCTGGTTGCCGACGGTGCGCGCGGTCTGCTTGGCGGCGGTCTCGAGCATGCCCTGGCGGCGCTTGGTGCCGAAGACCGCATCCTTGACCGACTGACCGAAGCCGCCCTCCGCGGCCTCGTCCTGCGCGCGGTTGTCGGCAGGCGGCGCCTGCGCCTGCTCGGCCAGGGCCTGCGCCTTCCTTGCCAGCATCTCCGCGGCGGAGTCGCGGTCCAGCGGCGCGTCGTAGCGGGTGCCCACCGGGCTCGCGTTGCGCACCTGCATGCGCTCGGCCTCGGTGATCGCGCCCATCCGGCAACGCGGCGGGGCGATCAGGGTGTGCTCGACCGGCATCGGGATGCCCTTGTCCTGCAGGGTCGACACCAGCGCCTCGCCGACGCCGAGCTTGCCGATCACGCTGGCGACATCCAGGTGGGGATTGGCGACGAAGGTCTCGGCCGCGGTCTTCACCGCCTTCTGGTCGCGCGGCGTGAACGCGCGCAGCGCGTGCTGCACGCGGTTGCCGAGCTGGCCGAGGATCTCGTCGGGCACGTCGTCCGGGAACTGCGAGCAGAAATACACGCCCACGCCCTTGGAGCGGATGATCCGCACCACCTGCTCGATCCGCCGCCGCAGCGCGGGCGGGGCGTCGTCGAACAGCAGGTGGGCCTCGTCGAACACGAACACCAGCTTTGGCTTGGCCAGGTCGCCGACTTCCGGCAGGGTCTCGAACAGCTCCGAGAGCAGCCACAGCAGAAAGGTCGAATACAGCTTGGGCTTCAGGATCAGCTGGTCGGCGGCGAGGATGTTGATCACGCCGCGGCCGTCGTGGGTGGTGCGCATGAGGTCGGCCAGTTCCAGCGCCGGCTCGCCGAAGAACAGCTCGGCGCCTTCCTGTTCCAGCCGCAGCAGCGCGCGCTGGATCGCGCCGACCGACTGCGCGCTGACCAGCCCGTAGGAGGTGCTGATGTCCTTGCGCTCCTCGGCGACCAGGCCCAGCAGTGCACGCAGGTCGGCCAGGTCCAGCAGCAGCAGGCCGCGGTCGTCGGCCAGCTTGAATACGATGTCCATGACCCCGGACTGGGTGTCGTTGAGCTCCAGGATGCGGCTGAGCAGGATCGGGCCCATCTCGCTCACCGTGGTGCGCACCGGATGCCCGGCCTTGCCCCACATGTCCCAGAACACCACCGGCGCGGCCTCGTTGCGGTAGTCCGGAACGCCGATCTGCTCGATGCGCGCCTGCAGCTTCTCGCTCATGGTGCCGGCGACCGCGAGGCCAGCGACGTCGCCCTTCACGTCGGCCAGGAACACCGGCACGCCGATCCGGCTGAAGCCTTCCGCCAGGGTCATCAGGGTCACGGTCTTGCCGGTGCCGGTCGCGCCGGCGACCAGCCCGTGGCGGTTGCCGTACTTCGGCAACAGGTGGACTTGCCCGCTGTCCGCGGTGGTGATGGCCTTGCCGACGAGGATGGGGGCGACTGCAGCGTCCATGCGTTCACTGGGTGGCGGGGTCGCCCTGATTCTATGCGTTCGCGCCGCCGCATTCGAATGAACTTTCGCCCGTGCCGTTTGTCGTGTTGCCCCGCGCGGGCGCGCGACGCTACCCTCGGGTGCTCCCTCGCTGCATGGTTGCGCCGATGTCCCCTCGCTTGTTCGTGCCGCTGGCCGCCTTTGCGGTCGCCGTGTCCGCCGCGCTTGCCGCCCCCGATGCCCACGCGGCGCTCCCGAAACGCGACCAAGCCGCCGTCGACGCCCTGCAGGCGCGCATGGAAGCCGCCGAGAAGCGCTATCGCAACGCGCTGCTGGGCGAGGACGACGAGGCCGCGATCGCCCAGGCCAACGCCGCCATGGCCGAGATCAAGGCCGCGATCGAGGGCTGCGGCAAGCAGCGCGGCTGCGAGATGGCGCCGATGCTGGAGCGTTACGAGGCCCTGCTGAAGGCGACCCCGGGCGATGACATGCTCGACGACGACGAGGACCTGGACCTGATCGACGAGGCCGATTTCGCCGGCACCGACGTGCCGGCGCAGGCCGACGCGGCGACCTTGCTTGGCGAGGAGGGCCAGCGCTTCGTGCGGATGGTGCAGTTCAACCCGGCGGTGCAGGAAGGAATCCGCCGCTGGTTGACCGACATGCGCCCCTCGCTGATGGACAGCTACGAGAACTTCCGCTACCTGCAGGCGCAGATGTCGCCGGCGTTCAAGCGCCACGGGCTGCCGGAAGCGCTGCTGTTCGGCATCCTTGCCAAGGAGTCCAACGGCAAGGTGCACGTGGGCTCGCGCGCGGGCGCGGTTGGGCCGATGCAGTTCATGCCGGCCACCGGCAAGCGCTTCGGGCTGGGCGTGGACGGCACCGGTTTCGACACCCGCTACGACCCGCGGGCCTCCGCCGATGCCGCGGCGCTGTACCTGGTCGAGCGCATGGCGCAGCTCAACAACAACATCGAACTGTCGCTGGCTGGCTACAACGGCGGCGAGGGCCGCGCGCTGCGCGTGTACCGCGAGTTCGGCGGGCGCAGCTTCTGGGATCCGGACGTGTACAACCAGTTCCCCGCCGAGACCAAGGACTACGTGCCGATGGTGATCGCGGCCGCGTGGCTGTACCTGCATCCGCGCGACTACGGAATCCGCTGGCCGCGGGTCAGCACCCGCCACACCACCATCCGCCTGCAACAGCCGACCAACCTCTACGCATTGACGATCTGCCTGGGCAACAGCGGCTCGCGCGACGGCTACATGCGCGCGCTGCGCAACCTCAACCCGCGCTGGAGCGTGGACAGCACCATGCCGGCAGGCACCGTCCTCAACGCCACCTCCCGCATCGGCTGGCTGTACAACCGCTACTGCACCCGCGGCAAGCGGGTGGAACTGGCGCAGCAGCTGGTGCAGAGCAACGTCCGCTCGGCGCTGGTGCGGGTCGGGGACCCCAGCACGATGCCGGCCCCGGCCGCGCCGCCGCAGGCGCCCGCGCCGATGGCGGCCTCGCGTCCTGCTGCGCCGCGCAGCTACACGGTCCAGCGCGGCGAGAACCTGACCGGGATCGCCCGCAAGTTCGGCTGCAGCGTCACCGAACTGGCGCGCGCCAACAAGCTGGCGGCGCCCGGTTTCGCGATCCGCCCGGGCCAGAGCCTGCGGCTGGAGGGGTGCAAGGGCTGACGTCGCCGGGGTAGGGATTTTCCTACCCGCAGGTCAGGGGTTTTCCTACTGCGGGGGCGGGTCGCGACCGGCACCCTGTGCTGGCTGGCAACGGAACGCACGACGTGGCGTTTCCGGGGGCTGCAGCGATCGCGGCTCTGCCAGCACCGCAGGGATGACCCCGCCGCAGGGATGCGGCGCCCCCGGTGGACCGCTTTCACGCCGGCAGGCGCTGCCGCACCTTCTCCAGTTCCCACGGGTCCCCGCCCAGCGAGGCCGCCCGCCGCAACGCCTTGCGCAGGTCGTAGGCGTCGGCGCGCTGGATCCGGCCCAGCTCCTCCCAGCGCAACGGCATCGCCACCGGGGCGCCGGGGCGCGCGCGCAGCGACCAATTGCACACGCTGGTCGCGCCACGCGCGTTGCGCAGCCAGTCGATGAAGATGCGGTCCTTGCGCTTGGCCTTGCTCATGGTCGCGACGAACCGCAGCGGCTGGTGCGCCGCCAGCGCCTCGGCGAAGGCGCTGCAGAAGGCGCGCACCTCGTCCCAGCCCGGGCCGCGCTCGATCGGCACGACCACGTGCAGCCCCTTGCCGCCGGACAGCCGCACCCGGCTGTCCAGCCCGGCGTCGGCCAGGCGGTCGCGCACCTCGCGCGCGGCGGCGACCACCTCCTTCCAGCCCACGCCCTCGTCGGGGTCGAGGTCGAACACCAGCAGGTCCGGTTTCTCGGGCGCATCCGCGCGCGCGCCCCAGGGGTGGAACTCGAGCACGTTCATCTGCACCAGCTCCAGCAGCCCCGCGGCATCGTCGATCGCCAGGTAGTCCTCGCTGCCGGACTTGTCGCGGATGGGCAGGGCGCGCACGTGTTCGCCAAGGGTGCCGGCATGGTGCTTCTGGAAGAAGCATTGCCCGCTGGCGCCCTGCGGGCAGCGCACCAGCGACAGCGGCCGGTTCGCCACCCACGGCAGGATCCAGTTGGCGATCGCGGCGTAATAGTCGGCCACCTCGCCCTTGGTGATGCCGGTGCCGGGGAACACCTCGCGGTCGCGGCTGCTGATCGCGATCCCGGCCGTTCGTGCCGTCTTGCCGGGTCGGGTGGATCCCGCGGGCTTCGCCACGGGCGGGGCAGTGGGCATGGCGACCTCCTTGGCGGGCTTGTCGGTGCGCAGGCGCTGGAAGCTGGCATGGCGCAGCAGGCCATCGCTGCCCAGTCCGCGGTAGGCGATCTCGGCCACCAGCTGCGGCTCCAGCCAGGCGATGTCGCCGCGGTCGCGCTTGTCGTGCGGCAGGTGGTGGGGCAGCGCCAGGGTGGCGCCCTTGCGCCGCAGCGGCTGCATTGCGCGATGGACCCGGCGCAGGGTTTCGGCGGTGAACCCGGTCCCGACCCGGCCCATGTAGCGCAGCCCGCCGTCGGGTTCGCGGCTGGCCAGCAGCAACGCGCCAAAGCCGCTGCGCGTGCCCTTGGGGGCGCTGTAGCCGACGATCAGGAAATCATCCTCCTGCACGCCCTTGATCTTCAGCCAGTGGCCGGAGCGCGCTTGGGTGTAGCGCGCGTCACTGCGCTTGCTGATGATGCCCTCGAACCCCTGTTTCTCCGCGGCGGCGAACACCTGCGGCCCATGGCCCTGCATGTGGCTGCTGTAGAAGAGCTCGGGTGCCACGCCATCGAGCAGCGTCTCCAGCAGCGTCTCCAGCAGCGTCTTGCGCTCCAGCAATGCGGTAGCGCTGAGATCCACGCCGGCCAGCCCCGGCATGTCGAAGATCGCGTAGCGCAGCGCGCTGGCGCTGCGGCCCTTCAGCGCCTTCTGCAGCAGCGCGAAGTCGCTGTAGCCGCCGTCGCCCAGCGCCACCAGCTCGCCGTCGAGGCATGCATCGGAGACCGGCAGGGCCTCGATCGCCGCGGCGATCGCCGGGAAATCCGAGGTCCAGTCGAGCCCGTTGCGCGAACGCAGGCGCGCCTTGCCGCCGACCAGGTCCACCAGCATCCGGTAGCCGTCCCACTTGACCTCATGCAGCCAGTCATCGCCGGTGGGCGCGCTCGCGCGTGCCTGCGCCAGTTCCGGCGCGAAGCCGACCGGCATGGCGCCGTCCTGGGCGCCCTTGAGCGCCTTCGCGCGGGTGCGCCAGCGCGCATCGGCCTTGCGCGGCGCCGCTTTCCGGCGCGGCGGGGGGGGCCTCCTTCCACCGCGCACGGCGGCGGAGGTGGCCGGGCCGGGTTCGGCCTCGACCAGCGCATCGGCCTCGGTGTCGGCGGCGTGGGCATCGTCGCGCTTGATCAGCAGCCACTGCGGCTTGCCCCCGCTGCGCCGTCCCGATCCGCCGGTGCGCACCAGCTTCCAGCCACCGCGCAACTTGCCGCCCTCCAGCACGAAATCCAGCTTGCCGGCGGCGATGCCCTCCAGCGGGTCGCCGTCGCTCGCCCAGGTGCCACGGTCGAACACCAGCACGTGGCCGGCGCCGTAATTCCCCGCGGGAATCTCGCCCTCGAAGCCGGCATAGGACAGCGGGTGGTCCTCCACCTCCACCGCCAGCCGCTTCTCGCCCGGCCTCAGCGACGGCCCTTTCGGCACCGCCCAGCTCTTGAGCGCGCCATCCACCTCCAGCCGGAAATCGTAGTGCCGCGCGCGCGCGTTGTGCAGTTGGACCACGAAGATCGGGCGGTGGCCGCGCCCGCGCCTGGTGGGGGCCGAGGACGCCGGTTCCGGGGTTTCGCCGAAGCGACGCTTTCGGTCGTAATCGCGCAGGCTCATTGGCGCAGCGGAGCGTCGTCAGGCGGACTTGCGCGCGGGCGCCTTCGCGGCCGGCTTTTTCGCCGCGGTCTTCTTCGCTGCCTTCGCAGCGCTCTTGCCCGCGGTGGTCTTCGCTGGCGGCTTGGACGCCGCGGCGGCGCGCTTGGCGGGCGCCTTCTTGACCGCCGGGCTGCGCTTCTTCGCCTCGATGCTCTGCTGCAGCAGCGACATGAAATCGACCACGTTGGTGGTCGCGTCCTCGGGGATGTCGGCTTCCTCCATCTTCGGCACCTTGCCGCCCTTGGCCTTGACCCGCTGCTCGATCACCTCCTGCAGGCGCGCACGGAACTCGTCCTTGTAGTCCCCCGGCGTCCACTCGCTTTCCATCGACGCGATCAGCTGCTCGGCCATCTGCAGCTCCCTGGCGTTGACCCGGTAATCGGCGGCGTCGCCGGAGGGCAGGTTGTAGTCCTCCACGTCCACCAGTTCCTGCGGGTAACGCATCATCAGCAGCAGCAGCGCGTCGCCCTGCGGAATCACCGCGCACAGGCTCTCGCGCGTGCGGATCACCACCCGGGCGATGCCGATCTTGCCGGTGCGGGCCAGGGTCTCCCGCAGCAGCACGTAGCCCTTCTCGGCCTTCTTGGCCGGTACCAGCACGTAGGGTTTCTCGAAGTACTGCGGTCCGATCGCGGCGGCATCCACGAAGCTCTCCACCTCGATCGCGTCATGGCTCTCGGGCGCGGCCGACTTGATGTCCTCCGTCTCCAGCACGACGTAGCTGCCCTTGTCGTATTCGAAGGCCTTCACGATGTCCTTCCACGGCACTTCCTCGCCGGTCTCGGCGTTGACCCGCTCGTAGCGGATCGGCGCGTTGTTGCGCGCGTCCAGCATGCGGAAGCTGAGGTCGGTGCGGCGCTCGCCTGACATCAGCGACACCGGCACGTTCAGCAGGCCGAAGGAGAGGGTGCCATTCCAGATCGGGCGTGCCATTGGGATCGCCTGCGCGCGGACGGGGGCTGCATTGCACCTGTAGCCGCGTGAGCGCGCCGTGGCGATGGGCGGCACGTCGCGCCGTGAATGATTCAGCGTGACGACGACTGCTCACGCGCGGCTTACGAAAACCCGACGCCGCGTCCACGCGTCGACGTCCACAGTGGCTCCAGCGCAGCAGTCTTGCTGCGTCCCACCCAAATGCATGGAGCACTTGATGAATACCACCAACGACACCAACCGCGACATGAATCGCGACCCCATCTCCGGCGCGCCGGGTTCCCATCCGGTTGGCGTGGGCGTTGGCGGCGCGGGTGGCGCCTTGGCAGGTGCAGCCGTCGGCGCGCTGGCCGGTCCGATCGGCATGCTGATCGGCGGCACCGTCGGCGCGATCGCGGGCGCCGCGGCAGGCAAGGGCGCCGCAGAGCGCCTGGATCCGACTGGCGAAGCCGAGTACTGGCAGGGCGAGTACAACAAGCGCCCGTACTACAACAGCGCCTACACCTACGACGACTACGCGCCGGCCTACACCTATGGCGACACCGTGCGCTCGCAGTACGCCGGCCGCCAGTGGGACGACAGCCTGGAAGCCGACATCAAGCAGGGATGGGAAGCTGCGAAGGACAAGTCGCGCCTGACCTGGGAGAACGCCAAGGACGCGGTGCGCGATGCCTTCGACCGCAGTGACCGCACGTATCGCACCTATGAGGCGACCGACAACTACTACGCCAACCAGTACCAGACCAAGGACTACTACAAGAAGGACTACGAGTTCGAGTCCGACTACCGCCCGGCTTACCGCTACGGCACGCAGGCCCGCGCCAACTACGCCGGCCGCGACTGGGACGACCAGCTCGAGGCCGACCTGGAGCGCGGCTGGGAGCGCACCAAGGGCACCTCGCGCATGGCGTGGAACGACGCCAAGGGCGCGGTCAAGGATGCCTGGCACGGCGTGGAGCGCGTGCTCCCGGGTGACGCGGACGGCGACGGCCGCTGATCCAATGCTCGCGCTTCGGCGCGAGCGACCCACTTCCGGCGACGGCACCTCGTCCGTCCACCGGGAAAGGCAAAGGCCCCGCATTGCGGGGCCTTTGTCTGCCTGCCAACCGCGCAGGGGCGGCGTCGCTCGTGGGGCGGATCAGTTCGCCGGCGCTTCCACCGACAACACCGTCAGGGTCGCGCTGCGCCCGCCCGGCATCGGCCAGTCGATCGCATCGCCGGCGCGCAGGCCCAGCAAGGCGCTTCCCACCGGCGCCAGGATCGAGACGCGGTGCGCCTCGGCATCGGCATCGCGCGGGAATACCAGGGTCAGGTCGTGCTCGCGGCTGGCGCCGTCCGCGTCCGTGACCTTCACCCGCGCCACCGAATTCATGCCGATGACATCCCCCGGCATCTGCCCCGGCTCCAGGATCTCGGCCCGCGACAGCTCGTCGACCAGCGCGCTGGAATCGAGCGTCCGGTACTGCGGGTTTTCCAGCAGCGATTCGATGCGCTCGGCATCCACGCGCGAAACCCGGATCGGCGGCCGGGAGGTCTGAGTGTTGCTGCTCATGTTGCGTCCTCTAAAAGCAAAAGAGGCGACGCGCCACGCGCATCGCCCCGAAAGTCCGGGTGTTTGCGCCACCTTAGCGGCTGCCGCGGGCGCCGGCAAGCTGCCAACGCATGCGCGTTCAGCGCCGCTGCACGCGGGCGGGGGACGGCGACGCAGGTGCTGTTGGCCGGAACGGACGGGCTGCCAGGGACTTGACGCGGGCGCTGGACGGGGGCAAGAAATGCGCGGTGGCAGGTTGTTGGTGGCGGCGCGATGGGTAGCGGCGAGCGGTATTCGATCGAGATCGGCAGCATGGACCAGCAGGAGCGTGACTTGCTGGAATGCCTGCTTCGCATCTCCCAAGGCGACCCGTTGGATGGCCGCGCTGAACCTCTGGTGGATCGGCTGGTCCGGGCAGGGTTGGTGGATGTGCGCGAGGGCGAACGAGTCCTGACGTCAGCCGGAATCCTTCGATGCCAGTCGCTGCAGCATCGCCAGGCGAGCGATGCCGAGGCCGCGCACGTGCTCTGGGACCGCCAGCACGCAGGCGGGGCCCACGAACCGGACGGATGCTGACCGCGTCAGTGGGCGGGACGTCGCCGCTTCTGGCCTGAGTCGCCCGCTTCCTTCTTCTTGACAAAGGTGATGTTGCCTTCGCCCTCCACGTGCGCGGAGTGCACTTCGGCCACGTCCTTGATGTCGTTGGCCCGCAGCTGGCTCTGCAGCTCGTCGTCGGTGATGAACTCCCGGCGCAGGTTGCGGCGCAGCAGCCGCCCGTCCTCGATGATCTTCAGCGGCGGCGACTCGGTCAGCGTGCGCACCCACTTGAAGCGGTGGCCCAGCACGTCCACCAGCAGGGCCAGCAGCGCCATCACCAGGATCTGCACGATGCCATCGGCAAGCGAGTGGTACTCGCCCAGGGAGTGCGCGGCGGATTCGGTGATCAGCAGGATCAGCACCAGGTCCATCGCCGCCAGCTCGCCGGTCATCCGGCGCGGCAGCACGCGCAGCAGGAACAGGATGGCCAGATAAAGCAGCACGCCGCGGATTGCCAGTTCGACCAACGGCGTTTCCAGGGCAAAGACACCAGACCAGTTCGCGGGAAGCCATTCCATCTGCCGATCTCCGGTTCGGGTGTGGGAGGGTGGAGGCGATTCCACTAAAGAAAGAGCCGGAAAGCGGCGTGCTTCCCGGCTCCTGGTCAGGTGGGGCGCGGCGATCGACGGGCGAATCCGTTCGCGCGATGCGCTTACCCGACCTGTTCCTTCCCACGACCTCCTGTCGTTCGTCCTGGTGAAGCGCCGTCCGGGGCCTCTCACGTCCACCTCCAAGTGGAGCTGAAGAGTCGCACCGGGCGGATCAAGGGCGGATGACGGTTCGGTGAATGCGGTCTCGCAAGGAATCGATTGCAATAGTTCGTAAATCGTAGAAACATGGAAGCATGGACGTTTCCACCGCGACCGCCGCCCTCAACGCCCTCAGCCACGAGACCCGCCTGGCGGCGTTCCGCCATCTGGTGCACGCTGGGCATGACGGCTTGCCGGTCGGCGCGCTTCGCGCGCTGCTGGCCGTGCCGGGCGCCACCCTGACCGCGCACCTCAATATCCTGCGCCAGGCCGACCTGGTGACCGACGAGCGCGAGGGCCGGGTCATCCGCCTGCGCGCCAATTACGGTCGCATGGACGCGCTGCTGGCCTACCTCACCGAAAACTGCTGCGCCGGCGCCGCCGGCTGCGGCCCCTCCACCCGTTCTGCCCAACGCCAGAAGGCCTGCCCATGAGCCGCTTCCACGTGCACCTCAACGTGTCCGACCTGGACGCCAGCATCCGCTTCTACTCCGCGCTGTTTGCCGCCACGCCCACCGTCCGCAAGCACGACTACGCCAAGTGGCAGCTGGACGAGCCGAAAGTCAACTTCGCGATTTCCTGCAC
>JAEWFT010000003.1 GCA_023388715.1 Pseudomonadota bacterium
AGAAGATCAGCGCGAACAGCGAGACCCGGTTGAGGGTGAAGCCCATGACCTTGGAGGCAAACAAGGTCACCGCCAGCGTCAGCACCACCGCGCTGCCGACCACCAGCGCCTCGCGCCAGCCCAGCGCGAACAGCACCAGCAGCACCACCGACAGGGTGGCGAAGGCCAGCTTCTGGATCAGCTTGGACGCCTTGTCGCTGGCGGTGGCGCCGTAGTCGCGGGTGACCGTGGCATGCACGCCGTCGGGGATCAGCTCGCCGCGCAGCTGCTCGATCCGCGTGCTGGCTGCGCGGGTGATGTCCGAGGCATTGCTGCCCGGCTTCTTGGCAATCGCGATCGTCACGGCCGGCGCGATGCCTGCCTTGGGGCCATCGCGGCCGGGCGGGGCGCCGTGCCAGGCATAGCGCGAGGCCAGGTCGCCGCCATCGCGCACGCTGGCGACGTCGGACAGCAGCAACGGCCTGCCATCGCGGATGCCGACGACGAGGTCGGCGACTTCTTCGGCCGACGCAAGGAAGCTGCCAGCGGTCACCGGCACCGCGGCGTTGCCGCCGACGCGCTCACCCGCCTGCTGGACGACGTTGCTCGCGCGCAGCGCGTTGCCGAGGTCGTCCACTGCAAGGCCGTAACTGGCCAGTCGCGCCGCATCCAGGGTCACGCTGACGACCCGGTCCGGCGCGCCGAGGGTGTAGACGTCGCGGGTACCCGGAATCCGCTTGAGTTCGGCTTCCAGCGTGTGCGCGACCTCCGCCAGCGCGGCGGCATCGGTGCCCGGCGCGTCCGACCACAGCGTCACCGCCATCACCGGCACGTCGTCGATGCCCTTGGGCTTCACCAGCGGCTGGCCGACGCCCATGCCCTGCGGCAGCGCGTCCATGTTCGAGAACACCTGGTTGTACAGGCGCACCAGCGCTGGCTGGCGTTCGACGCCCACGGTGAATTCCACCGTGATCACTGCCATCCCGGGCCGGCTGATGGAATAGACGTGCTTGACGCCTTCCACTTCGGAGAGCTTCTGCTCCAGCGGCGTGGCCACCAGCTGTTCGACGTCGCGCGCGCTGGCGCCTTCGAACGGCACGATGACGTTTGCCATGGTCACGTCGATCTGCGGCTCTTCCTCCTTGGGCGTGATCGCCACCGCCAGCAGGCCCAGCAGCAGGCCCACGATCGCCAGGATCGGCGTCATCGGATTGGCCTGGAAGGCCGCGGCAAGCCGCCCGGAAATCCCCATGCGCGGGGACGCCGGCGAACTCATTTGCTCGCCTCCACCGCACTGCGCCGCGCCTGCAGGGCCTGCATCGCGGCCACGGGATCGGCAGCAACGCGTTCGCCCGGCTTCAGCCCGGCCAGCACGGCGACGGCATCGCCATCACGGCGGCCCAGGCGCACCTGGCGCAGCAGCACCTGCTGGCCGTCAACGACGTAGGCCGCGGTCAGCTCGCCGCGCTGCACCAGCGCCGAGGCGGGGATGCGGAGATCCCCCACGACCTTGGCCGCGGGATCCGCCACCCGCGGGAACGACACCTTGGCAGTGGTGCCAGGCGCCGGCGCGCGGTCGATATCGGGCAGCTCGAGCCGCACGCCCACGCTGTGGGTGGCCGCATCGGCGGTCGGGAACACGGTGACGCTGCGCGGCTCGACCACGCGGCCGTCGGCCAGCAGGATGCTGGTAGTCCCGCTGGCACGGATCGCATCGGCCTGGGTCTGCGGCACCTGCACCTCGATCCGCAACGCGCCGGGGGCATACACGGTCATCAGCGGCTGGCCGGGCGCCACCGACTCGCCCAGCTCCACCAGCCGGCGCGCGACCACGCCCGCATAAGGCGCGCGCACCACCGTGTAATCGGCCTGCTGCGCGGCCTGCGCCACCTGCGCGCGGGCGGCGTCGCGCGCGGCGGCGGCGGCGTCGCGGGCGGCGCGGGCGTTGTCGACCTGCGCCCTGGAGACGTACTGCCCGCCGGCAAGCGCGGCGAACCGGCGGTAGTTCTGCTCGGCCTCGGCCGCCTGCGCCTCGGCGGCGCGCAGCTGGGCGCGGGCGGTGTTGGCCCCGGCCTGCTGCTCCACCGCGCTCAGCCGCACCAGCACGGACCCTGCGGCCACGCTGCTGTTGACGTCCGCCAGCACCTGGGTGACGCGCCCGGCGGTCTGCGCGGTCAGATCCGCCTGGCGCACCGCCTCGACCACGCCATCCCAGCCGCGCGCCGCGTTGCCGCCATCGGCGGCCACGGTGATCGTCTTGAGCGGCGGCAGCGGGGGCGCGTTGGCCGCTTCCTCACCCCCACCACACGCGGACAACGCCAGCAGCGCGGCCGCCAGCGCGCCCAATCGAACAGCCTGCATCGCCCGCTCCCGGTCAGCGGCCACAGGCGGCGCCATCGCCGCCCTTGCCGATGCCCAGCCGGGCAAGCACCTTGCCCGCCGGGCAAAAGCCGGTGAACGCCGACTGGAACAGGTTGGCGCCGATGAACACGGTCAGCCAGAACCAGTTGGGATGCACGAATTTCGTCAGCAGGATGCTGATCAGGATCATCACGCCGGCGAAGGCCATGATTGCGCGGTCGAGGGACATGTCGTTGCTCCTGTGTGTGCGTTGAGTGTCAGTCGCTGGTCTTCTTCAATCGCTCGATGCCCAGCAGGCCGAGGATGTATTTCTCGTAGACCGGCTCGGAGGTGCCGTGCCGCATCTTGTAGAGGAAGTACTTTTCGAAGGCGATCTTGGCCACGTGCACCCACTTGCCGATCCGGGTCCAGGTGACATTGCGCGGCGGGATCTGCGGCAGCGCCACGAAGGCGGCGCCGGTATCGCCCATGTCGGCCAGGCAGACCGCGTTCCAGGTGCCTTCGTACACGGCCGGCTTGCCGTCCAGCTCGGCCTTGATGTTCTTGACGATGGTGGTGACCATCGACTCGATCATGAAGCCGGTCTTGGGCGCGCCGGTTGGCACCGGGGTGGCTTCGACCGGCGGGATCGCCACGCACACACCGGCGGAGAAGATCTTCGGGTACTTCGGGCTGCGCTGGTGCTTGTCGACCAGCACGAAGCCGCGCGGATTGCACAGCCCCTCCACCGCCGCCACCGCATCGACGCCCTTGAACGCGGGCAGCAGCATCGAGAACTTGAATGGCACCGTGTGCGCATCGGTGGGATTACCCTTCATGTCGTGCTGCTGCACGTCCATCTCGCCGGCGCGCACCGCGGTGACCCTGGCATTCTCGTGCCACCTGATGTGGCGCAGGCGCAGCTCCGATTCCATCAGCGTCTTGGAGTCCCCGACGCCGCCCAGTCCCATGTGGCCGATGTACGTCTCGGCGGTGACGAAGGTCATCGGCACCTTGTCGCGCAGCTTGCGCTTGCGCAGGTCCGCATCCACGATCATCGCGAATTCGTAGGCGGGGCCGTAGCAGCTGGCGCCCTGCACCGCGCCGATCACGATCGGGCCCGGATCTTTGAGGAATTCCTGGTAGGCCGCCCATGCGTCACGGGCGTGCGGGCTGGTGCAGATCGACTGCGTGTGGCCGTCGGGCCCGAGGCCGGGCACTTCGTCGAAGGCCAGCTTGGGTCCGGTGCAGATCAGCAGGTAGTCGTAGTCGATGACGGTGCCGTCCCCGGTGACCACGCGGTCGGCATCGGCCTCGATCCGCGCGATGCCCTCGCCGCGATAGGCGATGCCCTTGCGGCCCACGTGTTCGGCGATCGGCAGGGTCACATCGTCGAAACTGCGCCAGCCCACCGCCAGCCAGGGATTGGAGGGGGTGAAGCCGAACCGCTCGCCGACGCCCACCAGCACGATCTCGTGCCGGCTGCCAAGCAGCTCGGCCGCCTCGTACGCCGCGCTCATCCCGCCGAGGCCTGCGCCCATCACCACGATCCTGGCCATCACGTTCTCCCCGCTAACCTTGGATGCTGGACATTACATTAGTCCTGTCTTATATTCGTGTCAACTTATATTTGGCCAGTGAGGGTTTCCCGATGAGCAAGACCGCCGCCGACCTCGTTTCCGATGCCCGTGCCCGCGTGCGTGAGCTGTCCCCCGCCGATGCCCAGGCCGAACTTGGGCGCTGCGTGCTGATCGACGTGCGCGAGCCTTCCGAATTCGCCACCGGCCACATCAAGGGCGCCGCCAACATCCCGCGCGGCGTGCTCGAGTTCCAGGTCGACGCCCATCCGGCGGTGGCCAACGTGGTCGACCCGTCGCTCTCGCACAAGCAGCAGCCGGTGCTGGTCTACTGCCGCACGGGTGGGCGCGCGGCGCTGGCGGCGTGCGCGCTGCAGGAACTCGGCTTCACCGACGTGCGCTCGATCGAGGGCGGGGTCACTGCCTGGATCGACGCCGGGCTGCCGTTGCAGTCGCAGTGACCGCGATGTCCGGCTCCCTGCGCATCGACCCCGAGGCCATGCGTGCCAACGCCGGTCGTGCCAGCGACCTGCTCAAGGCGCTGGCGAGCGACAAGCGCCTGATGATCCTGTGCCTGCTGGTGGAGGGCGAGCGCTCGGTGGGCGATCTCAATGCGCGCCTGCAACTGAGCCAGCCCGCGTTGTCGCAACACCTGAAGGTGCTGCGCGACGAAGGCCTGGTCGACACCCGCCGCGACGCCCAGAGCATCCTCTATTCGCTGGTGCCGGGCCCGGCCCAGCGCATCCTGCAGACCCTGCACGACGTGTACTGTGGCGAGGGCCAGGCCCTGTGCGAGAACTGACATGAGCGATCCGCTGCACATCCAGCCGTTCTTCCACGACGCCAGCGGCACCTGGACCTACGTGGTTTCCCGCGGGCGCGATGCGGTGATCATCGATCCGGTGCTGGACTACGACGCCAAGTCGGGCCGCCTCGGCAGCGACAGCATCGACGCGGTGCTCGCCCACGTGCGCGAGCGCGGCCTGACCGTGCACCGCGTGCTGGAGACGCATGCGCATGCCGACCACCTCAGCGCCGCGCAGGTCGCGCGCGCGCAGACCGGCGCGCCGGTCGGCATTGGCGCGGGCATATCGCAGGTGCAGGCGCATTTCGCACGGGTGTTCGGCATCGATGCCGACGCAGCGGAACTGCGCGAGGCGTTCGATGCCCGCTTCCGCGACGGCGAGACCATCGAAGCCGGCAGCCTGCGCTTCACCGCGATGGCGAGTCCCGGCCACACTTCCGACAGCCTGGCCTACGAGATCGCCGGCAACGTGTTCGTCGGCGACACCGTGTTCGCGCCGGACGTGGGCACCGCACGCTGCGACTTCCCCGGCGGCAGCATCGATGCGCTGTACGACACCATCCAGCGCTTCCACGCCATGCCGGATGACACCGTGCTGTGGCTGTGCCACGACTACCCGCCACAGGGACGCGAGCGCCGCGCCAGCGTGCCGGTGGGCGAAAGCAGGCGCGAGAACCGGATGCTGGACGCGTCGACCTCGCGCCAGCAGTTCCGCGAGCGCCGCAGCGCGCGCGATGCCGCGCTGCCCGCGCCCAACCTGCTGTACCCCTCGCTGCAGGTGAACATCCGCGGCGGCCGCCTGCCGCCCTTCGAGGCGAACGGCCGGCGCTACCTGCGCACGCCGCTGGCCAACAGCGACCTGCCCGGCATCGCCTGAACGTGCCGCCGGAGTTCGCGCTGGCGGCGCTGTTCCTGCTCGTCGCCACGCTCTATTCCTCGGTCGGCCATGCCGGCGCCAGCGGTTACCTCGCGGCGATGGCGCTGCTGGGCTTCGCGCCGGAGCAGATGCGCCCCACCGCGCTGGCGCTGAACCTGCTGGTCGGCGGCATCGGCCTGCTGCGCTTCGCCCGCGCGGGGCACGTGCGCTGGCGCAACGTCGTCCCCTTCGTGCTGGCCTCCGCGCCCGCGGCGTGGCTTGCGGCGCAATACCGCGTGCCGCCCGCCACCTACGCGCTGCTGCTGGGGCTGGTGTTGCTGGCAGCCGCGCTGGGGGTCTTTCGCAGCGCCGCGCGGGCGGAGGTCGAGGATGCCGCCGCGCTTGGCCGTCGCATGCCGTGGGCACCTGCGCTGCTGATCGGTGGCGCGATCGGCGTGCTGTCCGGCCTCACCGGCACCGGGGGCGCGATCTTCCTGACCCCGGTCCTGTTGTTCGCCCACTGGATGCCGACCCGCGATGCCAGCGGAACCTCGGTGGCGTTCGTCTGGATCAACTCGCTTACCGCGCTCGCCGGGCTGCTGCAATCGGGGCAGAGCCTGCCGCCGCACCTGCCGCTGTGGCTGGGCGTGGTCGCGGTGGGCGCGCTGATCGGCACCCAGCTTGGACTGAAGTGGCTGCCCGTGCGCGGCCTGCGGATCGCGCTGGGCGTGGTCCTGCTGGTTGCGGCCGGGAAGCTGCTGCTGGGCTGACCGCTGGAGCGTGGCCTCAGTCGAGCGCGCGCGCGGCCGCGACGACCCGCTCCACGCTGAAACCGAAATGCGCGAACAGCTTGTCGGCCGGCGCCGACGCGCCGAAGCTGTCGATACCGATCACCGCGCCATCCAGGCCAACGTACTTGCGCCAGAAATCGCTGACACCGGCCTCGATCGCCACCCGCTTGCGGCATGCCTTGGGCAACACGGCCTCGCGGTAGGCCGCGTCCTGGCGGTCGAAGACGTCGCTGCTCGGCATCGACACCACGCGCACGCCCTCGCCCAGTCGCGCGGCCGCGTCCATGGCCAGCCCGACCTCGCTGCCGGTGGCGATGAGGATCAGCGCCGGCGCGCCGGTACTGTCCTTCAGCACGTAGCCGCCTCGCGCGATGTCGGCCAGCTGCGCCTCGCTGCGCGCCTGGTGCGGCAGGTTCTGGCGGCTGAACACCAGGCAGCTGGGGCCGTCCACGCGCTCGATGCCGGCTTTCCACGCGACCGCGGATTCCACCGCGTCGCAGGGACGCCAGACATCGTTGTCAGGGATGTAGCGCAACGAGGCGAGGTGCTCGATCGGCTGGTGGGTCGGGCCGTCCTCGCCGAGGCCGATGGAGTCGTGGGTATAGACGTGGATCGCGCGCACGCCCATCAGCGCGGTCATGCGCACCGCGTTGCGCGCGTAGTCGGAGAACACCAGGAAGGTCGCGTCGTACGGGATGAAGCCGCCATGCAGCGCCAGGCCATTGCTGATCGCGGTCATGCCGAACTCGCGCACCCCGGAATAGATGTAGTTGGCGTCCGGATCCTGCCCCGCCACCGACTTGCTGCCCTTCCACAGGGTCAGGTTCGAATGGGCGAGGTCGGCGGAACCACCAACCAGCTCCGGCAGCAGCGGCGCGAACGCCTCGATCGCGTTCTGCGAGGCCTTGCGGCTGGCGATGGTGGCGCCATCGGCCTGCGTCTTGGCAACGTAGGCCGCGGCATCGGCGCCGAAGCCGTCAGGCAGGTCGCCGCGCATGCGCCGCTCGAACTCGGCGGCCGCATCCGGATGCGCGGCCTTGTAGGCATCGAAGCGCCGGTTCCAGTCGGCTTCGCTGGCGGCATGGTCGCGCGCGCGCCAGCCGTCGTACACCGGCTGCGGCACGTGGAACGCCTCGTGCGCCCAGGCCAGGCCTTCGCGGGTCAGCAGCAGTTCGTCCTTGCCCAGCGGCGCGCCATGGCTGGATTCCTTGCCGGCCTTGCCGGGCGAGCCGAAGCCGATGGTCGTGCGGCAGCAGATCAGCGTGGGCTTGTCGCGGCTGGCGAGCGCGGCCTGGATCGCGGCGCGGATCGCCTCGGCATCGTGCCCGTCCACCGCGCGGATCACGTTCCAGCCGTAGGCCTCGAAGCGCTTCGGCGTGTCGTCGGTGAACCAGCCCGCGGTGTCGCCGTCGATGCTGATGTGGTTGTCGTCCCAGAACGCCACCAGCTTGTGCAGGCCCCAGGTACCGGCGAGCGAGGCGACCTCGTGCGAGATGCCCTCCATCAGGCAGCCATCGCCCATGAACACCCACGTGCGGTGGTCGACGATCCGGTGGCCGTCGCGATTGAAGCGCTGCGCGAGCAGCTTTTCCGCCAGGGCGAAGCCGACCGCGTTCGCCAGCCCCTGCCCCAGCGGGCCGGTGGTGGTTTCCACGCCGGGCGTCATGAAGTTCTCCGGGTGGCCCGGCGTCTTCGAGCCCAGCTGGCGGAACTGCTTCAGGTCATCGATCGACAGGTCGTAGCCGCTCAGGTGCAGCAGAGCGTACTGCAGCATCGAGCCATGGCCGTTGCTGAGCACGAAGCGGTCGCGGTCCCACCAGCCCGGATTGGCCGGGTTGTGCTTGTGGAAATCGTTCCACAACACCTCGGCGATGTCGGCCATGCCCATCGGCATCCCGGGATGCCCCGAATTGGCGGCCTGCACCGCATCGGCGGCGAGGAAACGGATGGCGTTGGCGAGGTCGCGGCGGCTGGGCGTCGTCATGGCGTCTGCAAAGGCGGCGGAGACGCCATTGTCCCACGCATGCGCGGCCCGGGGTCACGCCGGCGCGGTGGCCGGCGCGTCGTGCTCGTCCCTGGCGACCACCGTGGCCAGCATCAGGTCGCCGGTGACGTTCAGCGTGGTGCGGCACATGTCGAGGAAGCGGTCGACGCCCAGGATCAGGCCGATGCCTTCCGGCGGGACGCCGACCATCCCGCAGATCAGCGCCACCACCGGCAGCGAACCGGCGGGGACGCCGGCGGTACCGATGCCGCCGAGGATGCAGACGAACATCACCGTGACCTGCTGGGTCAGGGTGAGCTCGACCCCGAAGAACTGCGCCAGGAACAGCACGGTGACGCCCTCGAACAGGGCGGTGCCGTTCTGGTTGGCAGTGGCGCCCACCGTGAGCACGAAGCGCGAGACCTTCTGCGGCAGCCCCAGCTTCTCGTCGGCGACCCGCAGCGCGACCGGCAGGGTGGCGTTGGAGGAGGCGGTCGAGAACGCCATCACCATCGCCTCCTGGACGCCTCGGAAGAAGCCCAGCGGCGAACGCCCGGCGAGGAACTTCAGCATCAGCGAATAGACCACCACCAGGTGGATCGCCAGCGCCAGCACCACCACGCCCACGTACTTGCCAAGGCTCTGCAGCAGGTCCCAGCCGAACAGCGCGGCCAGGTTGAACATGAAGCAGAACACCGCGTACGGCGCCAGCCGGATCACCAGCCCGATCAGCGTCATCGAGACCTCGAACAGGCCGTTGATGCCGCGCAGCAGGGTCTCCGTCGCGGGGCTGCGGGTCAGCACCAGGCCGATGCCCAGCATCAGCGCGAAGAACATGACCGCCAGGATGGTGTTCTCGGCGGCCGCCTTGACCACGTTGTCCGGCACGATCGCCAGCAGCAGGTCCAGGCCCTTTGGCTGCGAGGCCGCGCCGCCGGCGATCTCCTGCGCGCGCTCGGCGCCCTGCGCGAGCATCTGCTGCGCCGCCACCGGATCCACGCCGGCGCCCGGCTGCAGCCAGTTCACCAGCAGCAACCCCAGCACGACGGCGATGCCGGAGGCGAGGATGGTGTAGCCCAGCGTGCGCCAGCCGACCCGGCCAAGCGCCCGCACGTCGCCCATCTCCGCAACGCCGATCACCAGCGCCGAGAACAGTAGCGGGATCACCAGCATGAAGATCAGGCGCAGGAACAGGGTGCCCGCCGGCTGGGTGACGTAGGTCGTGAGCCACTGGACCCAGGTGGCATCGCTGCCGGCGCCATAGTGCGCGATGAGTCCCAGCACCAGCCCGGCCAGGAAACCGATCAGCATCTTCCAGTGGAGCTGCAGCTTTCCGCGGACCGCTTCGGCCATCGTCCCGTCCCCTCGTCTCGACCGGCGAGCTTAGCAAACGGCGGCGATCACTCCGGATAGAGCGGTGGCAGCAGCGGAGGCGGGTTGCGCGCCTCGCCGTGCAGGCGCGGGCCACGCTTGAACGCCTGGCGCAGCGCGGCAAGCGTTGCCGCCGCATCGCCGCCGCCCCAGCGCGCGGCCTGCAGCGCGCGCAGCGCGTTGCGCTGCCCGGGATCGGACAGGCGCGCCTCGAGTGCGTCGAGATCGTCGGTGGGCACTCCCGCCGCCTGGGTCAGGGCGTGGCTGATAGCCGCCAGGTCGCCGCCGGCCAGCGCCACCTGCAGCGAGGGCGGGCGCGAGGCCGGCGCTGACGCAGCTTCGGCCGTGTCGTCACCTTCGGCGAACACGGGCGCTGCACCACGGCGATGCCACCACCACCCGATCACCACCAGCGGTACTCCTGCCAGCAGCAGCCACCACGCCCCGCGTCCCAACAGTGACTCGCCACCCGGCGCGTCGGCGGCGTCCCCGACGGCAAGCGCGCCCTGCCCGGCGTCGATGGGCTCCACCGGGGCGTCTGCAACGCCGGGAGCGACCTCGAGCTTCAACGGCGGCAACACGGCCGTGCGGGCGACGCCCTGGACAGCGTCCCACCACTCGATGCGAGGCCCGGGCACTTCGAGCAGGCCCGGTCGGTCCGGCACGACCGCGATCCGGCGGCGCTGCACCGTGCGCGGGCGCGCCTCCACGAAATGCTCCTCGGTCTGCGCCGGCTCGGGGAACACCTGCAACCCGACGGTTGGCGGTAGCTCGATCGCCGGCATCTGGCTGGCACTGGCGCCGTCGGCCTGCAGCTCGATTTCCAGCGTGGTCGCCTCCCCCACCCGTCCGCCGGCGGGCGCCTGCAACCAGCGCAGGCGCAGGTCGCGCAGCGGCAGCCACGGCTGCGGCGCGCCATCGGGGATCGGCCGCACCTGCAGCCGCCGGGCCGCCGACGCCGCCGACAGCGGCTTGCGCCCGTCGTCGAAAATGCGATCGAAGAAGCCGCCTGCCACCACGCCGTTGAAGCGCGCGCCCGGCAATGCGAGCGAACCGCTGCGCTCCGGGATCAGCAGGTAGCGGCGCTCGACCACGTTGAAGCGGCGGCCGCCGATGTCGCGCTGGTAGGTCAGGTCCTCGCCGATCCGCTGCAGGCTGGCGCCGGCCGGTGCTTCCTGGTCGAGCTGGCCGGACATCAGCGGCACCGCGTAGTGCAGCCGCACCAGCACGCCGACCGCCTGCTGCACGTAAGGCCGCGCGGCGTCGACGACGGTTTCGACGAACACGTCGGCGTCGCCATTGGCCGGCAATACCGATGGCGGCAGCACGGTGAGCCGCAGCACCGGCGTGTCCACGTTGCCCACCCGCAGCGAGCGCACGGTCAACACGCCCGGCCCGCGCGGGCGGATGCCCACCGCGAACAGCGACACCTGCGCCTGCGTGCCGTCGGCCGCGCGCCTCCAGCTGCGGCGCACGGTCTGCCCGGCGATCTCGAACTGCGCCCGCAAGGCGCCGTACTCCACCTGCGCGACCCGCTGGTCGGTCTCGATGTTGAGGGTGGCGGTCTCGCCGTAGCTGATCTCGCTGCGGTCCAGCCAGGCGCGGGTCTGGGCCAGCGCCGGCCCCCACGACAGCGCCAGCAGCACGCCCAGGCCGATGGCGAGCAGCCGCGTCATGGCTGCCCTCCGCGGCGGCGCTGCGCCTCCAGTTGGAAGCGCGCGCGCAGCAGGGCGCCGGGGTCGTCGGGCACGCGTTTGAGCCAGGCCTCATTGGCAAGCCGGCGTTCGCGCTGCCCGGGAGTTTCCGGCGCGGCCTGCGCCGCTGCCGGTTGTCGCGGCTGGCCCTGCCGGCCCTGCAGGGCGTCGTCCATGCGCTGGCGCTGGGCGGCGTCGGCCTGCTGCTGCGATTGCGGATCGGTTGGCGGCGGGGTGTCGCCCGGCTCCGGGGCGCGCCCCGGCGGCGCGGGCTGCGGCGGCGCCTTGGGCGGCCGGCCGGCCTTGCCTTGGCCTGCGTCGGACGGAGGCGCGTTGGCGTCACCCGGCTGCGGCGGCGCCTTTCCTTGCTGGCCGTCGCCCGGCTGCGGCTGCTCACGCTTGGGGAGCTTCCTGGCCGCCTCGACCAGGCGCTTGTTGACCAGCGCATCCGGCATCCCCGGCCGCAGCTTCAATGCGCGATCGTAGGCGGCGATGGCCTCGTCGTAACGGCCGGCCTGCGCCAGCGCGTTGCCGAGGTTGTACTGGCCGTCCGCGCCCGGCACGCCGGAGAAGCGCTCGATCGCGCGCGGGTAATCCTTCGCGCGATAGGCGGCGACGCCTTCCTGCATGCGCGCATGCCGCACCTGGTCGGCGCGTTGCCAGAGGGTGCCGGCGGCGTCCCCTGGCTGCGCCAGCGCGGGCGCTGCCGGCCACCACAACGCCCCCACCAGCAGCACCGCCAGCATGCCGCCGCGGCGGAACAGCGGCATGCAGAGCAGCATCACCAGCGGCAGCAGCCAGTAGCCATCGTCGCTGCGGGTGGCGACCTTCTCGCCCTGTGCCGCGATCCCGGCGGCGTCCTGCGGATCCAGCACGCCCAGCGCCTGGAGATCCGCGTCGCCGGCCGACAGCGGCACGTAGCGCCCGCCGCCGCTGTCCGCCAGCCGCTGCAGCGAGGGCGCGTCCAGCCGCGCCTGGCCATCGCCGCCGCCGGGGCGCGGGTAGGTGCCACCGCGCGCGGTGCCCAGGCCGAGGACCGACACCCGGTAGCCCGCGTCCGCCGCCTTGCGCGCGGCCGCGTGGTCGGTGCCGTCGGCGCGGTCGGTCAGCACCAGGATGTCGCCGCGCTCGAAGCCGGCCTGCCGCAGCAGCTGCTGCGACCAGGCGATCCCGCGATCCACCCGGGGGGCGTCGAGCGGGGCGCCGTGGCCGGGCATGAGGTCGGGCGCCAGCGCGTCGAGGAACAGGGCAACGTTGGCCGCGTCCTCGGTCAGCGGCGCCACGGTGTAGGCATCGTCGGCGAACACCACCAGCGCCACCTGCCCGCCCTGGCGTTCGCGCAGCAGGGTGGCGAGCTTGGCGCGCGCCTGCGCCAGCCGCGATGGCGCCAGGTCGCGCGCCAGCACCGCGTCGGTCAGGTCCAGCGCGACCACCAGCGGCGATCGCGTCTGCCAAAGCGGGCGCTCCTGCTGGCGCAGGCTCGGCCCGGCCAGCGCCAGCACCGCGAGCGCCATCCCGGCCAGCGCCAGCATGCCGGCCCATGCGCGGCGCGGCGCATGCCCTGCGTCCTCCAGCAGGTGCGGCAGCAGGTGCGGATCGACCGCATCGCGCCAGGCATTGCGTTCGCGCGCCTGCCGGCGCCACCACCACCCGAGCAGCGGCAACAGCAGCAGGGCCGGCAGCCACCAGGGACGCAGGAACTGGAGGTCGGCCAAGGGGTTCATTGCGATGCCCCGGCGCGCCGCCGCACTGCCAGCGCGATCAGGCCCAGCATGAGCGCGGCGCCAAGCGGAAGCGGATAGCGCTCGATCACCGGACGCACCGCGCGGCCCTGGCGCGCCACCGGTTCCAGCGCGTCGATCTCTGCATAGATGCCTGCAAGCTCGCCTGCATCGCGCGCGCGGAAGAAGCGGCCCCCGGTCAGCTCCGCGATCCGCCGCAGCCCTGCTTCGTCGACCTCGTCGCCACCCATCGGCAGCTGCAGTCCGAACAGCGACAACGCGCCGCCTCCGTCACCACCAAACGCGATGGCATGGATGCGCACGTTGGCATCGCGCGCGATCTGCGCGGCCTTCTCCGGCTCCAGCACGCCCGCGGTATTCACGCCATCGGTCAGCACGATGAGCACGTGGGCGTCGCGCGCCGGCGCCTGCGCCTGCAGCCGCTTGGTGGCCAGCGCGATCGCATCGCCCAGCGCGGTGGCGCGGCCGGCAAGGCCCACGACGCTGTCCTGCAGCTGCTGGCGCACGCTGTCGCGGTCCAGCGTCAGCGGGGTGAGTGCAAACGCGCGATCGCCAAACACCACCAACCCGATGCGATCGCCGACGCGGCGGTCGAGGAAATCGGCAAGCACCGCCTTGGCTGCGGTCAGGCGATCAACGATGCGGCCGCCAAGTTCCATGTCCGGCTCGCCCATGCTGGCCGACAGGTCGACCGCGAGCATCATGTCGCGACCGACCTGCGGCGGCGCCACCGCGGGACCGAGTTCCTGCGGGCGCGCCGCCGCGATGGCGAGGAGGCACCATGCGGCAAACAGCCACCACGGCATCCCGCGCGCGCGGGCGACGCCCCCGCCGCCCGCCGCCACCTGGCGCACGCGATCGCCCCAGGGCACGCGCAATGCGGCCTCGCCAGCGGCGCGCGCCGGCAGCAGCCAGCGCACCAGCCATGGCAGCACAATCGCCAGCAGCATCCACGGCCAGGCGAAGTCTTCGATCCGCAGCAGGTCCGGCAGCCAGTTCATCGGCCACCCATCCAGGCCAGGTAGCGGTCGCGCGCCAGCAAGCGCAGCGCCTCAGCCTCACCCAAATCCACGTCTTCGCGATACGGGCCTTCCAGCAGCAGCCGCCCCGGACCAGCGGTGAACTCCGTGCGCCCGGTGCCCTCGTCGAGGAAGCGCAGCCAGTCCTCGCCGTCGAGGCGATCGGCTTCGGGCGAGTCGCGGCGGGCCGCACGACGCAGCAGCTCCGACATCGCCGCCACCTGCGCGGCCGGCGTCGGCGCGGCATCGACGGTGGCATCGAACAGGCAGCGGATCGACTGTCGCCGGCGGACCCGGCGTCGCCACCACCAGGCCAGCGCAAGGCCCAGCACGGCCAGTCCGGCGAAGAGCAGCCACCAGCCCGGAGCCGGCGGCCACCAGGGAGGCGCCACCCCCGGGTGCACGTCGCGCAGCGGCAGGGTCATGCCGCCCCTCGCGCAACGGGCAGGTCCAGTTGCGGAAGCCATGCATCGCTGGCGGCGTCGGCGGACAGCACCAGCGGGCGCACGCCGTGGCGCTGCAGCAGTGCCTCGCTGGCCGCCCGCCGCGCGGCGAAGGCGTCGTGCCAGCGCCCCCGCACCGCCTGCGCGTCCAGCCCCAGCAGCACGCGCGCACCGTCTCCCAGACGGAACGGCAGCGACGCCCGTGGCGGTTCGGTTTCCAGTGGATCCACCAGCAGCAGCACGGTGACGTCGTTGTGCAGCGCCAGCGCCGGCCAGATCCGCTCCGGAAGCGTCGCCACGCTCCCCGGATCCGCCAGCACCAGCAGCCGCGAGCCCGGCCGCAGCAGGCGGCGCGCGTGGTCCAGCGCCACGCCCAGGCCTGCATCATCGGTCGGCGGTTCGGCGTACCAGCGCGCCAGCGCATCCAGCACCCGCAGCGCGCCCCGCGGCCCGGAGG
>JAEWFT010000041.1 GCA_023388715.1 Pseudomonadota bacterium
GCCAAGAGGACGCCCAGCACAGCAGTCGCGAGGTGGTGGGGGGTGCCAATACGGCGCATGTCGATTCTCCCGGGTGGGCGCAACCCGATCGGCGCCCCTTGGCTGCAGTTAGCGGCCCGCACGATGAATCGCCGCTTACGTTTTCCGCCTTCCCGGCCAGAAGTTAAGGCTGCGCATCCGGCTGTTCAGCCTCGTCGCGCGCTTGTTCAGGTTCGCGGATCCGGAGCCAATCCAGGACGCCGCGCCCGGCCCGCAGGCCGCTGGCGAAGCAGGCCGTCAGCAGGTAGCCCCCGGTGGGCGCCTCCCAGTCCAGCATCTCGCCGGCCGCGAACACGCCGGGCAGGGCGCGCAGCATCAACCGGGCGTCCAGCTCCTCGAGCCGGACCCCTCCGGCGGTGGAGAGGCTCTCCGCGATCGGGCGCGGGCGCGACAGCTTCAACGGCAGCCGCTTGAGGGTGGAAGCCACCTTGGCCATGTCCGGCGCAGCGTCCCGGCCCAGCACCTCGTGGAGCAGCGCCGTCTTGGCGCCGGTGATGCCGGCTTGGCGGCGCAGGTGCTCGGCCAGGCTGCGCTTGCCGCGTGGACGGGCCAGGTCCGCCGACAGCCGCTCCAGGCTGCGATCGGGCACCAGGTCGAGCTCCAGCGGCACGCCGCCGGCGCGGGCAATGGCGTCGCGCAGGTCCGCGGCGATCGCATAGACCAGGCTTCCCTCGATGCCGGTCGCGGTCAGCACGCACTCGCCTTGCAGCTGGCGCGCGGCGCCCGAAGCATCCCGCCAGTGCGCCACCACGGGCTTGAGCGGCGCGCCTGCGTGACGCTCCGCCAGGTGCGCGCTCCAGCCCACGTCGAACCCGCAGTTGGCCGGTTGCAGCGGGGCGATGGCGATTTGCCGTGCCGCAAGCACGTCGACCCACGCGCCATCCGAGCCCAGCTGCGGCCAGCTGGCGCCGCCGAGCGCTAGGACGGTGGCATCCGCGGCAAACGCGGCCTCGCCGGTTGGGGTGGAAAAGCGCAGGCTGCCTTCGTCGGTCCAGCCCTGCCAGCGATGCTGGACATGGAAGGCCACGCCCGCCGCCTTCATCCGCCGCACCCAGCCACGCAAGAGCGGCGCGGCCTTGCGATCCATCGGGAACACCCGGCCGGAGCTGCCCACGTAGGTGTCGATGCCGGCCTCGCGTGCCCAGGCCCGCAGCGCATCGCCGTCGAAGTCGTCTAGCCAGTCGCCCACTGCGGCCGCGCGCTCGCGGTAGCGCGCGTCGAAGGCGGGGCGCGGCTCGGAGTGGGTGAGGTTGAGCCCGCCCTTGCCGGCGATCAGGAACTTGCGCCCCACCGATCCCTTGGCGTCGAACACATGCACTTCGGCGCCGCCCGCGCGCAGGGTGTCGGCGGCCATCAGGCCGGCGGGACCGCCGCCAATGACGGCAACGCGCGGGACGGGGCGGGAGGCGGCGGGCATGGGCACATGATTCCACGTGGGCAGCGGCGACGGCAGCCGTAAAATGGCGGGATGCCATCGACTGCCGCTTCCGACACCCGCGCGGCGCTGAACATCGCCGCCTACCAGTTCGTGACCATCGACGATGTCGACGCGCTGGTGGCGGCGATCCGCAGCGCCTGCGAGGCCCTTGGCCTGCGCGGCAGCGTGCTGGTGGCGCCGGAGGGCATCAACCTGTTCCTGGCCGGAGCACCCGACGGCGTGCGCGGCTTCCTCGCCTGGCTGCGCGACGATGCCCGTTTTGCCAACCTGGAAGCAAAGGAGAGCTGGAGCGCGGCCGTCCCGTTCGCCCGGCTGAAGGTCAGGCGCAAGGCCGAGATCATCGCGTTCCGCCGCCGCCACGCATCGCCGCTCGAGGCGGGTGCGCGCGCGCCGTCGGTGGCGCCGGCCACGCTGCAGCGCTGGATCGCGCAGGGCCATGACGACGCGGGCAGGCGCCTGGTGCTGCTGGACACGCGCAACCGCGAGGAATTCGGGTTTGGCACCTTCGCCGGGGCGCTGACCCTGCCGATCGACAACTTCACCGAACTGCCGGCCGCGCTGGCCCCGCATCGCGAGGCGCTGGCAGATGCCACCGTGGTCAGCTTCTGCACGGGCGGCATCCGCTGCGAGAAGGCCGCACTGTGGTTGCGCCACGACGGCATGGACAACCTGCTGCAGCTGGAAGGCGGCATCCTGGGGTATTTCGAGCAGGTTGGCGGAACCGGCTACGACGGGCGCTGCTTCGTGTTCGACGGGCGCATCGCGCTGGATCCGCAACTGCGGCCGCTGGCCGACGGCGGCGCGGGCGCCTAAGCTTCCCGATTCGTCTGCAGGCAGGTGCGCATGAGCTGGATCGGAATCGTGGTGCTGGTGGTGGCGGTGTACGCCGCGCTGAAAGTGGCGGGCGCGTTGTTCAAGACCGCGCTGTGGATCGGCATCCTGTTGTTCGCCTGGTGGTACTTCGGGCCGAAGATCGGGGTACCGTTCCCGTTCTGAACCGGGTCAGCCCGCCAGCGCGACCCCGGCGGCGTGACCGCTGGCCCAAGCCCACTGGAAGTTGTAGCCGCCAAGCCAGCCGGTGACATCGACCACTTCGCCGATGAAATACAGCCCCGGCACGCGCCTGGACATCATGGTCGCCGACGACAGGCCATTGGTGTCCACCCCTCCCAGCGTGACCTCGGCGGTCCGGTAGCCTTCGGTGCCACTGGCGACCAGGGGCCAGTCGCGCAGGGTGGCGGCGATGGCCTCGAGCTCGCGCGCCGCGTACTGGCGCATCGGCTTGCTGTCGAGCCAGTGCTCGCACAGGCGCTGGGCGAAGCGCTTGGGCATCACCTCGGCCAGCAGCGTGCGCAGCTCGGCATCGCGGCGCTGCTGCTGCCAGCCGTGGAGCAGGGCGTCGATGTCGTGGTCGGGCAGCAGGTCCAGGCGCAGGTCGTCGCCGGGCTGCCAGTAACTGGAGACCTGCAGGATCGCCGGCCCGCTGAGGCCGCGGTGGGTCACCAGCATCGCATTGCGGAACGCGACGCCATTGCAGCGCGCCTCCACCGGCAGCGAGACCCCGGCCAGGTCCTGCAGGCGGTCGGCGTGGCGACCGCTGAGGGTCAACGGCACCAGCCCGGCGCGGGTGGGCAGCACGTCGTGGCCGAACTGGCGCGCCAGCTGGTAGCCGAAGCCGCTGGCGCCCATCCGCGGGATCGACAGCCCGCCGCTGGCGACCACCAGCGCCGGCGCGGCGAAGCGCCCGTGCGACGTGTCCAGCGTGAACTGGTCGTTCCCCTCGCGCGCAACCTGCCCGATGCTGCAATCGGTGCGGATGGTCACGCCCGCTGCCTCGCACTCGGCCAGCAGCATCGCCACGATCTGCTTGCTGGACTCGTTGCAGAAGAGTTGGCCGGGTTCCTTCTCGTGGTAGGCGATGCCGTGCCGTTCCACCATCTCGATGAAGTGCCAGGCCGTGTAGCGCGCCAGCGCCGACTTGCAGAAGTGCGGGTTGGACGACAGGTACTGCGCGGGGCTCGTGCCCGTGTTGGTGAAGTTGCAGCGGCCGCCGCCCGACATCAGGATCTTCTTACCGACCCGGTTGGCGTGGTCGAGCACCAGCACCCGCCGCCCGCGCTGGCCGGCCGCGATCGCGCACATCAGGCCGGCGGCTCCGGCGCCAATGACGATGGCATCGTGCCCGGACGGCGTGCTCACGTCGCTGCGCGGCTACGGTCGCGGGCGGGGCATGCCTGCCACGGGCCGCGGACTCCTTTCCTCAGCGCGGCCCGCGCGGCTTGAAGCCGCCCGGCTTGCGCGGCGGCGGGCGGTCGCCGCGTGGCGGTCCGAACGGGCGCTTGCCCTTTGGCGCGTCGATGTCGGCCGCTTCCGCCGGCCGCATGCGCAGCGGCTGGCCGCCCACGCGCACGCCCTGCAGGTGCTGCAGCAGTTCGGGCGGCATGCCCTCCGGCAGGTCGACCAGGGCGTAGTCGTCGCGGATGTCGATGCGGCCGATGAACTGCGCCTCGAGGTCGGCCTCGTTGGCGATCGCGCCGACGATGTTGCCCGGCTGCACGCCATGGCGGTAGCCGACGGCGATGCGGTAGGTCTGCATCGGCATCTGCGCGGCGTTGGGGTCGCGCGGCTTGCGTTCGCGCTCCACGCGCTCGCGCGCGGGCTTGTGCTCGCGCGGCGCGAAGGCGGGCTCCGGGCGGGTGGGTTGCGGCAGCAGCAGCGGCGTCTTGCCCTGCACCAGCTGCGCCAGCGCCGCCGCGATCTCCACGGCCGGCACGTTCTTCTCGCGCTCGTAGCGCTCGACCAGGTCGCGGAACACGGCGAGGTCGTCGCTGGCCAGCGCCCCTTCGATCTTGTCGAGGAACTTGGCCACGCGGCGCTCGTTGACGGCGTCGACGCTGGGCAGGCTCATCTGCTCGATCTTCTGCCGGGTCGCGCGCTCGATCGCGCCCAGCATGCCGCGCTCGCGCGGGGCCACGAACAGGATCGCCTCGCCCTTGCGCCCGGCGCGGCCGGTGCGGCCGATGCGGTGCACGTAGCTTTCGGTGTCGTAGGGGATGTCGTAGTTCAGCACGTGGCTGATGCGGTCCACGTCCAGCCCGCGGGCGGCGACGTCGGTCGCCACCAGCACGTCGATCTGGCCGTCTTTGAGCCGCTGGATGGTGCGCTCGCGGGTCTTCTGCTCGACGTCGCCATTGATTGCCGCCGCGCTGAAGCCGCGCGCGGCCAGCTTCTCGGCCAGCTCGTCGGTGCCGAGCTTGGTGCGCGCGAAGACGATCATCGCGTCGAACGGCTCCGCCTCCATGATCCGGGTCAGCGCATCCAGCTTGTTGACGCCGCTCACCATCCAGAAGCGCTGGCGGATGTTCTCCGCGGTGGTAGTGAGCGCCTTGATCGCGATCTCGACCGGATCCTTGAGGTAGGTCTGGGCGATGCGCTTGATCTGCGCCGGCATGGTGGCCGAGAACAGCGCCACCTGGCGCGATTCCGGGGTTTTCTTCAGCACCGCCTCGACGTCGTCGATGAAGCCCATCCGCAGCATCTCGTCGGCTTCGTCCAGCACCAGCAGGCGCAGCTGGGACAGGTCCAGCGAGCCGCGCTCGAGGTGGTCGATCACGCGGCCGGGCGTGCCCACCACCACGTGCACCCCGCGCCGCAGCGCCTGCAGCTGGGGGCCGTACTGCTGGCCGCCGTAGATCGGCAGCACGTGGAAGCCCGGGATGTGGTGGGCGTACTTCTGGAATGCCTCGGCGACCTGGATCGCCAGCTCGCGGGTGGGCGCAAGCACCAGCACCTGCGGCTTGCCGGCGGCGGCGTCCAGCCGTGCCAGCGCCGGCAGGGCGAATGCGGCGGTCTTGCCGGTGCCGGTCTGCGCCTGGCCCAGAACGTCGCGGCCCTGCAGCAACGGCGGGATGGTGGCGGCCTGGATCGGCGAGGGGGATTCGTAGCCGACTTCGCGCAGCGCGGCCAGCAGGGTCTCGGGCAGGCCGAGGTCGGAGAACAGCACGGTCGGGGTGTCGGCGCTCATGGGCCCAGTGGCGGGGACCGCCGGAAAGAACAGGGGCGACAGTGTACGCGCCGCCCCGTGAGTACGTGCTCCAGACGGCCGCAACGCTAGGATGGCGCGATGGTGGCCCAGTTCCTGGATTTCCCCGCGTTCGACAACGCCTTCCTGCGCGCGTTGCCGGGCGACCCCGAGCCGCGCAACTTCGTGCGCCAGGTGGAAGGCGCGCTGTGGACGGCGGTGGCGCCGACGCCGGTGGCCGCGCCGCGGCTGCTGGCGCACTCGGCGGAAATGGCGCGCGAGCTCGGCTTCAGTGACGAGGAACTGGCGTCCCCCGAATTCGCCGCGGTGTTGGCCGGCAACACGCTGCTGCCGGGCTCGCGGCCGTTCGCCAGCAACTACGGCGGCCACCAGTTCGGCCACTGGACCGGGCAGCTGGGCGATGGGCGGGCGATCAGCCTCGGTGAAGTGGTGCTGCCCGGGGGCGGCCGCCGCGAGCTGCAGCTCAAGGGCGCGGGGATGACGCCGTATTCGCGCGGGGCCGATGGCCGCGCGGTGCTGCGCTCGTCGATCCGCGAGTTCCTGTGCAGCGAGGCGATGCACCACCTCGGCATCCCGACCACGCGCGCGCTCAGCCTGGTGACCACCGGCGAGGGCGTGCTGCGCGACATGTTCTACGACGGCCATCCGGAGTTGGAGCCGGGCGCGATCGTGTGCCGGGTCGCCCCGTCCTTCCTGCGCTTCGGGCATTTCGAGCTGCCGGCCGCGCGCGGCGACACCGGCCTGCTGCGGCAACTGGCCGACTTTTGCATCGCCCGCGATTTCCCGCATCTTGGTGGCGGTGGCGAAACGCTCTACGCCGACTGGTTAGGAGAAGTCTGCGAGCGCACCGCGACCCTGGTGGCCGGCTGGATGCGCGTGGGCTTCGTGCATGGCGTGCTGAATACCGACAACATGTCGATCCTCGGGCTGACCATCGACTACGGCCCCTATGGCTGGATCGACGCCTACGATCCGGACTGGACCCCGAACACCACCGATGCCCAGGGCCGCCGTTACCGCTTCGGCTGGCAGCCGCGAGTGGCCTACTGGAACCTGGGCCAGCTGGCGCGCGCGCTGTCGCCGCTGTTCGCCGACACGGCGCCGCTGCAGGCAGGGCTGGCCCGGTTCGGCGCGGTCTACGCCGCCGCGGAACGCGAGACGGCCGCAGGCAAGCTGGGCCTTGCCGAATGCCGCGACCAGGACCTCGCGCTGGTGCGCGACCTGCACGCCCTGCTGCACGCGCACGAGGTCGACATGACGCTGTGGTTCCGCGGGCTGGCCGGCCTCGATCCCGGCGCGCCCGGGCTGGCGACGCTGGAGCAGGCGTTCTACGACCCCGGCAAGCGCGCCGCCGGCGAGGACGCGCTGCTGGACTGGCTGGCGCGCTACGCGACGCGCCTGCGCGAGGATGCGCTGCCGGTCGATCAGCGCGTGCGCCGCATGCAGGCGGCCAATCCGCTCTACGTGCTGCGCAACTGGCTGGCGCAGGAGGCGATCGAGCGCGCTCATGCCGGCGATCCCGGCGGGGTGCACGCGCTGCAGGAGGTCCTGCGGGATCCCTACCGCGAGCAACCGGGCCGCGGGCATTACGCCGGCAAGCGCCCGGACTGGGCACGCGACAAGGCCGGCTGCTCGATGCTCTCGTGCAGTTCCTGAGCCGTTTGTCCACCGGCCAGCGCGTTCGCGTTCCCGCCGCGGGTATGGCCCGCGGCGCGGGCGGACGGCTACAATAGTGCGGATAAGCGAGCGGCCGCGGCCTGCTGGCACCCGAACAACCACGAGAGGCACGCGTGCTGGCCGACTATCTGCCCACCCTGCTGTTCCTGATCGTCGCCACCGGCATCGGCATTGCCCTGATCATCCTCGGCAACGTGCTGGGCCCGCAGCGCCCGTCGGCGGAAAAGCTCGCACCCTACGAGTGCGGCTTCGGCGCCTTCGAGAATGCGCGCATGCCGTTCGACGTGCGCTACTACCTGGTCGCCATCCAGTTCATCATCTTCGACCTGGAAATCATCTTCATCGTGCCGTGGACCCTGGTGTTCCAGGACCTCGGCCCGCGCGGCCTGGTCACCATGGGCCTGTTCGTGGGCATGCTGTTCCTCGGCTTCGTGTACGTCTGGAAGCGCGGCGCGCTGGAGTGGGAATGAGCAACATCATCCAACGGGCACTGGAGTCCGCCAGCAATCCGTTGCCGGAAGGGCGCCTGGACGACATCCTGCTGGCCGGCAGCGAGAACCCGCTGCTGCAGAACGGTTACGTCACCACCAGCCTCGACGCGCTGTGGAACTGGGCGCGCACCGGCTCGATGTGGCCGATGAGCTTCGGCCTGGCCTGCTGCGCGGTGGAGATGATGCACGCCGGCATGCCGCGGCTTGACCTCGACCGCTACGGGGTGGTGTTCCGCCCGTCGCCGCGCCAGTCCGACGTGATGATCGTGGCCGGCACCCTGTGCAACAAGATGGCGCCTGCGCTGCGCAAGGTCTACGACCAGATGCCCGACCCCAAGTGGGTGATCTCGATGGGCAGTTGCGCCAACGGTGGCGGCTATTACCACTATTCCTATTCGGTGGTCCGTGGCTGCGACCGCGTGGTGCCGGTGGACATCTACGTACCGGGCTGCCCGCCCACCGCCGAAGCCCTGATCTACGGCATCCTGCAACTGCAGAAGAAGATCCGGCGGATGGAGCAGAACCCGTTCTCCCGCACCGCCAAGCCGGAAGGTGCACGCGCATGAGCAGCGCCACGATCGCGACCCTGGTCGCCGAGCTCACGTCGCGCTTTGGCGAGGGCGCCGTCGAGGTTGCCGAGCCGCGCGGCGAGGTGACCCTCGAGCTGGCGGCCGGCGACTACGCCGCCGCTTGCATCGCACTGCGGGACGAGCACGGGTTCGACACCTTCGTCGACCTGTGCGGGCTGGACCAGCTGGGCTACGGGGATGACGAGTGGGATACCGATGGCGTCTCCGCCGAGGGCTTCAGCCGCGGCGTCGAGGGCAACGGCCCGGGCCGCTTCGGATGGGGCGAGGCGCCCAGCCACCAGGTGCTGGAGCCGCTCGCGATCGCGCCCGACGCCGCGCCCGCCCGCCGTTTCGCGGTGGTGCTGCACGTGCTCTCGGTGGCCCGCAACCTGCGCCTGCGCGTGCGCTGCTTCGCCCCCGACAGCGGCATGCCCCTGGTGCCGTCGGTGACCGGCGTGTGGCCGGGGGCCAACTGGTTCGAGCGCGAGGCGTTCGACCTGTTCGGCATCATCTTCGACGGCCATCCCGACCTGCGCCGGATCCTCACCGACTACGGCTTCGTCGGCCATCCGTTCCGCAAGGACTTCCCGCTGATCGGCAACGTGGAAGTGCGCTACGACGAGCAGAAGAAGCGCGTGGTGTACGAGCCGGTGACATCGGTCGAGCCGCGGGTCGGCGTGCCGCGGGTGATCCGCGACGATGCCCGTTACGCCACCGCGCAGGGTGAACGCGCCAACAAGCTCCTCGACCTGGAGGCCCGTCGATGAGCGCCGCCGCCCTGACCCCGGGTCTCGACCCGGCACCGGCCAGCGAGGGCTTCGCCAGCAGCCCGGTCGAGGCCGCCCAGGAAATCCGCAACTACACGCTGAACTTCGGTCCCCAGCATCCGGCCGCGCATGGCGTGCTGCGCCTGATCCTGGAAATGGATGGCGAGGTCGTGCGCCGCGCCGACCCGCACGTGGGGCTGCTGCACCGGGGCACGGAGAAGCTGGCCGAGTCCAAGCCGTTCAACCAGTCGATCGGCTACATGGATCGCCTGGATTACGTCTCGATGATGTGCAACGAGCACGCCTACGTGCGCGCGATCGAGACGCTGATGGGGATCGAGGCGCCGGAGCGGGCGCAGTGGATCCGCACGATGTTCGACGAGATCACCCGCATCCTGAACCACCTGATGTGGGTGGGCTCCAACGCGCTCGACCTTGGTGCGATGGCGGTGATCCTGTACGCGTTCCGCGAGCGCGAGGAGCTGATGGACTGCTACGAGGCGGTCAGCGGCGCGCGCATGCACGCGGCCTATTACCGCCCCGGCGGCGTCTACCGCGACCTGCCGGTGCAGATGCCCAAGTACCGCGAGTCGCCGTGGCGCAAGGGCGCCAAGCTCAAGCGCTTCAACGAGTGGCGCGAGGGCTCGATGCTGGATTACCTCGAGCGGTTCTGCGAGGACTTCCCGGCGCGCATCGACGAATACGAGACCCTGCTCACCGACAACCGCATCTGGAAGCAGCGCACGGTCGGGATCGGCGTGGTGACGCCGGAGCAGGCCAAGGCCTGGGGCATGAGCGGCCCGATGATGCGCGGGTCGGGCATTGAATGGGACCTGCGCAAGAAGCAGCCGTACGCGCGCTACGCCGACGTGGACTTCGACATCCCGGTCGGCATGAACGGCGACTGCTACGACCGCTACTTGGTGCGCGTGGCGGAGATGCGCCAGTCCAACCGGATCATCCAGCAGTGCGTCAAGTGGCTGAAGGCCAACCCGGGCCCGGTCATGCTGGACAACTACAAGGTGGCGCCGCCTTCGCGCGAAGCGATGAAGGACGACATGGAAGCGCTGATCCACCACTTCAAGCTGTTCTCGGAAGGCTACTGCGTGCCGGCGGGCGAGACCTACGCCGCGGTGGAGGCCCCGAAGGGCGAATTCGGCTGCTACCTGGTGAGCGACGGCGCCAACAAGCCGTTCCGCGTGCACCTGCGCGCGCCCGGGTTCGCCCACCTGTCGTCGATGGACGCGATCGTGAAGGGCCACATGCTGGCCGACGTGGTGGCGATGATCGGCACCTACGACATTGTGTTTGGTGAAGTCGACCGATGAGAGCCACCGGCAATTTCGAGAACGCGCGCAACGTCGACCCGATGGTCGTGCTGAGCGACGCCACCCGCGCCCACATCGACCACTGGCTGGCCAAGTTCCCGCCGGACCGCAAGCGTTCGGCGGTCCTGCAAGGCCTGTTCGCCGCGCAGGAGCAGAACGGCGGCTGGCTGAGCGACGAGCTGATCGCCGCGGTGGCCAAGTACCTGGACCTGCCGCCGGTGTGGGCCTACGAGGTCGCGACCTTCTACTCGATGTTCGAGACGCGGCAGGTGGGGCGCAACAACGTGGCCTTCTGCACCAACATCAGCTGCTGGCTCAACGGCGCGGAGGATCTCGTCGCGCACGCCGAGCGCAAGCTGGGCTGCAAGCTGGGCGAGTCCACCGCCGATGGACGCGTCTACCTCAAGCGCGAGGAAGAATGCGTGGCCGCGTGCTGTGGCGCGCCGGTGGTCGTGATCAACGGCCATTACCACGAGAAGCTCGACGCCGCGAAGGTGGACGCGCTGCTGGACGGACTGAGCTGATGGCATCGCACATCGACTATTCCCGCGGCTACGGCCCGGTCGGCCCGGCGCCGAAGGAACACCAGGCGGTCTACACGACGCTGCACTTCGACAAGCCGTGGTCGTACGAGAACTACCTGAAGACCGGCGGCTACCAGGCGCTGCGCAGGATCCTGAGCGAGAAGATCGCGCCGGCCGACGTGATCGAGATGGTCAAGCAGTCCGGCCTGCGCGGCCGCGGCGGCGCGGGCTTCCCGACCGGCCTGAAGTGGAGCTTCATGCCCAAGGGCGAGGGCCAGAAGTACATCCTGTGCAACTCGGACGAATCCGAGCCCGGAACCGCGAAGGACCGCGACATCCTGCGCTACAACCCGCACGCGGTGATCGAGGGCATGGCGATCGCCTGCTACGCCACCGGCTCGACCGTGGCCTACAACTACCTGCGCGGCGAGTTCCACCACGAGCCGTTCGAGCACCTCGAGGAAGCCACCCGCGAGGCGTACGCCAACGGCTGGCTGGGCAAGAACCTCCTCGGCTCCGGGATCGACATCGACATCTACAACGCGCTGGGCGCCGGCGCCTACATCTGCGGCGAAGAGACCGCGCTGATGGAATCGCTGGAAGGCAAGAAGGGCCAGCCACGCTACAAGCCGCCGTTCCCGGCCAATTTCGGCCTGTACGGCAAGCCGACGACGATCAACAACACCGAGACCTATGCCTCGGTGCCCGCGATCGTGCGCAACGGCCCCGAGTGGTTCATGAACCTCGGCAAGCCCAACAACGGCGGCTGCAAGATCTTCTCGGTTTCGGGGCATGTGGCCCGCCCGGGCAACCACGAGGTCCGCCTGGGCACGTCGTTCGCCGAGCTGCTGGAGCTGTGCGGCGGAGTCCGCAACGGCAACCGGCTCAAGGGCGTCATCCCCGGTGGCTCGTCGATGCCGGTGCTGCCCGCCGAGACCATGATGGGCCTGACCATGGATTACGACGCCATCCAGAAGGCCGGCTCCGGCCTGGGCTCGGGCGCGGTGATCGTGATGGACCACACCACCTGCATGGTTCGCGCCTGCCGCCGCATCTCGCGCTTCTACTGGCAGGAGAGCTGCGGCCAGTGCACGCCGTGCCGCGAAGGCACCGGCTGGATGCACCGCATGCTCGACCGCATCTGCAATTTCGAGGCGACCCTCGACGACCTGCGCATGCTGCGCGCCGCCGCCGGCCAGATCGAGGGCCACACCATCTGCGCGTTCGGCGAGGCCGCGGCCTGGCCGGTGCAGGGCTTCCTGCGCCACTACTGGCATGAATTCGAGTACGCCATCGTGAACCGGCGCTTCTACGTCGATGACGAACTTGCGGGCACCCTGGCAAGCCCGGTGGAGGTGGCCGCGTGAGCGCGCAGCCCGTCAACCCGAACCTGCCGCCGGACCACGTCACCGTCATCATCGATGGCGTGGAGCTGGCCGCGCCGAAGGGCTCGATGATCATCCATGCCGCCGACAAGGCCGGCATCCCGATCCCGCGCTTCTGCTACCACGAGAAACTGCCGATCGCCGCGAACTGCCGCATGTGCCTGGTGGACACCGAGGTTGGCGGCCGCGCCGCGCCCAAGCCGTCGCCGGCCTGCGCCACGCCCGTGATGGACGGGCTGAAGGTGTTCACCCGAAACGAGAAGGCGCTGAAGGCCCAGCGCAACGTGATGGAATTCCTGCTGATCAACCATCCGCTCGACTGCCCGGTCTGCGACCAGGGCGGCGAATGCGAGCTGCAGGACCTGTCGATGGGCTATGGCCGCTCGGTCAGCCGTTTCGTCGAGCGCAAGCGCGTGGTGGCGGACGAGGACCTGGGCCCGCTGGTCGCCACCGAGATGACGCGCTGCATCCAGTGCACGCGCTGCATCCGCTTCACCGCGGACATCGCCGGCACCTACGAGCTCGGCGGCATGATGCGCGGCGAGAACCTGCAGATCGGCACCTATGACGGCAAGCCGCTGACGACGGAACTCTCCGGCAACGTGATCGACGTCTGCCCGGTTGGCGCCCTGACCAACAAGGTGTTCCGCTTCAAGGCCCGCCCGTGGGAGCTGACCGCCAGGCCGTCGCTGGGCTACCACGACGCGCTGGGCAGCAACCTGTTCCACCACGTGCGCCGCGGCGAGATCCTGCGCAGCGTGCCGCGCGACAACGAGGCGGTGAACGAGTGCTGGCTGTCCGACCGCGACCGCTACGCGCACGAGGGCCTGTACGCCGATGATCGCGCGACCGAGCCGCTGGTCCGCGAGGGCGACGATTTCCGCGTCGCCTCGTGGGAGGAGGCGCTGGCCAAGGCCGCCGCGATCCTGCGCGAGAACGGCGGCGACAACCTCGGCATGCTCGTGCATCCGGCCACCTCGAACGAGGAGGGCGCGATGCTGGCGCGCATGGCCGAGGCGCTCGGCACCGGCAACCTCGACCACCGCATCGGCCAGCTCGACCTGTCCGATGGCGCGTTCGCGCAGGCATTCGCCATGCCGGTCGCGGAGATCGAGCGTGCCCAGGCGATCGTCATCGTCGGCAGCAACCTGCGCCACGAAGTGCCGCTGCTGCACCAGCGCGTGCGCAAGGCGGTCAAGGCCGGCGCACGGGTCCACGTCGTCAATCCGGTGGACTTCGACTTCGCGTTCGCCATCGCCTCCAAGGCGATCGTGCCGCCGTCGCAGCTGGCCGATGCGCTGGGCAAGCTCGACTTGGGCGATGCCGCCAACGTGGCGGTGATCATCGGCGCGATCGCCGAGAACGGCGTGCATGCATCCGCCATCCGCAAGGCGGCGGCCACCTGTGCCACCGCGAAGAACGCGAAGCTGTGCCGCATCCCGCAAGGCGCGAACGCACTTGGGCTGGCGACGCATGGCGTGCTGCCGGCCAGCCGCGACGCGCTGGCGATGCTGCGCGACCCGCGCGCCGCGTACGTGCTGTACGGCATCGAGCCGGGACTGGATTTTGCCGATCCGCTGCTGGCGCTGAAGGCGCTGGGTGGCGCGCAGGTGGTGGCATTCAGCCAGTTCGCCTGCCAGTCCACGCGCAAGGTCGCCGACGTGATCCTGCCGATCGCCGCGCTGCCGGAGATCGAGGCGACGCTGACCAACCTCGAGGGCATCGAACAACGCACGGCGGCCGCGGGCAAGGCGCCCGGGCAGGCGCAGCCGGGCTGGCGCGTGCTGCGCGCGCTGGTGGCCGAGCTGGAATTGCCGGGCTTCGGGTTCACGGACCTGGCCGGCCTGCGTGCCGGGTTGGCGCCGCGCCAGGTGGCCGTTGCCGCCGGCAATGCACCATCGCCAGCCCGCGCCGGGCTGGAAGTGGTGGCCTCGCAGGGAATCTACCGGGTGGACGCCACCGTGCGCCGCGCGGCGGCGCTGCAGGCGCATCCGCTCAACGTCGGGCCGCGGGTGGTGCTCAACGCCGCCGACGCCGCTGCGGCGGGGCTGGAGGCTGACGCGATGGCCAGCCTGTCGGTGGCCAGCGGCAAGGGCGCGCTGCAGGTCGTCGTCGACGACCGCGTCGCACCGGGCTGCGCATGGATCGAATCGGGCCATGGCGCCACCGCGCCGGTGGCGGCCGCCGCGACGACGGAGGTCGCACGCGCATGATCGCCAGCACCAATCCCGTGTCGGCCTACGTGGTCGACCCCCTGCACGAGGCGCTGCTTTCGCTGGGCACCGTCGGCGCGCTGCTGTGGATCGTCCTGAAGATCCTCGCCATCGCCGTTCCCGTGATCCTGGGCGTGGCGTTCTACGTGGTCTGGGAGCGCAAGCTGATCGGCTGGATGCACGCGCGCCATGGGCCGATGTACGTCGGCTATGGCGTGTTCCAGGCGTTCGCCGACGTGTTCAAGCTGCTGTTCAAGGAAGTGGTGCAGCCCACCGCCGCGCATCCGTTCCTGTTCCGGCTGGCACCGATGCTCTCGCTGGTGCCGGCGTTCGCCGCGTGGGCGGTGGTCCCGTTCGACGCGCAGGTGGTGCTGTCCAACGCCAACGCGGGCCTGCTGTACCTGCTGGCGATGACTTCGCTGGGCGTCTACGGGGTGATCCTGGCGGGCTGGGCTTCGAATTCGAAGTACGCGTTCCTTGGCGCGATGCGCGCCTCGGCGCAGATGATCAGTTACGAGATCGCGATGGGTTTCGCGCTGGTCGGCGTGATGATCGCCGCCGGCAGCCTCAACATTTCCGCGATCGTGACGGCGCAGTCCGGCAACGCCGGGTTCCTGGAGTGGTTCTGGCTGCCGCTGCTGCCCCTGTTCGTCATCTACTTCGTGTCGGGCGTCGCCGAAACCAACCGCGCACCGTTCGACGTGGTGGAAGGCGAGTCGGAGATCGTTGCTGGGCACATGGTCGAGTACTCCGGATCGCAATTCGCGCTGTTCTTCCTCGCGGAATACGCGAACATGCTCCTGATCAGCTTCCTGACGGCGCTGTTCTTCCTCGGCGGCTGGCTCTCGCCGTTCCAGGGCTGGGGCATCCCGCTGCTGTCGGTGGACGGCTGGTGGTGGCTGCTGTTCAAGATGTTCTTCTTCGCCAGCTGCTTCATCTGGTTCCGCGCATCGTTCCCGCGCTACCGCTACGACCAGATCATGCGGCTGGGCTGGAAGGTGTTCATCCCGATCACGATCGCCTGGATCGTCGTCACCACGCTGCTCGTCTATTTCGGCGTCGTCGAGCGGGGGCAGTGAGGCCATGAGCAGAGTCGTCAATTACTTCAAGAGCCTGCTGCTGCTGGAGATGTTCCGCGGCATGGGGCTGACCTTCGGCTACCTGTTCAAGCCGAAGTACACCCTGATGTACCCGATGGAGAAGACCCCGCAGTCGCCACGCTTCCGCGGGGTGCACGCGCTGCGGCGCTACCCCAACGGCGAGGAGCGCTGCATCGCGTGCAAGCTGTGCGAGGCGGTGTGCCCGGCGCTGGCGATCACCATCGATTCCGAGCAGCGCGCCGACGGCACCCGCCGCACCACGCGCTACGAGATCGACCTGTTCAAGTGCATCTACTGCGGCTTCTGCGAGGAAAGCTGCCCAGTGGACTCGATCGTGGAAACCCACGTGCACGAGTACCACTTCGACCGGCGCGGGCAGAACATCCTGACCAAGCCGCAACTGCTGGCCATCGGCGACCGCCTGGAGGCGGAGATCGCCGAGCGCCGCGCCGCCGACGCGCCGTTCCGCTGAGGCAGGACCGACCATGCCCTTCGACTTCGCAACGCTCGCCTTCCTCGGCTTCGCCGCCACCGCCACCATCGCGGGGCTGGCCACCGTCACCGCCCGCAACCCGGTGCATGCCGCGCTGTGGCTGGTGCTGACCTTCTTCTCGGTGGCATCCACCTGGATCATCGGCGGCGCCGAGTTCCTCGGCATCGTGCTGGTGCTGGTCTACGTCGGCGCGGTGATGGTGCTGTTCCTGTTCGTGGTGATGATGCTGGACGTGGACTCGCCGCGGCGCGAGAGCTACGTGCGCTACCTGCCCGTGGGGATCGTGGTCGCGGTCGTCATGCTGGTGCAGGTGCTCGCCCTGGTCGGCGTGCGCGCCGCGATGGACGCGCCGCTGGCCGACAACGCGGCGGTCGCCACCGCCGAGCTGTCCAACACCCGCTGGCTGGCGGAAGCGCTGTTCACCCGCTTCATGCTGCCGTTCGAGACAGCGGCGGTGATCCTCACCGTGGCGGTGATCGCGGCGGTGATGCTGACCCTGCGCCGCCGCAGCGGCGTGCGACACCAGAACCCCGCGGTGCAGGCCAGCACCCGCGCCGAGGGCCGCGTGCGCTTGGTGCGGATGCAGGCCGAGGTGCCGCAGCCGCAGGTGCCGGCCACCGACGCCGCCGAAGGGGAGGGCAAGGCATGAACCTGGTCGCGGGCCTGACCCTCGGGCATTACCTGGCGCTGGGCGCGGTGCTGTTTTGCATCAGCCTGGCCGGCATCTTCCTCAACCGTAAGAGCGTGATCATGCTGCTGATGTCGCTGGAGCTGCTGCTGCTCTCGGTGAACATCAACTTCGTCGCGTTCTCGCGCCACCTCGGCGATGCGTCGGGGCAGGTCTTCGTGTTCTTCATCCTGACGGTGGCCGCCGCCGAGGCCGCGATCGGCCTGGCGATCCTGGTCACCCTGTTCCGCAACCGCCGCAGCATCGACGTGGCGGACATCGACACCCTGAAGGGCTGACGGATGCCGCTCTCCAAGACCCAACTCCTGCTGATCGTGCTGCTGCCGCTGCTGGGCAGCATCCTTGCGGGCCTGTTCGGCCGCAGGATCGGCCGAGCCGGCGCGCACACGGTCACCATCCTCGGCGTGGGCGCCAGCTTCGTGCTGTCGGCGCACGTCTTGTGGCAGCTGCTGCAGGGCGCGCCCAACTTCAACGAGAACATCTACACCTGGTTCCAGGTGGCCGGTATCGAGGCCAACGTCGGGTTCCTGGTCGACCGGCTGACCGCGATGATGATGGTGGTCGTCACCTTTGTCTCGCTGCTGGTCCACGTCTACACCATCGGCTACATGGCCGAGGACGACGGCTACCAGCGCTTCTTCAGCTACATCTCGCTGTTCACCTTCAGCATGCTGATGCTGGTGATGAGCAACAACTTCCTGCAGCTGTTCTTCGGCTGGGAGGCCGTGGGCCTGGTGTCCTACCTGCTGATCGGTTTCTGGTTCAAGAAGCCGACCGCGGTGTTCGCCAATATGAAGGCGTTCCTGGTCAACCGCGTCGGGGACTTCGGGTTCCTGCTGGGCATCGCGGGCGTGCTGTACTGGATCGGCAGCCTCGACTACGCGACCACCTTCGCCAACCGCGAGGTCATCCGCGACGCCACCGTCAGCATCCTCCCGGGCCAGCCGTGGGCGATCGCGACGGTGATCTGCATCTGCCTGTTCATCGGCGCCATGGGCAAGTCGGCGCAGGTGCCGCTGCACGTGTGGCTGCCGGATTCGATGGAAGGCCCGACCCCGATCTCGGCGCTGATCCATGCCGCGACGATGGTGACCGCCGGCATCTTCATGGTGGCGCGGATGTCGCCGCTGTTCGAGATGTCCGAGGCCGCGCTCGGCTTGGTCCTGTTCATCGGCGCGACCACCGCCTTCTTCACCGGCCTCATCGGCATGGTGCAGAACGACATCAAGCGGGTGGTGGCGTATTCGACGCTCTCGCAGCTGGGCTACATGACCGTGGCGCTGGGTGTGTCGGCCTATTCGGCGGCGGTCTACCACCTGATGACGCACGCCTTCTTCAAGGCGCTGCTGTTCCTGGCTGCGGGCAGCGTGATCATCGGCATGCACCACGAGCAGGACATGCGCCGGATGGGCGGCCTACGCAAGTACATGCCGGTCACCTTCTGGACCAGCGTGATCGGCACCCTGGCGCTGGTGGCCACGCCGTTCTTCAGCGGCTACTACTCCAAGGACGCGATCATCGTCGCGGCGGGCCACAAGGCTGCCGAGGGCGGTGGCTGGATCGCGCACTACGCCTACTGGGCGGTGCTGCTCGGCGCCTTCGTCACCAGCTTCTACAGCTTCCGCCTGCTGTACCTCACCTTCTTCGGCGAGGAGCGCTTCCGCCACGCGCAAGCCGGCGATGCCCACGACGAGCATGCGCACGACGACCACGCGCACGACGACCACGCGCATGACAAGCACGGCCATGGCCACGGCGCGCACGAGCCGCACGAGTCGCCGTGGGTCGTGACCCTGCCGCTGGTGCTGCTGGCGATCCCGTCCATCCTGATCGGCTTCTTTACCGCCGGCCCGATGCTGTTCGGCACCGACTGGTCCGGGCATGAGCGCGTCACCGCCTTCTTCGCCGATTCCATCTTCGTCGAGCCGGCGCGCGACGTCATCGCGATGATCGCTGCCAATGACTGGCACGGCGCGGTGGCCTTCGCGCTGCACGGCTTCGTGACCCCGGCGTTCTGGCTGGCGCTGATGGGCTTCCTGCTTGCGACCCTGCTGTACCTGGTCAAGCCCGAGTGGCGCGCGTCGATCACCGGCACGCTGGCGATGCCGATCCGGGTGCTGGAGCGCAAGTACTGGATGGACGACCTGTGGATCGGCGGTCTGGCCGGCGGCAGCGTCAAGCTGGGCAAGGCCTCGCGCGCGGTCGACAGCGGGCTGATCGACGGCGCCATGGTCAACGGCAGCGCGGGCCTGGTGGGCCTGGTCGCCGCGCTCACGCGCAAGCTGCAGACCGGTTACCTCTACCACTACGCCTTCGCCATGATCCTGGGCCTGGTCGCGCTGCTGGCGCTGGCCCGGTATTTCTGGCTGTAACCCGATGGATACCTCAAGCGTGACCCACTGGCCTCTGCTCAGTCTGCTGATCTGGCTGCCGATCCTCGGCGGCGTGTTGACACTGATGGCGGGCAACGCGCGTCCGCAACAGGCGCGCTGGGTGGCGCTTGCGTTCGCGCTGGCGACCCTGCTGCTGACGGTGCCGCTGTTCACCGGCTTCGATCTTGCCAGCCCGGCGATGCAGTTCCTGGAAGAGCGCGTGTGGGTGCCGGCCTACGACATCCAGTACCGCCTAGGCGCCGACGGGATCTCGGTGGCGCTGATCGGGCTGACCACGCTGACCAGCGTGCTGGTGCTGATCGGTGCCTGGGGCGCGGTGGACAAGCGCGTCAGCCAGTACTACGCCACCCTTCTGATCCTCGAGGGCCTGATGGTCGGCGTGTTCAGCGCGCTCGATGCGCTGCTGTTCTACGTGTTCTTCGAAGGCATGCTGATCCCGATGTTCATCCTGATCGGCGTGTGGGGCGGCCCGCGCCGGGTCTACGCGTCGGTCAAGTTCTTCCTCTACACCTTCCTAGGCTCGGTGTTCATGCTGGTCGGGCTGATTTACCTGTACCTGAAGGGCGGCAGCTGGCAGCTGGTCGACATGGCCGCGCAGCCGCTGACCATGGTCGAGCAGACCTGGCTGTTCTTCGCCTTCCTGGTCGCCTTCGCGGTCAAGGTGCCGATGTTCCCGGTGCATACCTGGTTGCCGGACGCCCACGTCGAGGCGCCGACCGCCGGTTCCGTGATCCTGGCCGCGATCATGCTGAAGATCGGTGGCTACGGCTTCCTGCGCTTCGTGCTGCCGATCGTCCCCGATGCCGGCTACGAATTCTCCGGCCTGGTGATCGCGCTGTCGCTGGTGGCGGTGGTCTACGTCGGCATGGTGGCGCTGGTGCAGGAGGACATGAAGAAGCTGATCGCTTACTCCTCCGTATCGCACATGGGCTTCGTGACGCTGGGCATCTTCATCGCCTTCGCCCTGGTGCGGGACGCCGGCAACGTCGATGCTGCGCGGCTCGGACTGCAGGGCGCGATGGTGCAGATGGTCAGCCACGGCTTCGTGTCCGGCGCGATGTTCTCCTGCGTCGGCGTGCTGTACGACCGCATGCACAGCCGCATGATCCGCGACTACGGCGGGGTGGCGAACGCGATGCCGTGGTTCGCGTTGTTCTGGGTGCTGTTCGCGATGGCCAATTCCGGCCTGCCCGGCACCAGCGGCTTCGTCGGCGAGTTCATGGTGGTGCTGGCCAGCTTCCAGTACCACCCGATGATCGCCTTCGCCGCGGCGCTCACCCTGGTCATCGGCGCCGGCTACACCCTATGGCTGACCAAGCGCGTGCTGTGGGGCCTGGTGGGCAATGCGCACGTGGCCGAGCTGGAGGACATCACCGCGCGCGAGTGGATCGTGCTGGGCGTGTTCGCGCTGGGCACCCTGCTGATCGGCGTGTGGCCCAAGCCCCTGATCGACCTGATGGAGCCTTCCATCGCGCAACTGGCGGCCCAGCTCGCCGCGACCAAGCTCTAAGGACATGACGATGCAGGCAACCCTCGCCGTGCCGGCCGCCGCCGAATTCGCCCCGCTGATCCCGGAACTGGTGCTGGTCGGCGCCGCCTTCGCGCTGCTGATGCTCGACCTGTTCCTGTCCGAGAGGCAGCGCGTGGTGACCCACCTGCTGGGCGTGGCCGCGCTGGTGCTGGTCGCGGTGCTGGTCGGCACCGGCGTGGGCGGCGGCGACGCCAACGTGCTGGACGGCATGTTCCTGCGGGACGGCATGGCCGACGTGCTCAAGGTCGGGGTCTGCCTGATCTCGGCGGTGGCGCTGCTCTTCATCTGGCCGTTCCTGCGCGAGCGCAGCCTGTACAAGGGCGAGGTCACGGTGCTGGTGCTGTTCGCGGTGGTCGGGATGATGCTGCTGATCTCCGCCGGCAGCCTGGTGATGGTCTACCTCGGGCTGGAGCTGCTGGCGCTGTGTTCCTACGCGCTGGTGGCGGTCGATCGCGACAGCCCGCTGGCGTCCGAGGCGGCGATGAAGTACTTCGTGCTCGGCTCGCTCGCCTCGGGCATGCTGCTGTACGGGATGTCGCTGGTGTACGGGGCGACCGGCAGCATCGAGCTGGCCACCATCGGCGCCAACGCGATGGGCAACGCGCAGCCGCTGCTGCTGCTGACCGGCGTGGCCTTCATGGTCGCCGGCATCGCCTTCAAGTTCGGCGCGGCGCCGTTCCACATGTGGCTGCCGGACGTCTACCAGGGCGCGCCGACCCCCATCACCCTGTTCATCGGCTCGGCGCCGAAGCTGGCCGCGTTCGCGATGGCGATCCGCCTGCTGGAACTCGGGGCCGGCCCGCTGGGCGAGTACTGGCAGCAGATGCTGGCGGTGATCGCCGCGCTCTCGCTGGTCATCGGCAATCTGATCGCGCTGGTGCAGACCAACCTCAAGCGCATGCTCGCCTATTCGACGGTGTCGCACGTCGGCTTCCTGTTCCTCGGCCTGGCAGGGGGCGGCGCCTCCGGTTACGCGGCCGCGATGTTCTACGCGCTCAGCTACGCGATCATGGCGGTGGCGGCGTTCGGCGCGATCGTGGTGCTCTCGCGCCGCGGCTTCGAGGCCGATCGCATCGACGATTTCAAGGGCCTGAACGCGCGCGACCCGTGGACCGCCGGGCTGGTGCTGTGCGTGATGGCGTCGCTGGCCGGCGTGCCGCCGTTCCTGGGCTTCTGGGCCAAGCTGGCGGTGCTGCGCGCCGCGATCGAGGGCGGCATGCTGTGGCTGGCGATCGTCGGCATCGTGTGCGCGGTGATCGGCGCGTTCTATTACCTTCGGGTGATCAAGGCGATGTACTTCGACGAGCCGCAGGGCGGGCCGGCGGTGCTCCCGCGAGACGACCGCGTGCTGCGCCTGACCTTCGGGGTGAGCGCGATCAGCCTGCTGGTGCTGGGCGTGTTCTGGAACCCGCTGATGGCCTGGTGCCTGCAGGCGTTCGCCTAGTCCGATTCACGAAGACGCGCGGTGCGGGCTTGCATTAACCCGCCCGCATCGTCATAATTCCGCTTCTGCTGCGGGGTGGAGCAGTCTGGCAGCTCGTCGGGCTCATAACCCGAAGGTCGCAGGTTCAAATCCTGCCCCCGCTACCAAGTTCCAGCGACGTCGCCAAGGCGCGTCACAGGGCTCGGGCTCGCGAAACCCAATGCTCCGGGTTTCGCACTCCAGCGTCATCGGAAAAGGGCCCTTCGGGCCCTTTGTCGTTTCCGGCATCCGCGTTTTTCGGGCCGGGGGTTGGCAAGGCATGTATTCCCCACCTGACTGCATTTGATGGACCGTGACTGACAAGGCTGACGAAATCGCCGCGCTGCTTGCCCCCACCGTCACCGCGATGGGGCTGGACCTGCTGGGCATCGAATACCTGCCGGCGCCCGGTGGCGCGCTGCTGCGCGTGTACATCGACGTGCCGCAGGCCGACGCCGACAGCCGCTCCGTCGGGATCGAGGACTGCGAAGCGGTGAGTCGCGAGGTCTCCGCCCAGCTGGACGTCGAGGATCCGATCAGCGGCAACTACACGCTGGAAGTCTCGTCCCCGGGCCTGGAGCGACCGCTGTTCGGCGCGGCGCAGTTCGCGCGCTTCCTCGGCGAAACCGCCAAGGTGGTGCTGAAGCTGCCGCAGGACGGCCGTCGCCGCCTGCAGGGCGCGATCCTGCGCGTCGAGGGCCAGTCGCTGGCATTCGACGTCGATGGCGCCGAGTTCGTGGTCGACGCTGCCAACATCGAGAAGGCGAAGCTGGTGCCCGACTGGGTGGCGCTGGGGCTGGCGCCTGCGGTGGACAAGTCCGGGCGCGACCTTCGTCCCGGCAAGCAGAAGAAGAAATCCGGCAAGAACGGGCCGGCGGCCGACAGGCGCGCGGGCGAACCATCCAACACACAACCGGCGGCCGAGCAGTCGCCAGATGCGGAGTAATCGGGCATGAGCAAGGAACTGTTGCTGGTCGTGGATGCAGTGGCCGCCGAGAAGGGCGTGCCCGAGTCCGTGATACTGGAAGCGATCGAAGCGGCGCTGGCGTCGGCCGCGAAGAAGCGCTATCCCGACCAGGACGTGCTGACCCGCGTCGCCGTCGATCCCAAGGACGGCAGCTACGAGACCTTCCGCCGCTGGGAAGTGGTGGCCGATGACGTGGTGATGGAGTCACCGGACCGCCAGCTGCGGCTGATGGACGCGCTCGACGAGAGCGAGGACGTCGAGGTCGGCGACTACATCGAGGAGCAGATCGAGAACCCCGACTTCGGGCGCATCGCCGCGCAGGCCGCCAAGCAGGTGATCGTGCAGCGCGTGCGCGAAGCCGAGCGCGCGCAGGTGGTCGACGCGTGGAAGGACCGCGTGGGCGAGCTGGTCACCGGCGTGGTCAAGCGGGTGGAGCGCGGCAACATCTACGTCGACCTGGGCGGCAACGCCGAGGCGATCATCCCCAAGGACAAGGGCATCCCGCGCGACGTGCTGCGCGCCGGCGACCGCGTGCGCGGCTACCTGTTCGACGTGCGCAGCGAACCGCGCGGCCCGCAGCTGTTCATCAGCCGCGCCGCCCCGGAATTCATGATGGAGTTGTTCAAGCTCGAGGTGCCGGAAGTCGGCCAGGGCCTGGTCTCGATCATGGGCTGCGCGCGCGATCCGGGCGACCGCGCCAAGATCGCGGTGCTGGCGCACGACAACCGCACCGACCCGATCGGCGCCTGCATCGGCATGCGCGGTTCGCGCGTGCAGGCGGTGACCAACGAGCTCAACGGCGAGCGCGTCGACATCATCCTGTGGAGCGACAACCCGGCGCAGTTCGTGATCAACGCGATGGCGCCGGCCGAGGTGCAGTCGATCATCGTCGACGAGGACAAGCATTCGATGGACCTGGCGGTCGCCGAGGACAAGCTGGCGCAGGCGATCGGCCGCGGCGGCCAGAACGTGCGCCTGGCCAGCCGCCTGACCGGCTGGCAGCTCAACGTGATGACCGCCGACCAGGTGCAGGCCAAGTCCGAGGCCGAGCAGGCCGCCTCGCGCGAGCTGTTCCAGCAGAAGCTGGAGGTCGACGAGGAGATCGCCGGGATCCTGGTGGCCGAGGGCTTCAGCACGGTCGAAGAGATCGCCTACGTGCCGGTCGGCGAGCTGCTGGCGGTGGAGGGCTTCGACGAGGACATCGTCGAGGAGCTCCGCTCGCGCGCCCGCGACGCGCTGCTCAACGACGCGCTGGCGGTCGAGGAAGGCCTCGAGGAACACCAGCCCGCCGAGGACCTGCTGTCGCTGGAAGGCATGGACGATGCCACGGCCTACGCGCTGGCCGAGCGCGGCCTGCGCACCCGCGAGGACCTCGCGGAAGCGGCCACCGACGAGATCAGCGACATCGAGGGCATCGACGAGGCGCGCGCCGCCACCCTGATCATGGAAGCGCGCAAGCACTGGTTCGAGTGATCGACCGGGCGGCCATGCCGCTGCCGATACAATCCCCCCATCGCGCCAGCGCCTCCCATGGCGACGGCCAGGACACCGGAAACCGAATGTCGCAGCAAACCACCATCCGCAAGCTCGCCGACCTGGTCAACACGCCGGTCGAGAAACTGCTCGAGCAACTGGCCGAGGCCGGCATGACGTTCAGCGGTCCCGACCAGGTCGTGACCAGCATCGAGAAGGTCAAGCTGCTCGGCTTCCTCAAGCGTTCGCACGGCAAGGGCGCGAAGGCGGCCGACGAGATCGTCGCGCCGAGCAAGATCACCCTGAACCGCAGCCAGAAGCAGGAAATCACGGTGGGCGGCAGCGCCAAGACCGGGCGCGGCGCCAGCACCGTCGAGGTCGTCACCAAGAAGAAGGTGACGCTGAAGACGCGCGACGATTCCGGTCGCGCGGCGACGCCGGGTTCCGAGCGCGAGGAAATCCTGCGCAAGCTGGAGGAATCCAAGCAGCGCAACCTGGCCGAGCAGCGGGCGCTGGCCGAGAAGGACCGTGCGCGCGCCGAGGAAGCCGCTGCGCTCAAGCGCCAGGAGGCCGAGGAGGCGCAGCGCCTGGCCGCCGAAGCCGCGGCCGCCGCTGAAGTGGCGCTGGAAGACCCCGCCAAGGCCAAGGCCCACGGCCATGGCCATCCCAAGCCCGCCGCCGCGCACGACAAGGCGGGTGCGCACAAGGGCAAGGCCCACCGCGGCTCGCACGCGATGGTGACCAGCGTCGAGGATGACGACAACACCGCGCGTTTCGCCGGGCAGCTGCACCTGTCGCCCTCCGACCGTGCCCGCCGCAGCAGCAGCACCCGCGGTCGCCCCAAGCCCTCGCGGCGCGCCGCCGACCAGTCGCGCACCGGCACCGGCTTCACCCGCCCGACCGCGCCGGTGGTGCGCGAAGTGGCGATCGGCGAGGCGATCACCGTCGGCGACCTGGCGCAGAAGCTCGCGCTGAAGGGCGGCGACGTGGTCAAGGCGCTGATGAAGATGGGCGTGATGGCCACCATCACCCAGAGCCTGGACCACGACACCGCGGTGCTGGTCACCGAAGAGCTGGGCCACAAGCCGATCGCGGCCGAGTCCAACGACGCCGAGTCGGAACTGCTGGCGCACGTCGACGACGTGCAGGGCGACAAGCAGTCGCGCCCGCCGATCGTGACCATCATGGGCCACGTCGACCACGGCAAGACCTCGCTGCTGGACTACATCCGCCGCACCAAGGTCGCCACCGGCGAAGCCGGCGGCATCACCCAGCACATCGGCGCCTACCACGTGGAGACGCCGAAGGGCGTCATCAGCTTCCTCGACACCCCCGGCCACGCGGCGTTCACCCACATGCGCCAGCGCGGCGCCAAGCTGACCGACATTGTGGTGCTGGTGGTGGCGGCGGATGACGGCGTGATGCCGCAGACGGCCGAGGCGATCCAGCATGCGAAGGCGGCCGGCGTGCCGCTGATCGTGGCGATCAACAAGATCGACAAGTCCGACGCGGACCCGTCGCGGGTGAAGAACGACCTGCTGGCGCACGACGTGGTGGCCGAGGAGTTCGGCGGCGACACCCAGATGTTGGAGCTGTCGGCCAAGACCGGGCAGGGCGTCGACGACCTGCTCGATTCGATTTCGCTGCAGGCCGAGGTGCTCGACCTGAAGGCCGTGCACGAGGGCCGCGCTTCCGGCGTCGTGATCGAGTCGTCGCTGGACAAGGGCCGCGGCCCGGTCGCCACCGTGCTGGTCCAGCAGGGCCTGCTGGCGAAGGGCGACTACCTGGTGTGCGGCATCCAGTACGGGCGCGTGCGCGCCCTGTTCGACGAGAGCGGTCGCCAGGTGCCGAGCGCCGGGCCGTCGATCCCGGTGCAGGTGCTGGGCCTGTCGGGCGTGCCCGAGGCGGGCGACGACTTCGTGGTCGTCGGCGACGAGCGCCTGGCCAAGGACGTGGCGCAGCAGCGCGACGCCAAGCGCCGCGAATCGCGCTTGGTTGCCGCCGCCGGCAACCGCATGGAAGACATCATGGCGCAGATGGGCGAGGGCGCGGCGCAGTTGTCCCTCAACCTGGTGGTCAAGGCCGACGTGCACGGCACCATGCAGGCCCTGCGCGAGGCGCTGACCGGCCTGTCCAACGAGCAGATCAAGATCAACGTGATCGGCTCCGGCGTCGGCGGCATCACCGAATCCGACGCCCAGCTGGCGTTGACCTCGAAGGCCACCATCATCGGCTTCAACGTGCGTGCGGATGCCTCAGCGCGCAAGCTGATCGAGGGCAACGGCATCGACCTGCGCTGCTTCTCGATCATCTACGACGTCATCGACCAGGTGAAGCAGGTCGCCTCGAACGTGCTGGGCAAGGAGATCCGCGAGGAGATCATCGGCATCGCCGAGGTCCGCGACGTGTTCCGCAGCTCCAAGTTCGGCGCGGTGGCCGGCTGCATGGTGGTGGAAGGCGTGGTCAAAAAGTCCAAGCCGATCCGCGTGCTGCGCGACAGCGTGGTCATCTTCGAGGGCGAGCTGGAGTCGCTGCGCCGCTTCAAGGAGAACGTGGACGAGGTGCGCGTCAACACCGAATGCGGCATTGGCGTGAAGGCCTACAACGACGTTCAGCCGGGTGACCAGATCGAGTGCTTCGAGCGCATCGAGGTGCAGCGCACGCTGTAAGGCGCGCGCGACGATCCCATGGCGCAGAAGTCCTTCCACCGCACCGACCGGGTCTCGGCGCAATTGCGCCGGGAACTGGGCACGCTGGTCCACGAGGCCGTGCGCGAGCACGGGCTGGGTTCGGCCAGCGTGTCCGACGTCGAGGTCACCCGCGACATGGCGCATGCCAAGGTGTTCGTCACCGTGCTGATGCCCGAGCGGGCGGCGGAGACGGTCAAGGCGCTCAAGGCGCTGGCGCCGGAGATCCGCTACCAGCTGGCCCGCGCGGTCAAGATGCGCCACGTGCCGGAGCTGCATTTCCACTACGACGAATCCGTGGACCGGGGCGAGCGCATCGAGAATCTCCTGCGTGACCTGCCCGACCTCGCCGGTGGCGACGCCGAATAAGCCGCGCGAGCGTCGCCCGCGCACCGTGTTCCGCCGCCTGGACGGCATCCTTCTGCTGGACAAGCCGCGGGGGCTGTCGTCCAACCAGGCGTTGCAGCGCGTGCGCCACCTGTTCCGCGCCGAGAAGGCGGGCCACACCGGCAGCCTGGACCCGCTGGCGACCGGCCTGTTGCCCGTCTGCTTCGGCGAGGCGACCAAGATCGCCGGCGGCCTGCTGGGCGCGCGCAAGGCCTACGAAACGGTGGCGCGGCTAGGAATCACCACCGACACCGATGATGCCGACGGCCAGCCGCTACGCGAACGCGCGGTACCGACGCTGACGCTGGATGCCATCGATGCCGCGCTGGCGGCGCTGACCGGGCGCATCCTCCAGCGCCCGCCCATCTATTCCGCGCTCAAGCGGGGTGGCGAGCCGCTCTACGCCAAGGCGCGGCGGGGCGAATCCATCGAAGTCGAGCCGCGCGAGATCGACGTGCATGCCTTCGAGCTGCTGAACGCCGCCGACCTGCTGGATGGGGGCCAGCCGCTGCTGCGCCTGCATGTGGAATGCGGGTCAGGCACTTATATCCGCAGCCTGGTGCGCGACCTGGGCGAGGCCCTCGGCTGCGGCGGCCACGTGGCCGAACTGCGCCGGCTATGGGTGGATCCGTTCCGCGAGCCGCGGATGTGGACGCTGGACGCGCTGGAGACCCTCCGCGAACAGGCAGGCGAGCGCGTGCTGGATGCCTGCCTGTTGCCGATCGAGGCCGGGATGGCCTCCTGGCCCGAGGTCCGGGTCACCCCGGCGCAGGCGCACCGGTTGGGCCACGGGCAGGGCCTGCGCGGCCCGTACCCGGCGAGCGGGCAGGTGGCGATCCTCGACGAGCACGGGCGTGGCCTCGGGCTTGGCGAGGTGGGGGACGACGGCAGCCTGCGCCCGAGCCGCCTGTTTCGCTGGGCGGCGGCAACCGGGACGTGAGCCGGCCGGCGCCCTGCGCTGCGGGGAGCGGACACGCTGCCGCCCGTCGGGTGGCGCGCCGAGGTCGCGTTGCCGGTCTTCCTGCCGGCGGGCTATAATCCCGCGGCTCCCCCGAGCACATCCATCCATCATCATCACGGCGAGCCGTGCGGTGCGGGCGTTCCCGTCCGTTCCTGCCGGCCACGCGACTACGAGGCAAGCATGTCCATCGATACCCAGAAAGTCATCAACGAACACAAGCGCGGCGACAACGATACCGGCTCGCCGGAAGTGCAGGTCGCCCTGCTGACCGCCCGCATCGAGCAGCTCACCGAGCACTTCAAGGCGCACAAGCAGGACCACCACAGCCGTCGTGGCCTGCTGATGATGGTCAACCGCCGTCGCAGCCTGCTCGACTACCTGCACAAGAAGGATGCGGAACGTTACAAGGCGCTGATCGGCAAGCTCGGCCTGCGTCGCTAAGAGGCACCCCACCGCGGCGCAGCAATGCGCCGCGGTTCGTTTCCGGATCACGTTCCACCCGTCGCGGCCCACGCCGCAACCTTCGCATCGCATCGCGCGGTGCAGCGCGGCAAGCGGGGCTTGCCTGCGTCGAAAGAACCCGACAAAAACCAAGGATTCCCAAGTGGCGAAGATCAGCAAGACCTTCCAGTACGGCAACCGGATCGTCACCCTCGAAACCGGCGAGATCGCGCGCCAGGCCGGCGGCGCGGTGATGGTGTCGTGCGACGGCACCATGGTGCTGTGCACCGCCGTGGCGGCCAAGACCCAGCGCGAAGGGCAGGACTTCTTCCCGCTGACCGTCGACTACCAGGAGAAGTTCTACGCCGGCGGCCGCATCCCGGGCGGCTTCTTCAAGCGCGAAGGCCGCGCCACCGAGAAGGAAACCCTGACCAGCCGCCTGATCGATCGCCCGATCCGCCCGCTGTTCCCGGAAGAATTCAAGAACGAAGTGCAAGTCATCGCCACGGTGATGTCGCTGAACCCGGAAGTGGACGGCGACATCCTGGCGCTGATCGGCTGCTCGGCCGCCGTCGCCCTGACCGGCGCCCCGTTCCAGGGCCCGATCGGCGCCGCCAAGGTCGGCTACAAGGGTGGCCAGTACCTGCTCAACCCGACCGTGTCCGAGCTGAAGGACTCGCAGCTTGAGCTGGTCGTCGCCGGTACCCGCGACGCCGTGCTGATGGTCGAATCGGAAGCCGCCGAACTGTCGGAAGAAGTGATGCTGGGCGCGGTGATGTTCGGCCACCAGCAGATGCAGGTGGCGATCGCCGCGATCAACGAACTGGTCGCCGAATCCGGCAAGCCGAAGTGGGACTGGCAGCCGCCGGCGAAGGACGAGTCGCTGATCGGCGAGATCACCGGCGCGATCGGCGACCGCCTGAAGGCGGCCTACGCGATCATCGAGAAGGCCGATCGCCGCAACACGATCGGCACCCTGCGCAAGGAAATCATGGAGGCGCTGAACCCCAAGGCCGAAGGCAACGGCTGGAATGTCGGCGACATCGGCAAGGAGTTCGGCGAGCAGGAATACCGGACCATGCGCGACACGGTGCTGCAGACCCGCAAGCGCATCGACGGCCGCGGGCCGGCCGATGTCCGCGCGATCAGCTCGAAGGTCGGCGTGCTGCCGCGCGTGCATGGTTCCGCCCTGTTCACCCGTGGCGAGACCCAGGCGATCGTCGCGGTCACGCTGGGCACCGCGCGCGATGGCCAGGTCATCGACGCGGTGGGCGGCGAGTACAAGGAGCACTTCCTGTTCCACTACAACTTCCCCCCGTATTCGGTGGGCGAAGCCGGCCGCATGATGGGCCCGAAGCGCCGCGAGATCGGCCACGGCCGCCTTGCCAAGCGCGGCGTGCTCGCCGTCATGCCGACCATGGAAGAGTTCCCGTACACCATCCGCGTCGTGTCGGAGATCACCGAGTCGAACGGCTCCTCCTCGATGGCCTCGGTCTGCGGTTCCTCGCTGGCGCTGATGGACGCGGGCGTGCCGGTGAAGGCGCCGGTGGCCGGCATCGCGATGGGCCTGATCAAGGAAGGCGACGACTTCGTGGTGCTGAGCGACATCCTCGGTGACGAGGACCACCTCGGCGACATGGACTTCAAGGTCGCCGGCACCGCCAACGGCATCTCGGCGCTGCAGATGGACATCAAGATCCAGGGCATCACCGAGGAAATCATGAAGGTGGCGCTGGAGCAGGCCAAGGCTGGCCGCCTGCACATCCTGGGCGAGATGGCCAACGCGCTGACCACGCCCCGTGGCGAGCTGTCGGAGTTCGCGCCGCGCCTGCTGACGATCAAGATCCACCCGGACAAGATCCGCGAGGTGATCGGCAAGGGCGGTTCGGTGATCCAGGCGATCACCAAGGAAACCGGCACCCAGATCGACATCCAGGACGACGGCACCATCACCATCGCCTCGGTGAACGCCGCCGCCGGCCAGGCCGCCAAGTCGCGGATCGAGCAGATCACCTCGGACGTCGAGCCGGGCCGGATCTACGAAGGCAAGGTCGCCAAGATCATGGACTTCGGCGCGTTCGTGACCATCGCCCCCGGCAAGGACGGCCTGGTCCACGTCTCGCAGATCTCCAGCGAGCGCGTGGAAAAGGTCGGCGACAAGCTGAAGGAAGGCGACCTGGTCAAGGTCAAGGTGCTGGAAGTCGACAAGCAGGGCCGCATCCGCCTGTCGATCAAGGCCGTCACCGAAGGCGATGACGCCGCGGCGGAGTGATCCGCACCGTCACGTGACGCGAAGAGCGGGCTTCGGCCCGCTTTTCTTTTGGGCGGCTGCCGCCGATCAGGCGGTTGCGTCGGGATGCCGCAGCCGCCAGGCCGCGAGGGCCTCGCGGTAGGCCTGCAGCTCTTCGTTGTAGCTGTCGAACACGCACACGAGGCAGCCGCTGTCGCAGCAATCCGATGGCAGCGGGGCCTCTGGCGCCTGTGGGCGCGGGTCGGGATCGGGCAGGGCGATGACGGACATCCGACAATTATCGCCCGCCGGGAAGCGCGGGCGTCGAAGGGCGGTGCCGGCGCGGTTACCATCCCATGATGGATGTCGATTCCCCCGACTGGTTGCAGCCCTGGTTTGCGGAAGTGGTGCCGATGTTTCACGTCGCCCTGATCCTGCTGGCTGCGCTGGTGCTGCGCTGGCTGGTGCGACGCGTGATCGACCGCGCGGCAGGCCGCTACGAGGTGCCGCCGGTGGTGCCGCTGGCCGCGAAACGGCTGCTGACCTTCCTGATCGGGCTGGCGGCGTTCCTGGCCATCCTGCAGCGCTTCGGGGTGTCCGGTGGCGTGCTGTGGGGCGCGTTCACCGGGTTCGCCACCGTCGCGGCGGTCGCGTTCTTCGCTGCCTGGAGCGTGCTGACCAACATCTTCTGCGCGTTCCTGATCATGACCACGCGGCCGTTTCGCCTGCTGGACTGGGTCGAGTTGCTGGAGGACGGCGAACGCGCCGGGCTGCGCGGTCGCGTCCGGGACCTGACCCTGATCTACGTGACGCTGGAGGAAACCCACGGCGACGGCAGCTCCAGCCTGCTGCGGGTGCCCAACAGCATGTTCTTCCAGCGCGCGGTGCGTCGCTGGGATGGCGAGCCGCCACCCCGCGCGATGGAGGCCGCGGACGGCGACGGCGGCCGGCGTCGGAGGACGCGCATGGTCGGCGGCGCCGGGCTTGCCGAGGATCGCGACTGAGAGCGACGGCCTCAGCCGCGCTTGAGGCTTTTCAACGCATCCGCCATCGCGCTGTTGAAGGGCGGCGCCTGCGACGGGGATGGCGCCAGGCGCGGTTTCCCCGGCGCGCTGTCATCGCGGCGGCCCGTGCGCTGCGCGGAGGCGCCCTGGCCATCGCCCACCGGATCGTCCATGCGACGGGTGAGGGCGATGCGCTTGCGCGCCACGTCCACCTCCAGCACCTTCACCTTGACGATATCGCCGGCCTTGACCACGTCGCGCGGGTCCTTC
>JAEWFT010000026.1 GCA_023388715.1 Pseudomonadota bacterium
TCAACTTCGCGATTTCCTGCACCGGTGCGGCGCCGGGCATCGACCACTTGGGCATCCAGGCCGACGACGCGCAGGCGTTGGCCGAACTTGGCCTGCGGCTGGACGCGGCTGGCGGGGCGGTGCAGCCGGAAGCCGGCGCGGTGTGCTGTTACGCGCGCTCCGACAAGCTGTGGACCGAGGATCCGCAGGGCACTCGCTGGGAAACCTTCCACACGGTGGGCGAGGCGACCACGTACCACGGGCAGGGGGAGGCGTGTGCAAGCGAAGGGGTGGCCTGCGCGCCGAAGCCCGCGCAGCCGGTCGCCGCGACCTCGGCCTGTTGCGGCCCCAAGGCATCTGCCTGCTGCTGATGGAGCTTGCGATCGAGCCACTCGAGGGTGGCGCGCTACCCGCGCTCATGCAGTTGCTGCAGGCCAGCGGCTTGCCCTCCAGCGACCTCGCGGATGCGCACGCGACGTTCCTCGGCGCTTTCGATGGGGAGGGACTGGCTGGCGTCGTTGGCGTCGAAAACTGCGGTGGCGCCGGTCTGTTGCGTTCTCTCGCGGTACGCGAGCCGATGCGAGGTAGCGGGCTGGGGGCACGCCTTGTCGCCGCGGCGGAGCGGATGGCGGCCGAAGCGGGACTCGATTCGTTGGCCCTGCTGACAACAACAGCAGCCCCTTTCTTCGAGCGCCAGGGGTACGTTCCTGTCGACCGGGCCATGGTGGCCGACAGCGTGCGGCAGAGCGCTGAATTCCGGTCGATCTGTCCGGCCACGGCGACCTGCATGCACAAGCGGCTGCACGGTCTGGCGTCGGCGCCCAATCAACCTCCGTCTTCCTGAAGGATCCACCATGCAAACCCCCCAAGCCCACGCCGTGGGCGAAGCGTCGCTTTCCAGCCAGATGGGCGCCTTCGAGCGCAACCTGACCTGGTGGGTGCTGGCCTGCATCGTGGCGGGCACCGCGCTGGGCTGGCTGATGCCGGGCGTCTTCACCACCCTTGGCGCGATGGAAGTCGCGCAGGTCAACCTGCCGGTGGCGGTGCTGGTGTGGCTGATGATCATCCCGATGCTGCTGAAGATCGACTTCGGCGCGATGCGCCAGGTGGGCCAGCACTGGCGCGGGATCGGAGTCACCCTGGGCGTCAACTGGCTGGTGAAGCCATTCACCATGGCGCTGCTGGGCTGGCTGTTCCTGCGCGTGCTGTTCGCCCGCTGGCTGCCCGAGGGACAGATCGACAGCTACATCGCCGGCCTGATCCTGCTGGGCGCGGCGCCGTGCACGGCGATGGTGTTCGTGTGGAGCAACCTGACCCGCGGCGATCCACAGTTCACGCTGTCGCAGGTCGCGCTCAACGATGCGGTGATGGTGGTGGCCTTCGCGCCCATCGTCGGCCTGCTGCTGGGGATTTCCGCGATCGTCGTGCCGTGGGACACGCTGTTGCTGTCGGTGGTGATCTACATCGTGGTGCCGCTGGCGATCGCGATTGCCTGGCGGCGCGCGCTGCTTCGGCGGGGCGGCGCGCCGGCGCTACAGCGTGCGATCGCGCGCGTGGGCCCGTGGTCGATGGCGGCGCTGCTGCTGACCCTCGTGCTGCTGTTCGGCTTCCAGGGCGGGCAGATCCTGCGCCAGCCGCTGGTGATCGTGCTGCTGGCGGTGCCGATCATCGTGCAGACGTACCTCATCTTCGGACTCGGCTACGGGCTCAATCGCTGGCTGAAGACCCCGCATTGCATCGGCACGCCCTCCGCGCTGATCGGCGCCAGCAATTTCTTCGAACTGGCCGTGGCCGCCGCGATCGCGCTGTTCGGGGTCGGCTCCGGCGCCGCCCTGGCCACCGTGGTGGGCGTGCTGGTCGAAGTGCCGGTGATGCTTTCGCTGGTGCGCATCAGCAACCGCAGCCGCGGCTGGTACGAGCAGTCCGCTCGACCCTCCATTGAAGCCGGGGATCACCCATGAAAGACCAGTACAACATCCTGTTCCTGTGCACCGCCAACTCCGCGCGCAGCATCCTGGCCGAAGCGCTGGCCAACCACGTCGGCCACGGGCGGTTGCGTGCGTTCAGCGCGGGTAGCCAGCCCTCCGGCACGGTGCAGCCGATGGCGCTGGAGGTGCTCAGGGACGTCGGCGTGCCCACCGAAGGACTGCGCAGCAAGTCGTGGGACGAGTTCGGGGTGGACGATGCGCCGCAGATGGACATCATCGTCACCGTCTGCGGCAACGCGGCGGGCGAGACCTGCCCGGTGTGGCCGGGCCACCCGTTGACCGCGCACTGGGGCGTCGATGATCCCGCCGCCGTGCAGGGCAGCGAGGACGAGCGCCGCCACGCGTTCACCGAGGCGATGAAGGTGCTGCGGCATCGCATCGACCTGCTGCTCAGCCTCCGGCCCGAGGCACTGGACCGGCTGGTGATGCAGACCCAGTTGCGCGCGATCGGCCAGCAGTCGGGTTAGCGCGGGCGAGGAGCGGGTGGATGCCTGTGTCCTACATCTACCTGCTGCCCTGCGCAGGCCCCGAGGACTTGGCCAAGATCGGCATGACCGTGGATCCGGTCGGGCGCTGGTCGGCGTTTTCCGCGCGCTGGTTCGAGGCCTTCGACCTGGAGAGGGCGCTGCTGGTGGAGGCGGCGGATCGTCGCGATGCGCGCCGACGCGAAGCCCGGCTGCATCGCGCGTTCGCCCCGCAGCGCTGCCCGATGCCATTGCACCTGCGCGCGCAGTTTGGTGGCGCCAGCGAGTGGTTCCGCGGCGCCTATGACGACGCCCGCGCGCAGCTGCAGCGCTGGTGCGCTACCGGGGAGGTGGGGCCGGTGGATCCGGGGCCGCTGCTGGCTGCGCGCATGGCCGAGCAGGCGCAGCGTCTGCATGAGTTGCTGGAGCAAGCCCATGCCGACGCCTGCGCCGGGATGCTGGCGCCGACGCAGCGGCGGGCGCTGCGCGACCTGCTCGCCGCGCACCGGCATTTCGACCCGGGGATCGAGGCAACCCTGCCGCCTCACGCCCTGTTGAGCCTGCGGGACTGACACTGGCGTCCAATATCCCGGAGTACCCCCATGTTTCCTTCCAGTCGATTCGCCAGCCAGATGATGCAGATGGCCGTGCAGGCGCCGTTCGTGATGGCCATGCGCATGGGAGACTGGTGGCAGATGGACGCGACGCACTCGCCGCGCACCACCCGCGAGGCGGGCCGGATGGTGGCGGAGAAGCAGGCCGCGGCGATGGAATCGTGGGCCGCGATGGGGACCCACGCGATGCAGGCCTGGACCCGCGCGATGCTGGCGCCGCTGCAGCCGATGAATGCGGCGCAACTCGACCGCGCGGGACAGGCGATGCTCGCCCCGTACGCACGCCGGGTGCGTGCCAACGCCGCGCGCCTGCGGCGCCGCGCGCGCTGAACCCGAACGCCTGACCACATCACGCAGGCGACACGTCGGCTGACGCAGGCTGGCGGGGCACGCCGTGCCCGTAGCGCGTGCACACATCGACCACAACACGGACGTGCCATGCCAGATCCGCAGCCAACCCAGGACAATCCGGAACTCCAGCCAAGTCCCGCCGCGGACACGCCGCCGGCGCAAGTCGAAGCGTCCAGCGGACTGGCGCGCACCGCGCAGATCCTCGGCTTCCTGCTGAAGTACCGCCGCGCCGGCGTGTTCGCCGGCCTGGACGGTGACATTGGCGACGCGCCGCTGGCGCAGGCTGGGGCAGACGCCGGGCCGGACACCTTCGTGGATGACCTGGAGGCGCTGGGCCCGACCTTCGTCAAGGTGGGGCAGGCGCTGTCCACACGCCCCGACATGGTGCCGCCGGAGTACCTGGCCGCGCTGGAGCGCGTGCAGGACAACGTCTCCCCGCTGCCGGCCGACGAAGTGCGCGCGCTTGTCGAGGACGCGCTCGGCGTGAAGCTGACGCAGGCCTTTGCCGAATTCGACCCGGAGCCGCTCGGCGCGGCCTCGCTGGCGCAGGTGCACCGCGCGCGCTTGCGGGATGGACGGCCGGTCGCGGTCAAGGTGCAGCGCCCGGGCGTGCTCAAGGCCATCGTCGCCGACCTCGATGCCATGGCCGCGATCGCCGGCAAGGCGGATCGCTGGACGGACGTTGGCCGCCGCGTGGGTTTCGCCGACTGGGTGCATGAGTTCCGCAAATCGCTGCTGGCCGAACTCGACTATCGCGTCGAGGCCGACAACCTCGTCCGCTTCGGGACCCACTTTGCGGAATATCCCGAGATCGTCGTGCCGCAGCCGGTTTGGGATTACACCCGCGAGCGCGTGCTGACCATGGACCTGGCCGACGGCATCAAGGTCACCGAGATCAGCGGGCTGCGCCGGACCGAACAGGACCTGGGGGCGCTGGCGGAATCCGTCATGCGCGCCTACCTGGACATGGTGTTCGTGCATGGGGAGGTGCACGCCGATCCGCATCCCGGCAACCTGCTGCTGACCCGCGACGGGCGCATCGCGCTGCTGGACCTGGGGATGGTGGCGCATATCCCGCCCCGCCGCCGCGAGCAGTTGCTGAAGCTGCTGTTCGCGGCCGTCGACGGGCGTGGCGAGGACGTGGCCGCCGAGGCCATCGCGATGGGCACCCGGCTGGAGAACTTCGACAGCGAGCGCTACCACCGCGAGGTCGGGCAGATGATCGCGCGCTACGCCGCGATGACCGGCGGGCGCTCGCACCCGGAAGGCCGGATGGTGCTGGACCTGGTCCTGCTGGGCAGTGCCTGCGGCCTGCGCACGCCGCCGGAGCTGAGCCTGCTGGGCAAGACCCTCCTCAACCTGGAAGCGGTCTGCAACGGGCTGGATCCGGAACTGGACGTCAAGCAGGTGGTCGAGGACCACCTCGAGCAGGTCATGCGCCAGCGGCTCAAGAAGTCGTTCTCGCCGGCCAACCTCGCCACCGAGGCGATGGAGCTGCAGGCGCTGGTCCGCGGTGCGCCGCGCCGCGTGTCAGACATCCTCGGCCTGCTTGCGGACAACCGCCTGCAGGTGAAGGTGACCGGGCTGGAGGAATCCAGGCTGATGGAGAACATGCAGAAGATCGCCAACCGGATCAGCACCGGCATCATCGTGGCGGCGCTGATCCTGGCGTCGGCGATGCTGATGCGCCAGGAAGGCGGCGCGCGCCTGATGGGTTACCCGGCGATCGCGCTGGTGTTCTTCGTGGTCGCCGCAGTGCTCGGCCTTGCGATCGTCATCAGTGCGTTGCTGAGCGACCGCCGTGCCAAGCCGAAGGAGACTCCGGGCAGCAGCTGAGTCCCTCGGCCGACAGCAAGGGCGCGGGATAGCGTTGCCGCCCAAGCGGCCGCGAATGTCCCCCGATGCCGACGGGCGTCGGCATCTCCTCCTTGATTTCGCGTCCGCCTGGACGGCAACGCCTTCCCGGACGTCGCGAAAAAACAAAAGGCCCGCCCCATGAAGAGGCGGGCCTTCTGTGTTCACAGTCAGGCGAGGGTGCGCAGCTTCGGTTCGCGCGCCCACTGACGCACCTTGGCCGCGGCGATGAAGCCCGCCGTGTCCTCCGGCTCGACCACGCCCGCATCCGGCTTGATCCCGGCCGCCTTGAGGATGTGCTCGCGGGTGCCGCCGCAAGCCGCGATCGCCTTCAGGTGGCCGAACGCATCGCGGAAGAAGTCGATCGCCGCGGCTTCCTTCGCCAGCTTCTTCGCCTCTTCCATCGACAGCACGCTGGCGACCGCATCGAAGAGCAGCGACGGGGTGCCATCCAGCTTTCCGTCCATGCGCCGGCGCTTGCCGTCCGAGAGCGCCAGGTGCAGCTTCGGCCCGACCAGCTTGACCTGTGCGCCGGCCTTTTCAGCGGCCTTGCGCAGCGCGGTGACCTGCGCCAGGTCGCTGCCTTCCGACACCAGGATGCCGATCGCGCGGCCCTGCAGGGTGTCCTTGGCATTGAGCAGGATCGACAGGGCCGGGGAGGGCGGCAGGTCGATCGGTTCCCGGGCAGGCGGGATGCGCGCCGGCAGCGGCATGCCGAGGCCGTCGGCGGCGCGCTGCGCGAACTGCTCGTCCACGTTGCGCGCCTGCGCCAGCGTGCGCACGATGACGTGCTCGTTCTCCACCTTGGCCAGCTCGAACACCAGCGCCGAGACCAGATGCGCGCGCTCGATGTCGGTCAGGCTGTTCCAGAACATGCGCGGCTGGCTGAAGTGGTCGGCGAACAGTTCGGCGCGGATCCGCTGCTTGCCGTCGCCGTCGCCCTCGGACACGGCGCGGAAGCTGCGGAAGCCGGACGCGGTCTCGCGCGCGGTGGTATCACCCGGCTGCGAAAGCGAATTGGGCTCGTAGGCCGCGCGGCCCTTGGGCACCATCATCTGCATGTGGCCGTCGCGCTGGTGGTTGGCGAACGGGCACTTGGGCGCGTTGATCGGGATGTGGGTGAAGTTGGGCCCGCCCAGGCGCTTCAGCTGGGTGTCGAGGTAGGAGAACAGCCGGCCCTGCAGCAGCGGATCGTCGGAGAAGTCGATGCCCGGGATCATGTTCGCGGGGCAGAACGCGACCTGCTCGGTTTCGGCGAAGAAGTTGTCGGGCCAACGGTCGAGCACCATCGTGCCGATCATCTGCAGCGGCACCAGTTCCTCGGGAATCAGCTTGGTGGCATCCAGGTGGTCGAACGGGAATTCGGCTGCCTGTTCCTCGGTGAACAGCTGCACGCCCAGGTCCCAGGCCGGGAAGTCGCCCGCCTGGATCGCCTCGAACAGCTCGCGGCGGTGGAAGTCGTTGTCGGCATGCTGGATCTTCATGTGCTCGTCCCAGATGTGCGACTGCACGCCCAGCTGCGGCCGCCAGTGGAACTTCACGAACGTCGAGCGCCCGTCCTTGTCGACCAGCCGGAAGGTGTGGATGCCGAAGCCTTCCATCATCCGCAGGCTCCGCGGCAGGCCGCGGTCCGACAGCGCCCACATGGTCATGTGCCAGGTTTCGGGCGTCAGTGAGACGAAGTCCCAGAAGGTGTCGTGGGCGCTCGCGGCCTGCGGGAACGCGCGGTCCGGTTCCATCTTCACCGCGTGGATGAAGTCCGGGAACTTCATCGCGTCCTGGATAGCGAAGATCGGAAAGTCGTTGCCAACGAGGTCGAAGTTGCCTTCCTGGGTGTAGAACTTCACCGCGAAGCCGCGCACGTCGCGCGGGGTGTCCACGCTGCCGGCGCCGCCGGCCACCGTGGAGAAGCGGGCGAACACCGGCGTGCGTACCTTGGTCTCGGTGAGCAGCCGCGAGGTGGTGTACTTCGCCAGCGACTTGTGGAGCTGGAAATAGCCATGGGCGCCGGAGCCGCGCGCGTGCACGATGCGCTCGGGGATGCGCTCGTGGTTGAAGTGCATGATCTTTTCGCGCAGGACGAAGTCTTCCAGCAGCGTCGGGCCGCGTTCGAACGCGCGCAGCGAGTTCTGGTTGTCGGCGATCGGGATGCCCTGGGCGGTGGTCAGGTCCGGGAACGTGTCGTCGCGCTGGTGGGGTTCGCCCCCGTTGCCGACCTCGGGCATGGCGCGACCGGTCTTGTCGTTGCTCTTGGGGGGAGTCTTGCGGGTGGCCATGCGCACGTTCCTTCTGCGGAGAAAGAGGCCCAGCGTCCACCCGCGCGCGTTAAGCGAACGGCAAGGCGCGCCCGCTGACATCCCTTACACAGGCGGTGGCCCATAACGGCGCAATGCGTTTCCCCCGCGCCACCGCGGCCCGACAGCCGATCCGCGCCCGGACCGCATCCACACCCCACATGGAGACACCGAGATGGCCACACGCTATGACGCCGCACAATTGAAGGAACTGATGCTGCAGATGGTGGAAACCGAACATGGCGGTGAGCAGATCTACCGCACCGCGTTGAAGTGCGCGATCAACGAGGACCTGAAGAAGGAGTGGGAGGAGTACCTCGAGCAGACCCTGCACCACCAGGAAGTGATCACCGGGGCCTGCCAGGCGCTGGGAATAGATCCCAACGAGGAAACCCCCGGACGCGCGGTGGTGCGCCACATTGGCAAGTCGCTGGTGAAGGCGATGGAGATGGCCTTGGCGGCGGGCGAGCCGGCGGCCGCGGAGCTGGTGGCGTGCGAATGCGTGGTGCTGGGTGAAACCAAGGACCACAGCAACTGGGAACTGCTGGGCCGCGTCGGCGAGAAGGCCACGGGCGAGGAGGGCAAGACCCTGCGCGCCGCCTACGAGGAAGTCGAGCAGGAAGAAGACCACCACCTGTTCCACACCCAGGGCTGGATGCGCGAGCTCTGGATCCAGGCGCTGGGCATGCCCGCGGTGCTGCCGCCCCCGGAAGAAGAGAAGAAGGTCGAAACCGCCATCGGTGCCTCGCGCGCCGAGCAGGCGCGGAGCGAGATGCTCTGACCCAGGCGACCACGCCGCACCGTCGGGTGCGGCGTGGCCGGTCTCCCCTATGGACCTGAAGAGCGGCTATCCCTTCTGGGCGGTCAGCAATGGCCTGCCCCACGCCTTTCCCCCGCTCGCCCGCGACCATGATTGCGACGTAGTCGTACTTGGCGCGGGCATCACCGGCGCCCTGATCGCCAACGAGCTGGCCGCCCATGGCCACTCGGTCTGCATCCTCGACGAGCGGGATGCCGGCTGGGGCAGCACCGCGGCCAGCACCGCGATGCTGCAGTACGAGATCGATACCCACATGGTCGATCTCTGCCGTCAGTACGGCGAGAACGCTGCGCTGCTGGCCTACCGCTCCTGCGTCGAGGCGATCGACATGCTCGCCGACGTCGCCCGTGACGCCGACAATGTCGGGTTTGCACGCGCCAGCAGCCTGTATTTCGCAAGCCGCAAGCGCGACCTCCGGCCGCTGCGCGAGGAGTTCGGCCTGCGCGCCCGCCATGGATTCGACGTGCGCTGGCTCGAGCCCGGCGCGGTGCGGGAGCGCTACGGTTTCGCGGCGCCTGCCGCCATCCTGTCCGCCAAGGCGGCGCGGGTCGATCCCTACCGGCTCGCCTACCGGGTGCTGGCGAAGCTGGAAAAATCAGGGGTGGCGGTCCACGACCGCACCCCGGTGGCGCGGATCGCCGCCGACGAGGCGGGGGTGGAGCTGGAAACCAGCGAAGGGCATCTGCTGACGGCGCGCCATCTGGTGATGGCGACCGGCTACCAGGCCCAGCGATTCCTGCGCAAGCGCGTTGCCCGCAACCGAAGCAGCTACGCCTTCGTGACCGACCCGATCGAGCCGGGGCTGCTCGGCAAGCTGCGCCAGACCCTCGTGTGGGAAACCGCGCGCCCCTACCTCTACCTGCGCACCACCGCCGACCATCGCCTGCTGGTGGGCGGCGAGGACGATGTCATCGACATCCCCGCCCGTCGCGACGCGCTGGTGGATCGCAAGGCGAACGTGCTGGCCAGGCGCGTGCGCAAGCTGTTTCCCGAACTGCCGGTCGCCCCGGCATTCGCCTGGGGCGGTACCTTCGCCGAAACCAAGGACGGGCTGCCGTGGTTCGGGGCGCATCCGCAGCATGGCCCGCGCGTGCTGTTCGCGATGGCCTACGGCGGCAATGGAATCACCTATTCGATGCTGGGCGCCGGCCTGCTGCGCGCCGCCATCGAGGGTCGCGCGCATCCACTGGCCGGGCTGTTCGGCTTCGCGCGCGCCAAGCGCTGACCCGTCAGCAGCGGGTCGCCAGCCGTTCGCCCAGGCGTACCGCCGATTCGGGCTGCAGGTCGGGATTGAGCTCAGCGACAGCCCTGGGCAGCAGCACGATCACGGTGCTGCCGTAGTTGAAGCGGGCCATTTCCTCGAAGCGCTGCAACGTGATGCCCTTGCCGCGGTAATCCTTGCGGGTGACCGCGGTGCCGTAGGCGGGGACTTCCTCGCCGCCCCAGACCGTCTCCACGCCGGACACCAGCAGCGCGCCAACCATCACCTGCACCATCGGCCCGAAGTCGGTGTCGAAATGGCAGACCAGGCGCTCGTTGCGGGCGAACAAGCGGGGGACATGGGCCACCGCGTCGGTGCCGACCGAGAACAGCCGCCCCGGGACGTGCACGGTTTCGCGGAGGGTGCCGGTCCACGGCATGTGCACCCGGTGGTAGTCGCGCGGCGAGAGGTAGACGGTGGCGAACAGTCCGTCCGCGAACGGGGCGGCGTCCTCGTGGCTGCCGAGCAGCTCCGACACAGTGAAGCCCTGGCCCTTGGCCTGGAAGATGCGCCCATCGCCCGTGCCATCCGGCGCGATGTGCCCCAGCTGGCTGATGCGGCCGTCTGCTGGCATCAGTAAGGCCGCGGGGTCGGGGTCCGCCACGCGGGCGCCGGGTTTCAGCGCGCGGGTGAAGAACGCATTGAAGCTGGGATACGCGGTGGGATCGGGTTGCGCGGCCTCGGTCAGGTCGACCCCGAACCTGCGGATGACGGTGTCGATCAGCCACTGCTTGGTGCGCGGATGCGTCGAGTACGCCAGCCGCCGCGCAAGCCCCGACAACGCGCGGTGCGGCAGTACGTAGGTCAGCAGCGTCACCAGGCTCATCGCGCGGCTCCGGCCGATGTTTCCGCTAGCAGCGCCACATCGGCCGCCACCGCGCTGATGTCGAACGGCGGCTGGATCACGCCGCCCAAGCGTCCCTGCGGATCCAGCAGCACCAGCGCGGCGCTGTGGTCGATGCTGTAGTCGCGCGGTTCGCCGCTGGCACCCGGCACCTTCATGAACACCAGCGAAAGGCTGCGGGCAAAGCGCTCGAGCTGCGGCACCGGCGCGGTGGCGGCAAGGGTCTCGGGATGGAAGGCGTGGGCGTATCGTCCGGTCTGCTCCGGGCTGTCGCGCTCGGGGTCGGCGGAAATGAACAGCACGCGCGGGCGATGCGCCTGCGGGATCGAGGCCCACTGCTTCTGCGCCGCGGCGAGCTGGGCCAGGGTGGTCGGGCAGATGTCCGGGCAGTGGGTGAATCCCAGGAAGACCACCGTCCAGTGGCCCTTGAGCTCGTCCTGGGTCAGCGGCGTGCCGTCGGACTGCTGCAATTCGAAGGCCGGCACGCTGCGCGGGGTCGGCAGGACCGTGGCCACGCGGGTGGCGGGGACGGCGGGTGCGGCGCGCTCCTCGGCCGGCCCGTACACGCGCTGCGAGGCCCACAGGCCGAGGCCGGCGGCGACCAGTGCGGCCAGGGTCAGGAGGACGGCAGGCTTGGACATCTTGCGGGCACCGCGGGACGGACGGCCCGCCATGATACCGGGCCGCCGCAGCTATACTGCGGCGCTTCCCCAGCGGCGCCGGCCATGTCCGAAGAACTGCAGACGATCATCGACCTGATCCGCTACGGCGCCAGCCGTTTCAACGCCGCCGGCCTGACCTTTGGCCACAGTTACGACAACGCGCTGGACGAGGCGACCCAGCTCACCCTGCACGCCCTGCACCTGCCGCACGACCTGTCGCCGGTGTACGGCAACGCGCGGGTCACCGAGGCCGAGAAGGAGGACGTGCTGGGCCTGTTCCTGCGCCGGATCGAGGAGCGCATCCCGGCGGCCTACCTGACCGGCGAAGCCTGGTTTGCCGGGCTGAGCTTCAAGTCCGACCGGCGCGCGCTGGTGCCGCGCTCGCCGATCGCCGAGATGATCGAGGCCGGCTTCCAGCCGTGGCTGGGCGACCACGAGGTGCGCCGCGCGCTCGACCTGTGCACCGGTTCGGGCTGCATCGCCATCGCGATGGCGCATTACAACCCGGACTGGCACGTGGATGGCGCCGACATCAGCGACGACGCGCTGTCGCTGGCGCGCGAGAACGAAAAGCGCCTGCTGGTGGACAACGTGCGCTTCGTCAAGTCGGACTTGTTCGCCGGCCTGCAGGGCGAGCACTACGACCTGATCGTCACCAACCCGCCGTACGTCACCAACGACGAGACCGACGCGCTGCCGCGCGAGTACGCCCACGAGCCGGAACTGGGCCTGCGTGCCGGCGACGACGGCCTGGACATCGTGCTGCGGATCATGCGCGACGCGCCGCTGCACCTGCACCGCGACGGCTTGCTGGTGTGCGAGGTCGGCGAGGCGGAGCGCGCTTTGGTGCGCCTGCTGCCGGACCTGCCGCTGGCCTGGGTGGAGTTCAAGGTCGGGCAGATGGGCATCTTCGTCGCCACCTGCGCCGACCTGGTCGCGCACAACGCGCAGATCACCGGCCTGGCCGGGCAGCGCGAGCCGCGGCGCACGCCACCGGGCGACCTGTTCTGAATTGAACACCTTCGGCCAGCTCCTGCGCGTCACCACTTTCGGCGAGTCGCACGGCCCGGCGATCGGTTGCGTGATCGACGGCTGCCCGCCGGGGATCGAGATCGCCGGGGAGGACTTCACCCCCGACCTGGCGCGGCGCGCGACCGGCAAGACCCGCCATACCTCGGCGCGGCACGAGGCCGACGCGGTCGAAATCCTCAGCGGCGTGTACGAGGGCGCCACCACTGGCACCCCGATCGCCCTGCTGGTGCGCAACACCGATGCCCGCAGCCGCGACTACGCGAAAATCGCGGCGCAGTTCCGCCCCGGGCACGCCGATTACACCTATTGGCACAAGTACGGAATCCGCGATCCGCGCGGCGGCGGTCGTTCCAGCGCGCGCGAGACGACGATGCGGGTGGCGGCAGCGGTGATCGCGAAGAAGTGGCTGGCGCAGCGCGGCGTGCGCGTGCGCGGCTGGCTGTCGCAGATCGGCGACATCGTTCCGCTCGGCTTCGATGCGGCGGCGATCGAGGCCAATCCGTTCTTCTGGCCGCATGCACCGCAGGTGGGAGCGCTGGAGGCCTACATGGACGCGCTGCGCAAGTCCGGCGATTCGGTGGGCGCGCGGGTCACGGTCGTGGCCGATGGCGTGCCGCCGGGCTGGGGCGAGCCGGTCTACGGCAAGCTCGATGCGCAGCTGGCGGCGGCGATGATGTCGATCAACGCGGTCAAGGGCGTGGAGATCGGCGACGGCTTCGCATCGGTGGCGCAGAAGGGCAGCGAGCACCGCGACGCGATGGGGCCGGACGGCTTTCGCAGCAACCACGCGGGCGGCATCCTGGGGGGCATCAGCAGCGGCCAGCAGGTCGTGGTGCACGTCGCGTTCAAGCCCACCTCCAGCCTGCGCCTGCCGGTCGACAGCGTGGACGTGGACGGCAACGCGGTGAAGCTGGTGACGACGGGCCGCCATGATCCGTGCGTCGGCCTGCGCGCCACCCCGATCTGCGAGGCGATGCTGGCACTGGTGCTGATGGACCAAGCGCTGCGCCATCGCGCGCAGTGCGGGGACGTCGGCGCGGTGTCGCCGCGCATCCCCGCAAGCGTTCCGGGCGACTCCGGCGATCCTTCCCGGTAGTCGCATCATGGCGGCAGGCCCGGCATGCCGGGTGCCGCCAACCCCAACAGCACAACGAGGCAAGCAATGGGCAACAAGTACAAGGTCGCCGTGGTGGGCGCGACTGGCGCGGTGGGCGAGGCGATGCTGGCGATCCTCGCCGAACGCCGCTTCCCTGTCGGCGAGCTGGTGGCGCTGGCCTCCGAACGTTCGGCGGGCGGCTATCTCGATTTCCGCGACGAGGAGGTGCTGGTGCGCGAGCTGGCCAGCTTCGATCCCGCCGGCGTCGATATCGCGCTGTTCTCGGCCGGCGGCGCCATCTCCCGGGAATACGCGCCGAAGTTCGCCGCGGCGGGCGCCGTGGTGATCGACAATTCCTCGACCTTCCGCTACGACGATGACGTGCCGCTGGTGGTGAGCGAGGTCAATCCGGAGGCGCTGCGCGAGCGTCCGCGCGGCATCATCGCCAACCCCAATTGCTCGACCATGCAGCTGATGCCGGTACTGGCGCCGATCCATCGCGCCTACGGGATCGAGCGGGTCAACGTCGCCACCTACCAGTCGGTGTCGGGCGCTGGCCGCGCGGCCATGGAGGAACTGGGGCGCCAGACCGCCGAGCTGCTCAGCTTCCAGGACATCAGCCCGCAGCAGTTCCCGGTGCAGATCGCCTTCAACCTGATCCCGCAGATCGATGCGTTCGAGGACAACGGCTACACCCGGGAAGAGATGAAGCTGGTCTGGGAGACGCGCAAGATCCTCGGCGACGACAACATCCAGGTGAATCCCACCGCGGTGCGGGTGCCGGTGTTCTTCGGTCATTCGGAGGCGGTCAACATCGAGACCCGCAACAAGGTGACCGCGGAGCAGGCGCGCGCCTTGCTGTCGCAGGCGCCAGGCGTCGAGGTGGTCGATGAGCGTAGGCCTGGCGGTTATCCGACACCGGTGACGCATGCCTCCGGCCGGGATCCGGTGTTCGTTGGCCGCATCCGCGAGGATCTCTCGCACCCGAAAGGCCTCAACCTGTGGGTGGTGGCGGACAACATCCGCAAGGGCGCGGCGCTGAATGCCGTGCAGATTGCGGAGCTGCTGGTGGCCGACGGCTTGCCGCCCCAGCCGGCGCGCGGCTAGAGTGCGACGCGGCATCACGTCCAGGGGAAGCTTGTGATCGGCAGACTGCGCATCGCGGTGGCGGCGGCATTGGTGCTGGCCGCGGGCAACGCATGGGCGCTGGGACTGGGCCAGATCCAGGTCAAGTCGAAGCGCAACCAGCCGCTGCTGGCTGAAATCCCGATCGTGTCGACCACGCCGGGGGAACTGCAGGCGCTGCAGGCGCGGCTGGCGTCGCCGGAAACCTTCCGCCGGGTCGGCCTGGCGCCGCCCAGCGGTGCTGCCTCCGACCTGCAGTTCAGCTTGGGCAGCGACGCGCGCGGGCGCCCGGTGATCCGGGTGACCACGGTCCGGCCGGTCGAGCAGTCGGTGCTGAACTTCTTGATCGAGGTCGACTGGGGACAGGGCCGCCTGGTGCGGGAATATTCGGCGCTGATCGACGTGCCGCAAACCGCGGGCGCGGCGGTGCCGACCGCGATCGAAATGCCGGCCACACCGGCGCCGCCGGTGGTGCAGCGCCCCGTGGTGGCCGCGCCGCCGCCCCCGCCACCCGTGCCCGTCCAGCCAGCCCGCGAGCCCGTCCCCGAGCCGCCGCCGGCGCGCGCGCCAGCACCGGTCGCGACCGCTCCGGTGGAGCCGCCGCCGGCGCGGAGCAATGCGGTTGCAACGATGACGCCGACACCGGCGCCTGAATCGGTGCCGGCCGCGGAATCGCGCAACGAATATGGTCCGGTCAAGCGCGGCGAGAGCCTGTCGGCGATCGCCAGCCAGCTGGAGATACGCCAGTCGGGAAGCCTGGAGCAGACCATGCTGGCGCTGCTGCGCGCCAATCCGGATGCTTTCCTGGATGACGACATCAACCGCCTGCGCCGCGGCGCGGTATTGCGGGTGCCATCGCGCAGCGAGGTGGCCGCGATCGACGCCGACGAGGCCAGCCAGGTGGTGCGCCAGCAGATGCAGCAATGGCGGCAGGCGCGTCGGGCGGTGCGTCAACCCGAGGCCACCGCAGCGACGGTTGCCGCTGCACCTGTCGCTGCCCGAAGCGCCCCCGCGGAGGCGCCTGCAGCACGACCCGCCGCGCCCGCGCCACGCGTGGCGGCCGTCGCCGCGGCAGCTGCACCGCGCCGCAGCGAAGCGCGCCTGGAAATCGTGCCGGCGGCAGCGCCCGGCAAGGCCAATGGAACACGATCCGGCACCGCCGCCGGGGGCGAGGGCAGCATGCAGCAGCAGATCCGCCAGCGCGACGAGGACATCGCCGCCAAGGCCGCCGAAATCAATGAGCTGAAGGAGCGGGTGGCCGCGCTGGAGAAGCTCAAGGACGAACAGCAGTCGCTGATCTCGCTGAAGGACAGCGAGCTGGCCGCCGCCCAGCAGCGCCTCGCCGACGTCCGCACCGCTGCTCCGGCCGCCGCGCCGGCCGCCACCGCGCAGC